>JAWANM010000006.1:0-36411 GCA_038895375.1 Candidatus Pacearchaeota archaeon | reverse complement strand
TGCTAGGAAGAATGGCTCAGAACTTGAGGTTGTGTAAAAAGTATCGCATTGATTATATTTTTGCTAATTTTTCCTCTGATCCTGAAAAAATTTTAAATTTCAAACAATTGAAAATTTTTGAAAGAATCTTGTTGTCAAGATTTAAACTCAAAAAAGCAAAAGATTTAAAAATCAACAAATTTAAAATAAATTAATTTTAATTTTTAATTTTGTAAAAAACAAAAAAGTGGTTCCGAAAAAAGTTTTTTTTACAAAAGGTGTAGGGAAAGACAAAGAGCAATTGAAGTCTTTTGAGCTTGCTTTGAGAGACGCTGGTATAGAAAAATTCAATCTTGTTCCTGTGTCTAGTATTTTACCTCCAGGATGCAAGATAATTCCGAAATCGCAAGGATTGCAAGAATTGAAGCCAGGAGAAATCGTGTTCTGTGTAATGTCTACAAACTCGACGAACGAGCCGAATAGGCTTATAGTTGCAGCAATAGGCTGTGCAGTTCCTGCAGATGAAAATGCTTATGGTTACTTATCGGAACATCATTCTTATGGGATGACCGACGATAAAGCCGAAGATTATGCCGAAGATTTGGCTGCAACTATGTTGGCATCTACACTCGGAGTAGAATTCAATCCAGATGCAAGCTATGACGAAAAGAAAGAGATTTGGAAAATTTCTGATAAAATTTTCAAGACAACGGCGATTGCACAATCTGCTATTGGCGATAAGAATGGACTATGGACGACCGTTGTTGCAGCGGCTGTTTTTGTTCCATAATCACTTTAAGATTTTTGTTAATTTTGTATGGCCGAAGTGTATGAGCAAATCGATCTTTGGCTTGACATGATCAAGCTTTGGTATGTCGCATGCCCCATAGCAAGAGCCAAGCCATATCAAGCATTTGGCCTTTGTTTTTGATTCGATTTCGTCAACTATTTCTAGTGCTTTTGCTTTCAAAGCTTCTGGCAATTGTAACAAAACTAATTTTGCTCTTTGCTTTTTAATTTCTTTTATTATTTTTTCCAGTTCAAAATCATACTCAATCATTTTTTATGTGCAATATATTTTTTGTTATGATCTATTGGCCTGTTTTTGTTACTCTTTTTGCTCTTTAAGTACAGAAATTACAGAAATGTTGAATTTTTTCCTACAAATTTCTTTTAACTCCTCTTTGTTTTGATTCAGCTTGATTATCTCTACTTTTTCTTTTAAGTTGAATTTTGGCAATGGCGGCGCATCGGATGCAAGATAAATCTTTTGTACTTCTCCTTTTTTCAGTAACTTCAAAGTCCTTTTCAAACCGAAAATTGTCTTACCTTTTAGATCTTGAAGCAATTCCTTGATTTTTGGATCGCTCGTCTGGTTCATTTTCTCGCTAGTGCTTGCTGGTCTATTATCTTTACTAGAAGTCCAGGAAGTCCCGTTCCTATAGGGACCGGTTGGTTTAGAATAATGTTTTCAACAACACTGACAAGATGATCAGAA
Organism: Candidatus Pacearchaeota archaeon; assembly: GCA_038895375.1. GTDB lineage: Archaea > Nanobdellota > Nanobdellia > Pacearchaeales > UBA284 > JANXDM01. The sequence continues at coordinate 34,934 of JAWANM010000006.1, read as the reverse complement.
GCGCCATTTATTGCAGCATTAACAAAATGCTTTATAGGAGTTTCAAAAGAAGCGCGTGCGAGTATTGAAGATTTATCAGATATTATTCCCACTCTTGTAATTCCTTTAATCTCGCCGCTTGATGTCATGGCATCTGCAACAAGTTTAATGTGCTTTTCGTCTATGTTTATTCCGTGCTTTTCTATTACTTTTTTTGCTTCTTCGATTATGGCTTGTCTTGCTGCTTCTATTCCTAAAACAGATGCTATTTCAAAAATGTTGTTTGTTGTTGTTCTTTCTTTGTCCACGCCTTTGACATTCATTACTTCTTTTAGATTTGAGCCTGCAGTTAAAATAACATAATCGTTATCTTTTTTGCGCGGCAATACTTGTTTGATGTTTTTAATGCCAGCAACCAAAGTTTTTTTCAATTTTTCTTTCAATTTGTAAAGCCCCTTATAGTCTTTCTCTTCTTTACTTCTTATTTCTAGAGCATTATCTTTTTTGCTGACTTTTATGTGCTTCATCTTCAAGGATTCTATTATCTTGTCAACACTCAAATTAAGATTTTTTAATACATCTTTATTTAGCTCTACATTTATTTTAGAATTTGTAAAGTCCAAGGTTATTTCTTTTGCAACATCCATAAGAGTAACTTCTTTTATTTTTGAAGCAATTTTTTTTGCTCCCTCTTCGTTATTGAATTCTTTTTCTAGATAAATTTCCATCGAAGGTGTAGATGGCTCTTTCCTTGCATCGAAAATTTCTATTAATCTGGGCAAGCCTACCGAGATTTGCATTTCAGAAATGCCTGCAAAGTGGAAAACATTTAGGGTCATTTGCATACTAGGTTCGCCAATACTTTGAGATGTTATAACTCCGACCGCCTCGCCAGGTGCGATTTCTTTTTCTTGTAGGTGCTCACGAGTTATGTCTATGTCATCTTCGCCATATCTGAATTGAATTATGTTAGAGTTGGAGTCTCTAACTGTTTTATCATACTCGACACGAATGTCCTGTAGCGCGTTGATCAGTCTTCTCGATAGATAGCCTGCACGAGGAGTTCTTAGTGCAGTGTCCATTAAGCCGTCTCTTCCTGTTATGGATGTAAAGAAAAATTCATCCGGTTCGAGTCCTTTCAAGAAACTCGAACGAACAAATCCGTGAGCTCTTGGCGAGAGATCGTATGGCTTATAGAAAGAAAGTGTTCTATTGGTGTAGCCCAAATGAATTCTTTCGGCCCATAAAGCTTGTTGGCCTACGATATTTGTCATTTGTGTAATATAAATTAATTTTCCTTTTGAACCACACAACACCATGATATATGCCGGATTGTCTCTTTTCAGACTTTTTTCTACAATTTCGCTTGCGTCTGTTCTAACAGCGTTGAGTACTTGCAATAGTCTGATTTCACGAGTTTCTTCTGCAGTTTTTCCTGGGAGTATTTCCAATGTTTTTTTCTCGTAAGCTTCGACAATCTCGCGAGCTTGCTTGTAGGCATTTTCTACAATATCTTGAACTTTTTTTTCTGTCTCTTTACCGGTTTCTATGTCTGACAATGCTATAGAGATACCTCTCTTTGTTAAATAAAGCGCGCCCAACAAGAAAATTTTCTTTAAGAAAGACATCGTTGCTTTTCTTCCAATTTCTTTATCGAGCTCTCTTATTAAAGTATTTTTTTCAACTCCTAGAACTTCACCATCAAAAGATCCGCTTAAAATTTTGCCTTCTTTGATCATTAAATAAGCGTTGTTTGGACATTCTTGTTTTTTGCAATTTTTAAAATAAGGACAACTTTTTTTTCTGCAAGCTCTGTTTCGCATTTCAAAATTTATTTTCGGCATTATTGCAGAAAGGATTTCTTTTCCGCTTACTTTTTCTTTTTGCCATGGCTTTTCTAGAATGATGCCGCATTCTGCAAGCAATTGTAGCGCTTCTTTTTTTTCTATGTTTTCAGCTATGCTCAACAAATACAAACCCGTTATTGCATCATCGACACAGCCGAAAACATTTGCGTTTATTTTAGGACTCATCAAGTGCTGATTAATTTCGAGCAAGACTTTTGCTTCCGCTCTCGCTTCTTCTGTTTGTGGTGCATGTATGTTCATTTCGTCTCCATCGAAATCAGCGTTGTATGGAAAACAGGCTGCAGGATGAATCCTGAAAGTTCTTCCTGGAAGCACTCTAACAAAGTGACCCATTATGCTTGCTCTGTGCAAGCTAGGATGTCTATTGAAAAGCACTATGTCATAATCACGCAAATGTCTTTCGACAGCATAACCTATATCTATTTCTTCTGCAAGTTGCTCTCTTGTTTCTTCCGTTATTCTTTTCTTTTTTCCGTCAGGACGAACGATTGCAGTAGCCCCAGGATAGGATGGTGATTTAATCAATTCTTTTAAATATTGTATGTTTGTCGAAGTTACTCGTTCTGGAACGCTGAGTACTTTTGCAACCTCGTAAGGAACGCCGACTTCATTAATTTCTATAAAAGGATCGGGACTTATTACAGTACGCGAAGAGAAATTGACTCTTTTGCCGGCTAGATTGTGTCTAATGCGGCCTTCCTTGCCTTTTATTCTTTCTGTTATTGTCTTCAGTGGCTGACCAGATCTGTGGCGAGCAGGAGGGACTTGCGAAATAGTATTGTCGAAAAAAGTTGTTACATGATACTGGAGAAGATCCCACAAGTCTTCTATTATGACTTCTGGAGCGCCTGCATTCAAGTTTTCCCATAGTCTTTGGTTTGCTCTTATAATGTCAGACAATTTATGTGTCAAGTCGTCTTCACTTTTTTCTCCTGTTTCTAGCGTTATAGAAGGTCTTGTTGTAACAGGAGGCACGAGCAGCAGAGTCAATACAGCCCACTCAGGGCGACATGCTTTTGGATTTATTCCTAAAATCTTGCAGTCTTCATCGCTTATTCTTGCGAGCATTTCACGAATTTCATTGGGAAAAAGTCTTCTTTTGCCTAAGTAAAAAGAAGAAGGTTTTTCGAGTTTGATTTTTTCTTGTTTTGCATTACAATGAGGACACTTCTTGACTGTTTTGGCTTTGTCTATTCTTCTTTCTTTAATGTCTTGTTCGCTCAGAAGAATTCTTCCACATTTTTGGCATGTTGTTTTAAGGCACAACTCTATGAGCGGTACAAATTTGATATGCAAAACAGGTCTTGCAAGTTCTATGTAGCCGAAATGTCCTAAGCATTCTTTCATGAATCCTCCACAAGTTCTACATCTTATTCCTGGTGTAATAACGCCCAATCTCAAATCCATCAAACCACCGTCTACAGGATAACCATCCATGTCGTATAGTTCTGGAGTAACTATTTTTACCGCAGCAAATTTTTTGATTTGTTCAGGACTAAATAAAGAGAATTGAATTTCTTTTATTTGCTTTGTTATCGGCTCTTGCATTTTCTACTCTTCATATTTATTTTTCAATTTGAAATGAGGGAAAATATGCAACGAAATTAATTCTTCCATTAATAGTTTTGAAGCATAAGAAATTTCTACAGGTTCTATTTTGTAAGAACCACAAACATTGCAAGGAACTTTCTTCTTTAGCTTTGTTTTGCTTGTAAGAGCGCCGCACTCTGTGCAAATATAAACGACAACATTATCGGAACTGAACCTTTCTTTTAGCAGAAGACTTGCGCCATGAGCTACTAGCGCATCTTTTTCCATCTCACCAAGTCTTAAAGCACCGCCTTTTGCTCTTCCTTCTACTGGCTGTCTCGTTAGCAGAGTAACTTTCCCAGTTGCTCTTGCTTGTATTTTGTTTGCTACCATGTACTTAAGCTTTAGGTAGTACATGTTTCCGATGAAGATTTTTGCTTCAATCGGCTTACCTGTAATGCCATCATACAAAGTTTCTTTTCCATCTTTCCTAAAACCCAATTTCAACAACTCTTGCTCTAGATCTTCTGGTTTAAGATTGTCGAAAGAAGTTGCTTCTATCGGCTTGCCTTGTAAGCATGCTAGTTTGCCGGCTAGCAATTCGAGTAAATAGCCGACAGTCATTCTGCTAGGGATTCCATGAGGATTGAAAATTAAATCTGGTCTTATTCCTTGGCTTGTGAAAGGAAGATCTTCTTCTGGAACAATTGCGCCTATAACTCCTTTTTGTCCATGTGGGGAAGCAAATTTGTCGCCTATTTCAGGAATCCTATTGTCGCGCATTCTTACGTGTACTATTTTTCGGCCTTCATTGTCTACACTTATGAAAACACTATCCACTATGCCTTTTTCACTTTGCCTTACTGCAACACTACTTTCTTTCTTTGCTTTTGCCAAAGAGATTTCTTCCATTTCTAGCATAAACTTTGGTGGCGAGACTTTTCCTATGATTACCTCTTCTTCTTCTAGTTCTGCTTCAGGATAAACTATACCGTCTTCTTCAAGGTGTCTGTAAACTTTTTCTGTTCTATAGCCACGGACATCTTTTGTAGGAATACAAATCTTGTCTTGTAAATTGCCTGTATAATGCAATTCTGTAGCAGTATATGGCCTGAAGAAAGTACTTCTGGCTAGCCCTCTTTCGACACTTGCTTTGTTTATTACAATGGCATCCGACATATTATAGCCTTGATATGGCATGATCGCTACAACAACATTTTGACCAGCGGGATGCATCTTTACAGTGTCGTAAACAAAACTTTTTACTATTGGTTTTTGAGGATAATGCAATAAGCTTACATCGCTGTCTATCAAGTTTAGGAAGTTTGCTGCGTAAACTCCTAAAGACTGCTTCAAAGAACGGCCAACTTTGTTTATTCTTGCACTTTGATCATGATTTGCGAAAGGTATTAGAGAAGCTATGAGACCAAACATCGCTATAGGATCGATTTCGAGATGTGTGTGTTCTTCGGTTAGTTCATTCTCATGCATTGCAACGTAAAGATTGTCTTCTTCTGCAGCGTCTACATACTCTATAATTCCTCTTCTTATAAGTTCATCCCATTCTATTTTATTTTCCTGAAGTTCTTTTATGTGTGTCTCCTTTAACAAAGACTTTCCATCTTTTACAATTATCAAAGGCCTGAGAACTCTGCCAGGCTCTGTACTTAAGAAGACGCTTTCAATCGCTTTTTCATATCTAACACTCAGTTCTTGTGGCAGTTCTTGCATTCTTCTTTTTTCTCTCACTCTTTGCGCGAAGGCCTCGCCGTCATCGCAACAACCAAAAAATTTACCGTTCAAGTAAACATCTATTCTTCCTTCTTTTTTCAAGCCAATCTTTTCTAGTTCTGCATAAAAAGCTTTTTCATTCAAATCGCTGGCAGTACTTACTCTTGCAAGCAAAGCAAGATTTTTTCTTAAACCTATTTCAGGTCCTTCTGGTGTTTCTACAGGACAAAATCTTCCGAATTGCGTAGGATGCAAGGTTCTCGCTTTGAAATTTTCTTGTTCCCCAGGCAATAAACTTATTACACGTTGGAGTTGCGATAAAATCGAAAGACAATTGGTTCTGTCCATGTTTTGCGTAACGCCAGTTCTTTCGCCAATCCAAGCGCCTGTAGCAAAAGCGCTTTCAATGCGATGCGAGAAAAGAGTCGACTTGGCAAGACTTTTTATAGAATAAACTTTTTTCTTTCTTGCAATTTTTTGCAAGCTGTGTTGTAAGTCGCGAATAAAGATGGTTAAATTTACTCTAAACAAGTCTGTTAGCAAGTCGCCGCTAAGTCTTACCCGTTTGTTTGCGTAATGGTCTTTGTCTATCTTTAGTTTGCCTTCTTTAGCAAGCATAAAAAATTTCACTAGCTTGCAAAGATTTATTGCTTTTTCCTTTCTTGCTTCTTGAGTCATTCCTATGTGAGGTAAAAAAGCAGAATCTATTCTTAGCTTCACTCTATCGATTATTTCCTTTTTTGTTCCTTCTAGTTCCATATACTCTCCTATTTTCAAAATAGCATCTTCTGCAGAAGTTATTTGACTAAACTCATAAAAATTAACTATCAACGTATCGGATTCTTTTCCTATTAAAGAAGCAATTTCAGCATCTTTTGTAATGCCGAGTGCTTTAATGAGCAACAAGGCAGGAATGTTTCTGAACCTCGAGAAATTTACTGTTATTATTCCATCTGTGTTTTCGTATATTGTTACCGGAATTCTGTAGCTGCCTCTTTGAGAAAATATTCTTAAAGTTGTTCCTTTTGACGTTTCTTCAACAAATGGTTGATTTTGGGCTAGCTCTTCAAGCATAACCAAAACACGACAATTACCGTTGATTATGAAATAACCTCCTGGATCGTAAGGATCCTCTTGATGTCTTATTAGCTCCTCGGCTCCCATGCCATAAAGATTACAAAATTTGCTTTTGACCATTATCGGAATTTTTCCTATTTCTACTTTGGTGTAATCTTTACTACCTACTCCTATTTCTAGAAAAATGGGAGCAGCATATGTTAGTTTTCTGAGTTTTGCTTCTATAGGCAAGATTTCTCTAATAGATCCATCCGCTTCTACGATTTGTGGTTTGCCAACAGAAATTCTTCCGAGCCAAAGTTCTACTTCCTCTCTTGGAATTTCTTCGTTGATTGTATCGACAATTTCTTGCAGTCTTCTTTCTATAAAGTCATTGAAAGATCTAATGTTGGACTCGATTAAAGAATGTTGTTCCAAGTACTTTTTTACAAGGATGTGATTCAGCATTTTATGTGCAATAGAGCATGATTTATGTATTAAGGAACAACGACCCTATAAAAAATTGTCTTTTTATCTTTTGATTTTCTTTCTATTTTTATTATATCTCCGACTTTTGCCTCTTTTGGCAAAGCAGGATCGCTTTTTTTAATTTTCGGTAATTGCAATGGACTAATGTTTAATTCTTCCAATAATTTTTTTGCTTCTTCTGGTTTGAGCACAGAATGCTTCGGCTGTAGAACGTGCATTTTTGTAATGCGATTATTGTATAAGTATTAACAAAGTTTTTAAATGTTTCGATGATAGGTTGATTAAATTTTTAAAAATAGCGCAAAAAATTTCCGAAGGATTGAAATTGCTAGCGCAAAAATTCGACGTTCTTTGAATTTCTGTTTACCACCAAAAAATTACCGGTCCCTCAAAACCTGCTTCTGCTTCTCGTATAAGCTTTTCCAAGTCACTTCTTTCTTCTTCTGATGTTATCGGTTTTACTTTAACAAAAGGAATCCCTCTTTCTGTAATTCCTTCTCCTATTATATATCCTGGTACAATAATCCAGCATCTCCCGTTTGTTAGCCTAGCTTGTACCACTAAAACTTCTGAGCCTTTGTAAGGAATTTTTTCTTCTTTTAGCACTTTGCTCTTTTTCGAAGAAATTCCGTAATAATATTTTTCCATTTTATTCAACTTCTAATAGAATTAAGAAAAATAAGGTATTTAAATTTTTTTATTTTGTTACTTTTAAGTAGAAATATTTTTGCAAAGAGCCCTATAGAAAGAACATACTATCCTTATCTGTGGAGCTTAGAATTGGAAACGAGAACGGCGCTATGAGCTAGAGAAAAGCTGTGCATTTGCTGCTAAGCTTAAAGCCATTTTTTTGTCTCTTTTGTGTAATGACAAACAGAAAAATTTATAAAGTATGTATTCTTTAAAAAGTGGTGAAAAAATGACACAAAAACAAGAACTTATTAAAAAGGTTAAGTATTATTTTGGTTTGAATGTTTATGAGAGCAAGGTATGGCTTGCTTTGCTTTCGAAAAACGGAGCCAGCGTAGGAGAAATTGCAGAAATTAGTGGAGTTCCAAGGTCTAGAGTGTATGACGTTCTTAAAAGTTTGGAGAAGCAAGGATTTGTTATAGCCAAGTTGGGTAAGCCAATTAAATACATAGCAGTCAAGCCCGCAGTGGTTGTAGAAAAATTGAAGACCAATATTATGAAAGAAGCAAAAGAGCGCATCGAAGAGCTTAACAATGTGCAAAACCTATCCGAATTCAAAGAGCTGGAGCAACTTTACAGCAAAGGAATTGAACCTATAGATCCGAAAGAATTGAGTTCAGCAATAAGAGGAAATGCAAACATTTATAATCATTTGAAAGAGTTGATTACAGGAGCGAGAAAAGAAGTGATTCTTGTTTCGACCATTACAGAACTAAAAAGAAGAGCCCATTTTTTGAAACCTTTGTTTGAAAAATTGAAAAACGATAACGTCAGGCTTCTCGTTGCCTGTAATGCTGAAGAGAACAATATACTTTCTGCTCTTTCTAAAGCATTGGGGGTGCCTGTAAAAAAAATCAAAGTAAATAGCAGATTTTGCATTGTAGATGCTGAAAAAGCTTTGATTACCATAACTCCAGAAACTGAAGGAGAAGATCTAGCAATTTTATTACATAGTCCTTTTTTCAGCAGAGCGATGATTTCTTTTATTATTCCGACTTTACATTGAAGCTTTTGATTTTTTCTAGTTTTAAAAGAAAAATTTTTTAATCTCTTCGAATTGTTATTTATGTGCACGGGTGGCCCAGCAGCTACGGCGTCCGCCTGCAGAATAATCGGTAGTATTTGCGGTAAGCGGATATTCGAGGGTGCGAGTCCCTCCCCGTGCTTCTATACAGCAAAAAAAGAACAGATCTTAAAGTGACGTTGATTTTTTGCTTTTTTAGCCTTTCGTGATTGAAGCAATAGAAAAGTTTTTAAATTCTTCATTTTTGTAACTTTATAGTTATAACAAAGAAAAATGGCAAAAAAAGATATGCTTGCTATAGGTATATCGACAATTCTGTTGATAGACCTTTGTACTAGCCCTAGAGAAAAGTATGATATAAAAAATTCAGAACAGAAAAGCCTTCAAAAAGAGAAAAATCTTGAGGAAAAGACAGAAGTAACATTGAGGATAGTAAAATCGAACAAACAGTATGGCATTGAATGCATTCCGAGTTACAATCTTAGCAAGGAGGAAAAAATCATGATATCTTATTTACTTGCTAGGAACAGATTTGATGGTTTTTTAGCGTGGATGGAAAAGTTGAAGTCTGGAAATAAAAAAGAAAGAGAAAAATTTGAAAAATATATGAAAGCAAACCCTCGACTTTCTTTTAATGAGGAAATTTTTCTTAGAACAGTAAAAGACGTTTTGTTAGAACAAGAAACTTTGAAAGGATGGAGTTGGGAAGTCTTGCTGGCTGTCATGTTGATGGAAAGCATGGTTAATCAGATTTATGGTAGAGATCAAGAAGGAGGCCCTTTTCATGCTTTGCCATCTACAGCAAGAACATATGCAAAAAAATTAAGAATAAATGTTAAAGGCGATATAAAAGAGTTTTTGAGAGATAACCCCGATGTTGCACTGCAGATCTATTTAACCCACATGAACGATTTGTTGAAGCATTCCGAGAGGCCTGAAGAGGCTTTAGCAAAATACAATGCTGGGAAGTATTGGCAAAAACATTTGGGATATGCTGAAAATATTAAAAAAATTTTGGAGCACATTTGCTATACAGAAGAAAAATTGATGAAGGACTCTTTAGAACTGTGGGAAAAATTTTGGAAAACATGTATTGAAAAAGGCGATGAAGTAATCTATAATGCTCTCGCTAAAGAAAGGCCCGTGTTTTATTTATATGCTTATGATGAAACTAAGAACAATAAAAAACAAAATAAGACAGTTTTTAAAAAAATTTATGAGAAAATCTATCAATTTTTCAATAAAAAAAGAGAGCGCTCTTAGTCAAAAAACTTTTAAAAATAATGAAAACTTTTTCTTCTTGGGCCCGTAGCTCAACAGGATAGAGCATCGGCCTTCTAGCAAAAAGAAAGCCGAGAGTTGCAGGTTCGAGTCCTGTCGGGCCCGTTCGATGATAGATTCGCATTGTCATCTTGAACAGAAAGAATTTGAAAACAAGCTAGATTTTTTTATTCCTAAATGGAGAGAAGAGCTCCGCTTTATTGTTTCATCGTGCGCACATCCTGACGATATAGAAAAAACTTTAGAAATTTATCGAAAATTCAAGCCTTTTGTTAGAATCTGCATAGGCTTTCATCCAGAATTTGTTGAAGCAAAAGAAAAAGAAATAGAAAAGGTCGTTGAATTTATTTCAGAGCATAAAAAAGAGATTGTTGCAATTGGTGAAGTAGGCTTGGATTATTGGGAAATAAAAGATGAGTCATTGCAAGAAAAGCAAAAACAGCTCTTCTCTGAATTTATTAAGCTTGCAAAAAAACTTGCGTTGCCGCTCGTTGTTCATTCACGAGAAGCAAGCAAAGATTGTGTTGAACTTCTCGAACAGCATGAGATGCAAGGAAAAAAAGTTTTGATGCATCTTTTTCAGTCGAGAGAACTGTTGAAAAGGATTGAAGAAAATGGGTGGTTTGTTTCGATAGGTCCTGGCATTTTGAAATCAAAAAATGCAAAAAAAATAGCCAAGGCGATGCCGATTCAGCATATTCTGCTAGAAACAGACTCGCCTTGGTTTGCCCAACCTGGACAAGATTTTGGCATCCCTTTGAATGTTAAAATTGTTTGTGAAAAAATTGCAGAAATTAAAAAAATTCCTTTGGCTGAAGTTGAAAAACAAACTGATGAGAATGCTATCGAATTTTTTAATTTGGAAAAATGATGCTACAATGTTAAAAGCAAAATTTATAAAATTCTCTTTTTTATGAATGGGATGATATGGCAAAAACTTCTTGCAGTTCTTGTTGCAATATCGGGTTTTCCCGTTGGTCTGTTTATTGCAAACTCATGCAAAGAAGAGCTCAAGGCTGGCCTTAAATGGTTCAAATTAATTATGATTGGTTGTGCTATCATTTCTTTTTTTGCTTTGATCTTTTTGCATGGTGAAACTTTGCTTTTTCTTCTTCTAGCAATGATCTTTATGTTTTTACTTGCTCTTGCAGCATTGATTGCAGAAAAATGCTTTACCTAATAGGTTTAGGACTTGACAAGGAAGATATAAGTTTGAAAGCATTGGAAGCCTTGGAAAAGTGCGAAGAGGTTTATTTAGAAACTTATACAACAACTTTACCTTACAAAATAAGCGAATTGGAAAATATAATCAAGAAGAAAATTATAATTTTAGGACGCGATAAAGTCGAATCCGATTTTTTAGTCGAAAGAGCAAGAAAGCACAATGTTGCTTTGCTTGTTTATGGAGATCCGCTGAGCGCTACGACGCATCTTGCTTTGCTCGAAGATGCTAAAAAAAAGAGAATCAAAGCAGAAGTGATTCATAATGTTTCAATACTGAATGCAATTTCAAATTGCGGACTATCGCTTTACAAATTTGGTAAGACTACTTCCTTGCCTAGATGGCAAGAAAATTACAAGCCAACGAGCTTTTACGATGTCATCAAAGAAAATTTAAGTATAAATGCTCATACTTTGCTTTTAGTAGATCCAGGACTTAGTTTGAAAGAAGCAATCGAACAGTTGAACAAGGCAGATAAAGACAATCTGCTTAAGAACAAGAAAATAATTGTAGCTTCTAGAGTCGGAACGTCAAAGGAAAAAATCTTGGTCGGAAAAATTTCAAAACTTTTAAGAAAAAAAGTAGAAGAACCTTTTTGCTTGATCGTTCCTGCAGCATTGAATTTTTTTGAGAAAATAAAACAACGAAGGTAAAAAAGGTAGAGCAAAGTGTGAACTTGTTTTGCGCTTTACTTTAAGCTTAATACATTCTTCTAAACAATCTATCTAGCAATGCAACTTTTCTTGCATGCCTCTTTCTTAGAATATAGCCATAAACGATTCCAGCTATCAAGCCTCCTAAATGAGCTGTATTGCCTACCGGAAGTCCTACGGCAATACTTGCTATCCACATGACGGCGAGTGCAATTATAACCCCGATCCATAACGGAATAGGTATTGGAATGAACATTAAGTATACTGGAATTCTCGGTGTTAATAGAGCCAAAACACCGGCTACGCCGAAAATGGCTCCAGAAGCACCGACCGCAGGAATTTCGCGCTGCGAGCTCGGAGCTAAAAAAACAAAAAACAACGAAGCAACTATACCAGAAATAAGGTAAATTGAAAAAAAGCGTTTTTTGCCTATCAATCTTTCAAGAAAATTTCCGAGGAAAAAAAGACTTAGCATGTTGACGAAAAGATGTAAAAAATTTGCATGGACAAACATATTCGATACGAGAGTCCATAAATTTTTTCCTTGCAAAATTGCTGCAGGTTGTACGGCTATTTTATAAAAAAAGCTTTCTCCGAAGAAGGAAGCAAGAAGAAGCACAATAAAAAAAGTGACAATATTGATTAAGATAATAATCATAGTCAGGCTAAGAGTCTTTTTTCTTTTGTAAAACATTTTATTTCTTTTTTCTTTTCAATCTTGTTATTTTTTTCAACTTTTTTTGTTCTTTCACTTTTTTACTTTTCCTTTCTATTTTTTCTTTTACTTTTTCGGCCTCTGGTGCTCTTTTTAAAAATCCTTCGATTGTTTCGATTTCTTTTTTCAAAATTTCTATTTTTGATGTCATTTCCTTAATTTTTTTATCTTCGTCTGATGGCTGTAAAAGGGTACCGCATTCGGGGCATGCAAAGTCGTGAAGCATTGCAGTTTCTGTCGTCATTTCCAAGCATTCGTTTGGGCAAACATAATACTTTTTTATTTGTCTGTTGTGTATCAATTGTTCTAATTGCTTAATTTCTTGTATTTTGAATTTTTTAAGCGCCTCTAATGCTTTTTGTGTTTCCAGAGTCCAATAATAAGTATACCATCCTTTTTTCTTGTCTTTTTTTCTTGTGAAACTTAAAATATTGTGCTCTAGCATTTTGTAGAGTATGTTTCTAACTTGGTTTATGGTCATCTTTAGCGCTTCCGCTAGTTTGAACTCATTGACATTTTTCTTTTCGTAAAGAAGTTTGGCAAAAATTTCGCTATTCTTGCCCGCAATTTTCTTTAGTAGTTCTTTCACGAGCTCGAAAACTTCTTGTCTTTCTTTCTTGCTCAACTTCATTTTTCCTCTTTTTTGTCATAATATAGTGACGAGAAAGGTTTATATGCGTCCATTTCTGTACTCAATAGAATTCGAGATATTATTTAAATTTTTCCAAAATGTTGTTCAAAAAAAAGAGGACGATCATCCCAGAGCCGCCCGGTTACAGTCCTGAAGAATTTGGGCTCGAGCTTCCTTCTATAGCGAAATCGAGCGAGAATTTTTTATTTGAACAAGAAAAACAATCCAAGCCGAAAGAGTTTTCTGAAATTATAGAAGAAAAAAAATTGTTAAAGTCAGATCTTAAAAAGCCCGTATTTATAAGAATAGAAAATTTCAAGGAAATAGTAGAAACTATTCTAAGCATAGGTAAAAGACTTCAGGAGCTTGAAGAAATCATAAGCAAGCTGGAAGAAATAAAGCAAAAAGAAGCGGAAAAGCTCGAGGAATGGCGAGAAGAAATTCAAGAGCTGAAAGAACAATTGAAAGTGCTGGAGAAAAATTTTTCTACAAAGTTGTAAAAAATGTCTGTTTTTATAAAAGTCTCCAACAGCGAATTGCAAGAATCGAAAGAAGCACTCAAAAAAATTAAATCAGAGGTTGTTGAACTTTCTGAAGCTACAAAAGAATTTTTTGAAAGAGCTGAAAGTTATGCAAGAAATTTGACAAAGGCGACAGAAGCATACTCTCGGCTATACAAAAAACTTTTTGAGTTGAGAACTTTGTTGCCGAGAGTTCCGGAAACAATTGTACCGAAAGCTAGAGAGCTTGAAAAAATTGAAATTAAATTTGATAAAGAAAAGACTGTCGCTAAAGAAGTAGTTAAGAAAAAAGGAAAATCGATCGAAGAGCTTAAGAAGTTACGCGAGATGATAGAAAAGATTTAATTTCAACTTAAAAACCTTTTCTTCCTTCTAAAGCTAAAAATGCTTTTGTTTGTTCTGAAGTTTCATCTACCTCTTCTGCAAGTTTGTCTTCGTAAGATTCTATTTTGCTTTTTATAATGTATTTATCGTAAAGACCCCTCAAAAATTTTGTTATAGGACTTTGTTCCCATTTGTTTTCATAGTCTTTTTCTAAAAAACCGGCAAATTTGATTTCTATGTCTCCTTTGTCTTTCTTTATTTTTACACCTTCTTCTGTAATTTCAACTTCCACCATCTTTATGATAAAAATTCTAACTTTAATTTTGAATCTAAAGTAATCGTTTATTTTTTTTAAGCACAACCACAAAATTTCTACCTCTTTTCCGGTAGGCTTTATCTTTTCAGAATACTTTTCTTCAAGCACGACATACTCTAAAGAGCGGAACCACTCGTAAAGAAAATTGTATAAATCTTTGAAATCGAAAATGCCAGAATGAACTATTTTGGTGTCATATACAGGATAAACCTCAGACATTTTGCTCTCTTTTTATTAAGAATGAAACTTGGTATTTAAATATTTTATTAAACACAAAGTTACGCGATACATGCAAAGTATGCGCTGGCCGGGATTCGCACCCGGGTCACTTCCGAACTGCTTTTTAATTGGCAGGGAAGCGTCCTAACTACTAGACTACCAGCGCATTAAAAGCAAAAAGAAAAAAGAATATTTAAAATTTTTGAGTTCTATGAATTTTAGCCTTAATATTCTGGCATTTCTTCTGGTACTTTTTCGCTCGATGAGCTTGGTTTGCTTGCAGCTATGACATCATCAATTCTCAAGATCATCATTGCAACTTCGCTTGCGCTTTTTATTGCTTGGTTTTTAATTTCAAGCGGCTCTATAATGCCTCTTTTCAAAGTGTCGCAGCATTCTCCAGAATTTTTAGCACTCGAGGAAACGTCTAGCCCTATATACTTTTCGCCTTTTTCGTGCCTTGATTTTAGTTCTGTCAAAACGTCTATAGGGTCTAAGCCCGCATTTTCGGCTATCGTTCTTGGAATTATTTCGAGCGCTTCTGCAAAACTATTTATTGCAAGTTGCTCTCTGCCTGGTATGGTTTGTGCAAATTCTCGCAATTTTTTTGCAATTTCTATTTCTATTGCGCCGCCTCCTGCCACAACCAAGCTTTTTTCTAAAGCAACAGAAACATCGCCTATGCCATCTTTAATAGCACGCTCGAATTCGTCTATGACGTGCTCTGTGCCTCCTCTTATTAAGATTGTTACTGCTTTAGGATTTATGCATCCCATAATGTAAGTCATTCCTTCTTCTTCTTGGCCCTCTTTGACTTCTTTGACGATTTCAGCATAACCTAAATCTTGTTCGCTCAACTCGTTTATGTTGCTTACTATTTTTGCTCCCGTTGCTTTTGCAATTTTTTCCATGTCCTCTTTTTTTACTCTACGACAAGCAAAAATTTTTGCTTTGGCCAAGTAGTATTGGGCTATATCATCTATACCTTTTTGACATAAAACAACTTTGGCTCCTGTTGCTTTGATTTTTTCGACCATATTTCTTAGTATAGATTCTTCTTGATCTAGAAATGCTTGAAGTTGTTCTGGACTTGTTATAGAAATTTTTGTGTCTGTTTCAGGATTTTTGATTTCAAGAGCAGAATCGAGCAATGCAATTTTTGCTTTCTTGACTTGAGACGGCATATCGCTATGAACGCGTCCTTTGTCGATTACTATTCCATCAATTAGCTCTGTATCTTCTACACCTCCTCCTTTTTTCTTTTCAAGCTTTATATTATCACGATGTACTTTAATGCCTTCGTCTGTTTTTTCCATGACTTTTTTGACAGCTTTGACAATAATGTCGGCCAGCTTTTCTTTTGCTACCTCTGCTCCCTTTCCGGTCATTGCTGTCATGACTATTTGCTTGAGCAGATCTTCTTGATTTTCATCGATTTTTATTGCAGCCTCTTTTGCGAATTCTTGAGCTTTTTCAGCAGCAATTCTATAGCCTCGAACGATTACGGTAGGATGAATTTTCTCGTCGAGAAGTTTTTCCGCATTTTCAAGCAGTTTGCCTGCCAAAACTACTGCAGTGGTTGTTCCATCTCCTATTTCAGATTCTTGAGTTTTTGCTATTTCAACGACCATCTTTGCCGCAGGATGCTCGATTTCCATTTCCTCGAGAATTGTTACGCCATCGTTTGTTACAGTAATATCGCCAATACTATCAACAAGCATCTTATCCATTCCTTTTGGCCCTAGTGTAGTCTTGACAGTTTCTGCAACCAAGCGAGCTGCAAGTATGTTATTTCTTTGTGCATCTCTTCCTAAGAATCTTTGTATGTTTTCAGGCAAGATAAAAACAGGTTGTTTTTCTACCATTTTTCAAAAGAATTTTATCAGCAATATTAATTTACCCTTAACCTTTAGTATTATATTAATTCTTAAATAGGGTTTAAAAATTTTACGCTCAATTCTCGACAAGCTTCTAGTAAAAAACTTCGAATGAAGTTATTCGAGTAGTTCATTTAATTTTTGAAGAACTTATGTAAAGAGAACAAAAAAATATTTAAATAAAAAATGCATAAGAAAAGTTATGAAAACAAACATAAAAGTAGGTGATATAATGACTAGAAATTTTGTTTCGGCAACGCCAAACACTACTATACTCGAATGTGCTAAAATTATGACTAAAAAGAGAGTCGGTTCTTTAATAATTAAAGAAGGTCAAAAATTAAAAGGTATTGTTACCGAGGGAGATATAATTTCTGCTATTGCCAGAGGAGTTAAGCTAAAAGAAAAAGTAAGCAAGATAATGACAAAAAGAGTTATAACGATAAAACCTAGCAGCGACATTTTGAAAGCAAGTAGAATAATGAAAAGGAGGAAAATAAGATGGCTGCCTGTAACGGTTGGCGAAAATGTTATAGGTTTGCTAACGATGAAAGATCTTTTGAGAATCGAGCCTGCTCTTGCGGACATAACTTTACAAAATATTAAAATTGCAGAAGAAGAAGAGAAAATGAGAAGAGTTAGAACTGTCGATGAGATGAAGTGGGTTCGAGAGGGACCATGCCGTGAATGTGGTGTTTATGATTTACTTTATAAAGTAGGCGATAGATATCTTTGTGAAAGATGCAAAGGAAAACTAACTTCTTAATTGGCTGAATAGTAAGTTTTATAAATATAAGCATATACAAATATATAGATTTTAAACTGTGCATAGCCATGGCTAAGGGGAAATGAAAAGGGAAGCTAGAAAAATAATTCGTTTTGGAAATTCTTCTTTTGTAGTTTCGCTTCCTAGGGAGTGGGTAGAAAAGAATAAACTAGAAAAGGGAGACTTGATTTATTTGACGCAAAACGACAACGGCGATTTGGTGATACAACCGCGTGAGAAAAAACAAGAAAAAGTCGACAGAGAAATTACTATTTCTATTGAAGGAAAAGATGAAAGAAGTATTAAAAGAGAAATAATTTCTGCTTATCTAAACAACTTTTCGACAGTTAAAATAGTGGGCAATTTGCAAACCAAAATAGAGTTCATTAGAAAAATAATAAAAAATTTGATGGCCATGGAAATAATAAGGCAAAGTAAAGGAGAAATAATAGCGAAAGTTTTTCTCGATACGGATACTATAAAATTTGAAGAAATAACCGTTAGAATGGATGTAATGCTAAAATCTATTTTTCAAGATATAATAGAAATATTCAAGAAAGGTGAACTTTCTAAGGAAGATGTAGAAGAAATAACAAGCAGAGATGATGATATAGATGGTTTATTTTTCCTTTCTCACAAAATTTTAAAGGAGAAACTGGAAAATCCTTCCTCGCTAAAATTTTCCAAACTTTATGATCTTTTTAGATTGTGGCATACAAATTATAATCTAGAGTATGTAAGCGATAGGATGAAAGAAATAGCCGATGTTCTTTGGAGAACAGGTTTGTATAAAGATAAAAAAGCTAGAGAAAAAGTATGCGCATTGCTTCAAGAAATCGAAGAAGTTTATGTGCAAATTATGAAAGCACGATATTTTAATGATGTTAATTCTGCACTACAATTGGCAAAAAGAAAACACGAGATTATCGAAAAAATCGATAGTCTTTTGAGCAAATACTGGAACAAAAGAGGCGTTCCAGAGATATGTGAAAAGTTGAAGAGTATGATCAAAGGCGTTCATGCAATTTGCAGAAGAATTTACAGTTGAGTATATAGAAAATATATTCTATATCCGTTACATATATAAACTTTTTCTTTTCTAATTCCCAAGGGCTAAGGGAAAAATGAAAAGAAAAACTTTTGAAAATTTTGAATTTTTTGACGAATCAAGATGGAAAGACATAAATGAACAAAAATGCGTGAGCGAAGAAGGCGAGTGCGAAGAGTGCGGTGTACAAGGAATTGTTACAAAAATTAAAGGAAAATTGCTTTGTGATTTATGCACTAGCAACTTTATCAAAAATAAAAATTGCAGCAAAAAGAAGTAATAATACTTACTAAAATTTACAAAAGTTAGTCAATGTTATTTGCGTATAGCAAACTCGTAGTGTTTCAAAAAAGTTGCAATTCCTTCGATGTGACTGATTTTTTCTTTTAGAAGTTGTAGGCGTAATTTGTTGTTAACCTTTACACCATTTTTGCTTAGCTCGCGTTTGATCATTCTGTATAATTTTTTTCCTTCTGAGTCAAAATCTGTTAGAATGCAAACTTGATTTCTTTTTGAGGACTCGATAATCTTTTCTATGTTCTTTTCGATAGAATTCCCATTGTTCAATACAAAAATGTTTTTTCTTTTGAAGCCCAAATCGATAAGAGCTTGCAAGTCTTTTCGACCTTCGACAACAATAAACATACTTTTTGATTTTTCGATAGCTTCTAAAATTGTGTGATATGCTTTTTCTTTTTGCGTTGAATGCATTTTTTGTATGGGTCCGGCGTGATTTTCGCAGTTTTCGAACACGCGACACCCGGCTTTCTCTAGTTAAGAGGCCGGTGCTCTGCCAAGCTGAGCTACGGACCCTTTAAAAATAACTCTTCTTCAATTTATAAAGTTTTATGAAAGCTTTACAGACTTGATTGAGAAATTAAGAGTATTCGCGCCATGTGTAATGGCATTTTGTGCATCTGAAGAAAGAAGTCTCGCCTTCGTCTCCAGAACGAGTTTGAACGCTATGGAAAAAAGCTTCATCATTACCACATTTTGGGCATGTTTCTTTTACAGTCGGCCATACGCTACTTTCTTCATCCTTTAGCACGCCAATTTTCTCTTTTTCTTGAATTTTTTCAGAAGCGGTTAACTTTATAGTTTCCTTTGCAACATACTTGCATTTTGGACATGCAAACTTTTTTCCTTTTTGTACTAAAATTGTTCCACAAGATGGACAAAATTCCATTTTAGTTTTGATCTTACTTTATCTTTGTTGTATTTAAAAATCTTTCGTAAAAAAATTTAAATCATAAAGTAGTGATTTTTAAACAAAAATTTTCAAGATTTCGACAAAAAACAATTTTATCCAGCCCAATGCGGGAACACGAGCTATTGCTTTACCTACGATTTGCTCTTTCGTTATTGCAATTTCTTCAAGAAGCTGACCATCATTACGATCGCCTTTTGTTGAGTAGATTGTCTTGTTTGACTCATTTTTTATGGAAACTATTCTGTGAATTATCGGCGTCTTTTTTCCTTCGGCACGAAAAACAATTATTTCACCTTTTTTGTACTCTTTAGAACCTTTGAGCACTATAATATCTCCTTTATTCAATCCATTCAAGTATGGCCAATAATCTAAAATTTCTTGCTTCGTTATATTGTTCTTTTCATACCATGAGCCATGCAAAGAAAACCATTTTTCAAAATTTCCTTCATGTTGCATGCTGTTGCCTTCTACTACTACCAAAGGCATGTTGGTGCCGAAGATTAAGCCCAAGAAAGGAAAAACAAGAAATTTTATAACGATAAAAATTATAACTAGCCAAATTACCCAACTTAGTAAACTATTGCTTTTCCATAGCCAACGGAAAAATTTCATCTAGCTTTCAAGATTTTTGGGTTTAAAAATTTTGATGTAAAAAGGATAATCGGATTTTCCTTCAGGAATAAAATTTTTTTGAAGCATAGGTGCTATGAACAATCAATATCTTTTAATTTTTATCTTGCTTAAAAAACGTGCCGAGATTCAAAAGATTTTTAAATTCCGATTTTCTTAATAGCAAAAAGGAGGTGCAAATGGGAAATTCCACTGCAGGCTTTGTCCTTGGACTTATAGGAGGTATTTTGGGAATCATTTGGGGCATTGTTATTGCAGTATTGGCTAAAGCCACAGGTGTTCTAAGTAGTGTAATGCCTGTTGCAAATCTTTTTCGTGGAGCAGGACTTGCAATGAGCATAATAGGAATTTGGTACATAATTTCAGGAGCTTTGGTAATATTTTTTAGCACTTGGATGAAAAATCCAGAGAAGTGCACTACAGGCGGCATTTTGACTTTGATTTTCTCTATTATAGGATCTGGTGGCCTACTGGGACTTATCGGCGGAATCTTCGGTATTGTCCAAGGTAAGAAGAAATAAATTTTTGTTTTTTCTTTTTTATTTTTTAAATTAAAAAAATGATAAAATTTGAACCGATTCATGTTTTGTTTAGCATAGGAAGTTTTAAAATTTATACTTGGGGCTTCTTCTTTGTAATTTCGTTTCTTGTTAGCTTCTTTCTTGCGAGACGTGCTGTAAAGGGAAAATTAGAGGAAAATCACTTTCTAAATTTAGCTCTTTTAATTTTAGTCGGTATTCTTGCAGGAACTCGTTTGCTTTATGTTTTGCTTCATTTTAGCTACTATTCTAAGGAGCCAATGAAAATTTTTGCCTTTAGCGAAGGAGGCTCCTCAAGTTGGGGCGGATTTCTGGCTATACTTTTTGTGTGGCTTTATGCTAGAAAGCATAAATTGAACTTTCCTTTTTTGCTCGATCTTCTAGCACCTTATGTTGCTCTTGGATTAGCGCTCGGACGAACAGGTTGTTTTTTGAATTGGTGTTGTTATGGCATTCAGACAAATGTGCCATGGGCTATAAAAACTTCTGGAGATGTTCCAAGACACCCAACACAGCTTTATTTGCTCGTGGCAAATTTAACTATTTTTTTCATTCTTTTAGGCCTTCAAAAGAAAAAAGAACAAAACAAGAAATTTTTTGATGGTTCTATCTTTTTGCTTTTTTTATTGTATTACAGCGTTGCAAGATTCTTTATCGATTTCTTAAGAGCTTATGAAGCTTCTCACTACTTTGCAGGCTTGGCAATTAGTCAATGGTTTTGTCTTGCTTTTATTGTTTTTTCTGTCGCATTGCTTTTAAAGAGAAAAAGATTTGCTGAAAGCTGAGTTCGTCCAAGGAACAAGGTTTATTAGAATTAAAGCGAAAATCTGATTTAAATTGTTAGAGAATTTCACCATAACCTATTAAACGCCAATGTCCTTTGTAGTTGCGTGCAATTCCGACTCTTGCACCTTTGAACGGAACTATCGGAATTTTCAATACAAATTCTGCAACATCGCCGGAAAGCTTTTCAATGGTTCCTATGGTTGTGGTTGTGTTGACGCTTAGCATCAATTGTTCTTTTACCTTTAGTGGTTCTATTTGCATACTTTCTTTTGTTCCTGCAATTTCTTTGAATAGATGAAATTTGATTTTGACGTTGTAGGCTATTTCTGGCATCGAGCCTGCTAAACCTACTACGCAGCCGGAAAGCGCGTCTGCTTTTGTCATAGAAGGATCTAAAGAAGTTTGAATTGCTAAAGAGCCAGAAGGCAGGGCTTCTTGCAAATCATTTTGTCCGGCTCTCAATCCTATAATTTTTGTTTTTATCGTTTCATAGACAACTTTATCATGCTGTTTTATTGTTCTTCCAGGTTTAATTTCTATTATGTCGTTAACTTTAAGCTTTCCTTGTTTGAGCGTTCCTCCGAGGACACCGCCTTTTAAGTCTTTTGGTTCTGTTCCTGGAAGATTAACATCGAAACTTCTTGCGACGAGAAACAAAGGTTCTGCATTTATGTTACGGGGAGGAACTTTGAGCTTTGTTATTTCTTCGAGCAAATAATTTATGTTGACATTTTGTTGTGCGCACACTGGAATTATTTTTGCGTCTTTTGCTATTGTGTTTTTCATAAAATTTTTTATTTGTCTGTATTGCTCCAAAGCTTGTTCCTTGCTTACCAAGTCGATTTTGTTTTGTACGATTATTATTTGATTCACGTTTTTAGCTTCGAGCGCTAAAAGATGCTCTTTTGTTTGCGGCTGAGGAAAAGGTTCGTTGGCAGCAATTACAAGCAAAGCAGCATCGATAATTGCAGCTCCTCCTAGCATAGTAGCCATAAGCATTTCGTGACCGGGAGCATCTACGAAGCTCACATATCTTACAGCTTCTGTTTTTGATTTGCATAAAGGACATTCTTTTTTTATAGTATAGAAATTACAATTATTGCATTTACTAATTATAGTATCAGCATATCCTAGCTTGATGGTAATGCCTCTTTTTAGCTCTTCGGAATGCTTGTCTGCCCAGACACCGGTAAGTTGATAAAGTAGAGTTGTTTTGCCATGGTCTATGTGGCCAACAAGCCCTATGTTGAGTTCTGGTTGCTTAAAACTTTTCATAAAAATTTTCAAGAAGAATGAGTTTTTAAGATTTTGCTTGTTTTATAGCTCTGCTTATTATAGCTTCCAATGTTTTTTTCTCATTCCACTGTTCTTTTGTCGCTTCTAATACTATTTCGTTTATTTGTGACAAATCTACATATTTTACATCAATTCCGATTATTAGTTTTGCTATCCCACTTTCAGAAAATTTATTAGAAATTGTAAACCAGTAAAAGCTTTTAAGATCAAGTCCACAGTCTGGATGATACAATTTCCCTGTGTTATCTCGCAAAGCTCGCAGTACAAAGCAATACGTCATACAATTAGCAATAATTTTTGCTTTATAAGTTTTACTATTCTAAAAGGACGTCATTTATTTTCTTCCTTTTTGAAAATCTCTTCGAGAGGCTTTGCGCCGTGCTTTACAACTTTCAGGTTTATTTGCACTATTGTCTCGTCTATAGTATTGCCGTGTACAGTTTTTCTTAAACGCAAACCTTTTGTTTTGTCGCGCATTCCTTTACCTCTTGTTAAAAGCACTCTTTTGCGACCAGTACCATGGATGCTTGGCAAACAAGGAAAGCCCGCATTATCAGAAGCGCCAGTAATTTCGAGCTCGTAATCTGCAAGCTCTGGGATTTCTTTAATGATTTCTCCTTTTATTTTTTCTCCTAATTTTTTTCCTAGAAACAATTCGCTGTTCGTTTCTACTTTATAAGTTTTTCCTTTGTCTGAAATATTGAGTTTGAACATTATAAGATCATTGCAAGATTATTTAAAAACTTATCTTTTGGCAAAAATTAAATATCAAAGTAGAGCCAATGCATGCGGAACGCCTTGAATTTTGATAATGCATTTTGAGTCTATAATGCCTGCTTTTATGCCAAGCTCTACAGAGTTTTTACCGACAAAGTTAAAACAAGCATCATCTTGAAAAGCTTTCCTCAACAACTTTATTGCTTTTTCCTCGCTCAATTCTTCGCCGCCATAAAAACGTTCATTTATTTCGAGCTGTAAATTGCCTTCTTCGAATCTTTTGCCTAACAATTCTTTGTCACATACCGCAACTATTTTTCTGTAAACTTCATGAACTTTAATTAGTACAGACATTTTATACGATTTTTGCTCTTACCGAATGTTTTGCTCCGCAAGCTAAGCAATGTAAGAACATGAATCCTTTTTCTTTAATAAGTTCTGTGTCTGGTTTTTTGCACTCAGGACATATGACAAATTCGTTTGTGTATGCAAGAATTTTTTTATTTATTTGTTCTGCAGTAAGTTTTCTGTTGAAAATTGCTCTTTCTTTTTCGATTATAATTTGAGTTGCAAGCTCTTTTGATAAAAATTTTGAAAGATGCTCTGGAGCTCTTCTTAAAGTAGAGCATATCTGAAGAAAATTGAAAACAATTGTTTTATTGCCTTCTATCATAGAATCGACTTCCGGAACTTCAAACCTTTCGCTATATTCTATTTTTTTTATCTTTGAGTAAGCTTCGTCTAAAAGCTCTTCGTAGCTTTTTTCCATGTTAGAGGAATGATAAAATAGTTTTAAAAGATTTCTATTGACTTGAGAAGCAGCAAAATTTTTTTGAAGAAACCAACATTTTCTATGTAAAAAGAAAAATTCTTATTTGTTTCGTAGCCATCATAAGCTATCAAGATTTCAAGATCGTTTTTCCCTGGTTTTAACTTTAAAGTATTTACAGTTAAAATCACCATATTCTTGCCTCTCTTTACAGATAAATTGTTTTCGCCAATTCTTTTTTCGTTTCTTTTCAAAACTATTTTGGTTTCAACGTCAGCATTGCTCAATAAATTTATAGAGAAATTGAGCAGCTCTCCAAACTTTACGGAATTTGCTCGAATTTCTTCTATTTCGATAATAGGTCTTTTTATAATTTCTACGTTTATACAATTCTCTACTACTTTGTTTTCAAAATTTATTTTAGGGCATATTTTTTCTGTGGCTTTTATTTTAAATTCTACGCTTGCATTTTGATTTTCAAATTTGAAACATTGCTCTATGCATATTTGGAAACTTTGTTTTTTTTCAAAACTCGCAAGACATTTCACAGTTGCTTCTTCGTTTTCGTAGTAATATTCTTTGTCCGTGCTGCAAAAAAAATCGAAATTCTTGTTTTGTACAATGGCTTGCGCTTGTTCAAGAGTCATTGCTTGATAAAATTTTGAAAATTCGATTGTTGTTGTTGCTGTGTTGTTAAAAAAATCTTTTACCGTTATGTTTGCAATACAGCCTTGCACGCATTGCACTAAGTTTGGAATGTAAATTATAAAAAAAGTTTTTGATTTTTCTTTCGGTTTTAAAAAAACTATGCGTGAAGTATCGCCGTAACTTCCAGGAGCTACTGTCAAGTAAATCGGAAGAGAAAAGAAGAAATCGTTTTCGTTTTCTATAGTGACTTCTAAAGGAACATAAGAGTTCAAGGAAACTTTGTCTTTGTATGGCTTTAAGTTTATTTTGAATGGAATCTTTATTGAATCTTGTTTTTGATTCGGCTCCTTGATTTTTGCGTCGATTTTTAACTTTTCTGCTTCTAGCTTTCCAGTATAGTGATATCTAATAGAAGGCTCTGTTGGATCTTTGCTGTATTTCAATACAATATGTGAAGCATCAAGCCAGCCATATTGGCCGAAAGTTATGTCGTAGGGAATCCAACCATATTCGGGTAAATAAACTTCGGCCCAAGCATGCTCGACAAATTCTTTTTCGTAAGCCAGGCCGCTTACGTATCTTGCGGGAATGTTGAGAGCTCTGCAAAAAGCTATAAATAAAGTTGTGTAATGACTGCAAACTCCTATTTTATTTTCTAAAATCCAAGATGCTTTTTGTGGTTGTGAATATGCTAAACTATAATGAACATTTTTTCTAGTATATTCTGCCAATTCGTGCAAAAGCTCTAAAGCATTGCTGCTATTGACATTGTTTTCGATTTGTTTAGCTTTGCTTTTTATTAACACGTTATTAGAATCTACGTATTCTGTTGCTTCTAGGTAAGTAGAAAATTTAGCATTTAGCAAAGGAGCTTTTTTGATTCTTATAAAGTTGAAAGTCGATGTGACGTTTGCAATTACTTCAAAACTTTCAGATCGAGAAAGTTCGAAAATAATTTTTTCTTCAGTAATTTTTGCTTTCGGTGTTGTTTCTATAAAAGCTTGCTGAGTTGTTGTGTTACGAGGGAAAGCAAAAAGCTCGGCTTCGACATTGGAGCTGCTTGAAATTGTACCGAAAATTCTCAATTCGGCTTCTGTTGTTTTGCTTGTTTCAGCTTTGCCTGAAGTTGCGCATATTGAAATCAAAATTAAAAAGGCAAAAAGGAGCTTGAAAATTAATTTTATTTTTTGCATTTTATTTTGCTGATCAGAGCAGCGTATATTAATGGCAAGGCAATTGTTGCATCGCACTCGATGTCGACAAATTTTGCTTTTTTGTGAAGTTTGCCCCAGCTGATTCCTTCTTTTAAGCTTGCTCCGGATGAGCCGCCAAAACTTTCATGCTCTACTTTGATTTGAACTCCGTATAAAGCAGGAGACGAAAATTGCATTGCTTGTTGTATGTAATTTTTTGGCACACCGCCGCCAACATAAAAAACTGCTTTTTTCTTGTACCATGCAAGATCTAAGAACTTGGCAAGATCTTTGTATTCATTCATTTTTGGTATTTTTTTTCTTAAGAGCATACTCCATATCATCAACCCTATTCCAGAATCGCTCAAGGCAGGACAGAAAACAGGAATTTTATTTTCATAGCAAGCTGTAAGAATTGAATTGTAAATAGCATTCTTCTTAAGTAGTCTTCCCAAATTTTGTAAAAACTCGGAATTTGTTTCAGCATTCAATTCCTCAAAATTTTCTATAAAGAATTTTTCTAATCTTTGATAAACTTTGTTTTGCATGTAAACGTTATAAATTCTATCATACCCTTTTTTGTAAAGCCCAACATCGTTTGCTTTTTCACTGCCTTGATAGTGTTTTAAGCCCAAAGCTTCGATCAAATCATGCGTTAAGTTTGCTCCTGTTGTAACAAAAACGTCGATTATTTTTTCTTTTAGCATGTCGATTATGATTTGCCTCATGCCTCCAGGAACCAAGGCGCCTGCCATGCCGCAAAAAATTTTGCATTTTTCTTTTTTCGCTTCAAGAAGAATTTCTACTGCTTTTGCGATAGCTTTTGCATTAAAGGCCGTATCTTTCATCTGTTCTACAAGTTCAGAAACCTTCATATTTTCTTTTATTTTAATATGCTTAACAGGCTTCATTTTCTGTGAAGCTATTTTGCAAGCAATCTCAACAAATTATTTTTGAATTTGTTGAGATCTTCAATGTTTATTGTAGCTCCACACGCATTTTTATGACCGCCGAAAGTTGCATCGAAGCCTTTCAATGCTTTCGCTGTCAAGTCGCGAACATCGATGAGACCTCTTATAGAAACGTTCGCTTTTGTTCCTTTTAGATATGCGACAACAACGACTTTATCTTGATAACAATAAAAAAGTTCGTTGGCTAGTTCTGAAGATAAGGACAATGGACCGCTATACTTGAAGAAAATGAGTCTTCCAAGTTTTGCAGATTTTTTAGCTCTTTCCAAAATCTTTTCGTATTTTCTATTTATTTCTTTGAATCTTCGATATATGTTTTTTGTCTTCTGATTTTCCTCGAGCAATTCCGAATAGCTTTTAACATTTATTAAAACATTTATCATTTTTACTATGTTTGTTGTTCTATCCTTTAAAGCAAAGTTGAGTATTCTACTTAATTTTCCTGCAGGAGTTGTAAAAAAAGCTTTTGCGGGATCTTCTGTATAAGGGAAAAATTCTTTGTTTTTTTCGCTAAACTCTCGCGCAAACGGAGGAATAAACCAATCTGCAAGACAGCCAAGCAAAGCTATCCATTCATCCTCTTTTCTATTGACAGCATTGTAGCATAAATAAGTAACAGGCTCGTTTGTAGGACCATTCAGTAAAGGATTGAAATAAAAAATATTTTTGTTGAGCTTTTCCTCAAACTTTTTAATTTGCTCAGGCGGATGATGATCTATCCATACTAAAGAACTAGAAAATTGTTCCATTGCTTCTATAAATTCGATATCGATTAAAGGTTTGTCAAGAAGAAAAACAAAATCTGGTCTAAACTCACGAAGTTTTCTTGCATAAACTACGCTAAGCTCTGGAAAAGTTTTTATTGCTACACCTTTGCCTTTGCCGCAGAATCTTCTCAGTAGTAAAAAAGACGCGAGACCGTCTACGTCATTGTCAAAAAAGAATAATGGATTGGATGCTTGTTCAAGCAATGTTTTAATTTTTTTCAATTCTTGTTCGGTCAACATTTTTATTCTTAAGCTACGATGTGTTTATAAAAATTTCTAAAATAAGACTTAACTTAAACTTTATAAATCTTAAAATTTTACAAGATCTAAAAGAGGTAAAATGATGTACTTGTTGTTACTTTTGCTCATTTCGATTATAATTTTTGCAACACTCGAGCTTATGCTTTTAGCACGAAAAAGTTCTGGATCGAAAAAAATGCAAGACGTAAGTTCGAAAATACAGAAAGGGGCTTTTGCATTCTTGGCAGGAGAATATAAAATTCTTATTATTTTTATTCTCGTCATTGCTATAGCTCTAGGAATTTTTAACCCTAGTCTGATGGTAGCCTTTGTTTTTGGTAGTTTTCTTTCTTTGGTTGCAGGAAACATAGGAATGAGAATTGCAACAAAAAACAATGTAAAAGTTAGCGAGGCCGCTCGCTCGAACATGGACCAAGCTTTAAGAATAGCTTTTTTTTCCGGTTTGTGCGCAAGCTTGTTTGCTGTAGTTTTTGGAATTGTTGGCATTCTTATTTTGTATTTCCTTTTTGGAGTAAAAGTTTTGTATGGTTTTGCATTTGGCGCTAGTTTTGTTGCTTTGTTCATGCGTGTCGGTGGAGGAATTTTTACAAAATCTGCAGACATAGCTGCAGACTTGACAGGCAAGATCGAAGTTAAAATTCCTGAGGACGATCCTAGAAATCCTGCCGTTGTAGCGGATCTTGTAGGCGATAACGTCGGAGATATAGCCGGCATGGGTTCCGATCTTTTTGAAAGTTTTTGCTCTAGTATTATAGCTGCAATGGCAATAGCTGCAATAATTTTTGAGAACGTTTATGCTCCCTTGGTTCTTGCTGCAATAGGTTCTGCTGCTGCAATATTTGCAAGCTTCTTTGTTAAAGGTAATAAAATACACGAAGCGTTGCTTTCTGCTTTTCTCGTAGCTACTCTTGTTGTTGCAATTGTTTCTTTTTTTATTTTTCAAAAAAATGTTTTTTATTGCATAGCTCTCGGATTGATTGCAGGCATTTCGATAGGAATCAACACGAATTATTTTACTGCTTTTAATTTAAAGCCGACAAAAACAATTGCTTCTTCTTCAAGAAGAGGAGCTGCTTTGGGTATAATTTGTGGATTGGCAAATGGGATGATTTCCGCTCTGCTACCTGTATTATTCATTGTAATTGCTTTAATCTTCAGCTTTAAACTTGCTGGTTTGTATGGAATAGCGATGAGTGCAGTCGGCATGCTTTCGATCGTGGCTGTAGTTATAGCAGTTGATATTTATGGAAGTATAGCAGACAATGCTGCTGGAATTTCTGAGTTTTGTAAGCTAAAAGAAGCGAGAAAAAGAACAGAGCTTTTGGATGAAGCCGGAAACACTATGGCGGCAATTGGCAAAGGTTTTGCTATATGCTCGGCTGCTCTAACGGCTTTGGCTCTTGTTGCAACTTATTTGCTTATCGCAAAAATAGATTTTGTCAATCTAATAAAACATGAAAATGTTGCCATGCTATTTGTCGGCGTTGCTTTACCTTTTTTATTCAGCTCTTTAACCTTGAAAGCAGTTGTTTCTGGTGCAGGAAAGCTTGTTGAAAATATAAGAAACCAGTTCAAAAATAAAAACATTCTTCAAGGCAAAGAAGAGCCAAATTACATAGAATGTATTAAAATTACAACATCAAATGCTTTAAGCGCTTTAATCTTACCTTCTGTCATATCGATTATAGTTCCTTTTGTTGTCGGATTTTTATTCGGTAAAGAAGTTTTGGCCTCTTTACTTTTAGGTTCTATAGGTTCTAGCTTCTTGCTAGCTGTTTTTATGGCAAACACGGGCGCGTCTCTTGACAATGCAAAAAAATATGTGGAGCTTCAGAAGAATAAAAGTAAAGAGCTTCATGAAGCTGTTGTAACAGGCGATACAGTAGGCGATCCTTTAAAAGATACAGCAGGTCCTTCTTTAAACATTCTAATAAAATTGATGTCGACCGTTGCTTTAATCTTTGCTATATTGTTTTAAAAATGAGTGTAGAGAAAAAATTTGTAATCAAAAAAGGAAATGTTTTTTGGCCTTCTAAGGCAATGAAAAAGCAAGCCCATGTTACCGATGCTAAAATTTATGAAAAAGCAGATAAAAATCCTTTAGCTTTTTGGGCAGAACTTGCAAAAAAAGGAATTACTTGGCAAAAACCATGGAAAAAAATTTATGAAGAAAAATTACCTTTCTTTAAATGGTTTTCTGGAGCAAAATTGAATGCATGTTACAATTGTCTTGATAGGCATTTGCAAAAAAATGGACACAAGACAGCTCTTATTTGGGTTCCAGAGCCAATCGAAGAGAAAGCAAAAAAAATAAGCTATCAAGAGCTTTATGAGAAAGTTTGTAGAATGGCAAATTTATTATTGAAGCTTGGCATTAAAAAAGGAGACGTAGTTGCTATTTATCTGCCGATGATTCCAGAAGTTATAATAAGCATGCTAGCATGTGCAAGAATCGGTGCAATTCATACTGTAGTTTTTTCTGCTTTTAGTGCAGAAGCTTTAAAGACAAGATTGAAAGACTCTGGGGCTAAAATTCTCATAACAGCAGACGGCTACTATAGAAGAGGTAAGTTAATAGAGTTGAAAAAGCAAGCCGACAAAGCCATCGAAGGAACCAAGGTTGGAAAAGTTCTTGTAGTTAGAAGAGCAGGCAATTCAATAGAGCTAACAAAAAAAGACATAATTCTTGAAGACGAAATTGAAAAAGTTTCTTCAAAGTGCGATGCTATAGCATTAGATTCAGAACATCCTTTGTTTATTCTTTACACAAGCGGAACTACTGGAAAGCCAAAAGGAGTTGTGCATGCAACTGGTGGTTATGTAGTTCAGGCTTATTGGACTGCAAAATGGAATTTTGATCTGCATGAACAAGACATTATGTGGTGCACGGCTGATATTGGTTGGATAACAGGCCATACTTATGGTTGTTATGGGCCTCTGCTTAATGGCATAACCACTTTAATTTATGAAGGTTCTTTTGATTTTCCTACACCGTCGAGAGCATGGCAAATAATAGAAGAACATAAAGTCAATGTGTTTTATACAGCTCCGACTTTATTGAGAATGTTTGCAGCTTTCGGCAAAAAATGGCTTAAAAATTTTGAACTTTCTACTCTCAAGATTCTTGGAACCGTTGGCGAACCAATAGACGAATCGACGTGGTTGTGGTTTTTCAAAGAAGTCGGAAAAGGAAGATGTCCTATAATAGATACTTGGTGGCAAACAGAAACAGGAGGGACTCTTATAAACGCTTTGCCAGGAATAGGTCCTTTTATTCCTAGTGTTGCTGGAAGAAGCTTTCCCGGAACAAGACACGCTGTTGTCGATGAGAAAGGCAATAAACTGAAGGAAAAACAAGGTTTTCTTGTTCAGTTGAGTCCTTTTGCTCCAGGGATGCTTAGAGGAATATGGAAAAACAAAAAAATGTACAAAGAAAAATATTGGTCTCAATACAAGAACATGTACTTTACTGGCGATGGTGCTATAGAGCGAGATGGTTTGTTCAAGCTTATTGGCAGGATAGACGATGTTATAAAAGTCGCGGGTCATAGGCTAGCTACTGCAGAATTAGAAAATGCCTTGGATAAGCACAAAGCAGTTCGCGAGAGTGCTGTGACCGGTAAAGAAGATCCTATTAAAGGCGAGGTTCCTGTTGCTTTTGTTGTTTTAGAAAAAAGCATATCTCAATCTAAAAGTCTTGAAGAAGAGTTGATTAAACAAGTAGAAAAGGAAATAGGCCCTATAGCAAGACCTTCTAAGATTTATTTTGTCGAAGATCTGCCGAAAACAAGAAGCGGAAAAATTATTAGAAGAATTTTGAAAGCTTTGCTTAAAAAGCAACCTCTGGGCGATACGAGTACTTTGGTGAATCCTGAATGCATTGAAAAAATAAAGGAAGCACTAGAGCAAGAAGCATGAGTTCGGTAGCAAAGTTGTAATGAAAATTAAAGGTTCAAACTTTTGCTCTCGATATGCTTCCTTCCTCTAATTTCTTTTTCCACTCCTCTTTTCTTTTTTCAGCTTCTTCTAGTTTTTTCTCTTCTAAAGCAGCCTCTTCTAACAAGTCAGAAGCGTTTGGAAGTGTCTTTACAGTATTTTTTGAACTGCAGAAAGGACATATCAAAGGAATTTTTTCAGCGTTAAATTGATACTTGCACTTTAAACATTGGAGTTCCATGCTTCTTTAAGAAATGTTAAGTATATAAAGCTTTTGCTACCTCAAGCCTCTTGCTTTTTTTGCAGCACTCGTCAAGCCACGAAATACTCTGCCTCTATGCTTGTTACTGCAAATCCAGGAAAGATTTTTGTCTGCTTTTATTTCTGGCGCGTTTGGATCTATGAGAATGACTTCAAACCAATAGTATTGACCATCTTTAGCGAGCCAGTAACTATTCAAAACTTCAAGATTTGGGAATTTTCTTGCTGCTCTTTGCTCTGCAATCCATTGATAATTCATCTTTAGAGTTTTTCTTATAGTTAATTTTTTGGTTTTCCTTCCTTTTCTTGGCCTTGGTCTTTTGTGACCTCCACGTCTAACTCTAACTCGCACGACAACGAAACCTTTTTTTGCTTTATATCCAAGAATTCTTGCACGCGCGATATTAAATGGTTTTGCTACTCTTGTAATTGCACGACTTTTTCTCCATCTCGCAAGTAACTGTGACCATTCTTTAGTTTCTCGCTTGGCGCGAAGCGTTTCTGCAACATACGCATATAGGGATTTCATATTGCAAGAAAGAAAAGATGTTTTTTAAATGTTTGTCTGTTTTAGCTTGGATTTTAATTATCTTATGATTGTTGTATCGTGCCTGGAGCAAGGGTATGGTTTGATAGGTCATATAAATTTTTGGTAAAAAGTTCTTTTATGAACACAGTAATAGAGGTAATAATTTAATTCCTCAAGTTTCATTTTGTCTTTTCATTAGATTGAAATATGCTGGAGTGATAAGTATTAAAGGAGCTTAAAGGAAAAAGAATTTAAAGTAAGTCCCTTAAAACGAAACAAAGTTAGTTTGATTACTTAAAAACTTCCTTTTCGATAGTAAGGCGGTGGAATAGGAGTACTTGTAAGTAGTAAAAACCGAAAGATTTAAATACCATCTATACTTATTTTATATATGGAAGATTGGGAAAAAGAAGCTTTTAACAAAATAAAGGAGAAGTATAATTTGGAAGAAACACTCATTATAGATTCTAACAGTTATCCTAAGCATAAAATATTTGTTTTTTCAAATGCTAAAGATTCAATAGTGTACGGTGTAAAGGGGTATGGTACAAAAGATGAGGAATTTTTTGCTGAAAAGGATTATAAAATAAATATAGATTATTGGCCTTCTAAAATTAGATATAAGAATGGAAAACTTTTCATGGGGCATATAGATATAGATAAATTAGTGGATGAAGATATAAAAGAGGAAGAAGAAAAAATTAAAAAAGAAATAATATATGAAGATAAGGAAAAAGAGCTTCCTAGAGGTATAAAAATAGTTGAAAGAAAAATAATTTCTCCTCGTGACTTTTCTATAGACAAATTTTGTTATAATTGTCCTGGTGGAATAACAGCTGATATAAGATATAATTTGGCATTAAGATATCTCACTAATAATAGATTTCCTTCACACTACACCATGACTCATGCTTTTAATGGCTATGGATCTAGTGGAATAGAGCTTGAAAGGCATTTTGACGAGATTATAAACACAAAGATTAAATTTCCATTATGGGTCTTATTTGCTGATTGGTTTATGGAAAAAGATTGTTTTGTTTTTGGAAAACAAAATCCTAATTTTAAAAAAGCATTGGAAAGGAATATTGAACACTTAAACAGTATAGATGTTACTCGTGAAAAACTGCTTTCAGATCCACGTAAATACGAGAAGAATGGCGAGTGGATAACTCATGAAGAAATGTGGGAAAATGGTTGGGGGAGAAATACACGCACAGGTTTACTTTCTAGCAAAATAGAAAAAATAAATATGGTTTATGACCTCGGTGAAGAAGATCCAGATTGTGAGGAGCCTTATGAAATTCGAGGTAGTATCGCTGCATTAATGTATTATGACATTCCATTATGGACCGGACAACCATTTGGGAGAAGAATAACAATAGTTGGAGATGATGTAAAATTTAAAGATGCGGAAATGTATATCGATTTAAAAGGAAAAATAAGAGATAAAAATAAAGTTCTTTCTGATGGCCCAAAAATAATCTTCTTTAAATAAGATCAAGTTTTAGTTGTAGTTTTCTACCGTAATCGCTATTCTTTTGATCCTTTTTTAACTCTTTATCTTTCAGATTATTTATGTATCTTTTCAAAGACGTGCTCTCTGATACAAAGCCAAAAATTGATTTTTATTTAATGTGCCGACGAATTCCGAAGGAGTGAAGCTAACGAGTGTTTTTAAAAGTTTCCAAAAGAGAGTATTGTTTTTTCGTATTTTTCCAAGAATTGAAAATATTCTGTTAATATAGATTTCCATGTCTCGATGAGTCGAGGCTCTGCTTCACCGAAGTTCTTTCCGAAGTAAAATAGCATGTTTTCCTTGATAATGCGTTTTAAAGGCTTTTCTTCAAGTTCCCAAGTCATTTTTGTATGATGATCTTTTATGTAGATCAGCAGAGCAGGATATTCGCTACTCCAGCATATTTCTAAGTAGTGTTCAAGTCCTTTTATTTTTTTGTTGTAGTTTTTATTTTCAGATTTTCTTTTTTCATTGTTATAACAAACTATTAATCCGATTTTTTCATTTTTTCGAGAATCTTGTTCTGTCGAATTAAATTTTTTTATAACGGTTTCGTTGAACTTGTAAACCTCTTTTCTGGAAATTTTTTCAAATAAATCTTTTAAGCATGGGCTGTTGTAATATGCCCAGCAATGGCTACACGGAACATCATTGATATGATACAAAATTTGCTTGATTTCGTATTTCTTTTTTAGCATGATAGTGGCTTTACATTTGGATTTAAAAAATTTTCTTTTTGTGAAATATCAGAGCTTAATGCTTTAGCATAAACTTGCATCAGTTCAGAAGAACAGCGAAAATTATTTAAATCAAATTTTCAATCTTATTTTATGAATGCAATAGTAAAAATAATTTTAGGAATAATTTTGATAGTAATACCATTGATTTTAGCGATAACTTTTGCCTCTTGGGGAAAAGCCGTCATCGAACTTTTAAAAGGTGCAGTAATCATACTTATAATTGCC
>JAWANM010000005.1:0-36860 GCA_038895375.1 Candidatus Pacearchaeota archaeon | reverse complement strand
AAAGCAAAATTTCCTTTCTGGATAATCATAATAGTTGCAGCTGCAATTGCAGCGTTTTACTTCTTTTTTATAAGAAAAAAACCAGAAGAAGAAAAAGAAGAATTTCCTCTTGCTCAATTTCCGAGACCAACTCCTTTCAAGCCAATGCCAAGGCGAATACCAAAGCCGCCATCGAAACCGGTTTCGATACAAAAAGTTCCTGCAAAGTTGAAAGAAAAAATAGCAAAAAGAGAAAAAGCAGAACTTAAAGAAACTCTAGAAAAACTAAAAAAGATGCAAGAAGATTAGCAGATCGTAAAAATTAGAATCTAGGAAATTTGCTCGGCCTTTCAACTTGTTTGAATGCATAGTTGATTTGCTTTTTAGACCAACCGGCATTGAGCAATTGTTCTTCTATCTGCTTTCTCGGCATTCCTTGAGCGAGACTCATGCTTATAAAATTGATTAAACTTATCAAATCCGTTTCGCTTTTGAATAAACTCTCTTTGCCTCTTTTACTCCATATCAAAAGCAAGCCTATAGCGACAGCAACAACAAGAATGATAATAAAAAATATCATGCTTTTATTTCCTTCTTTTTTCTCTCGCGACATTGTTTCTATATTCAGCTCTCCCAAAGAAGGAGAAACATAAAACTTTAGTTGCATAAGATCTTGTTTTGAAGGAATTGCAATAGAAATCGTTTCTGAAGCTCTAAGACTTGAAAAAGAAAAACCAATAGCATCGCCAAGATTCTCTTTTTCAAAATTTCCTTCTTTAATGGCTACACTAGAATAGCTTACGCCAGAAGGTAAAGAAAAAATGAGATAAACATTATCGAGACTTGTTCTTGGATTTAGCTTTATATTTATAATCGTAAGCTTGTCTTCTTGCTTTGTTTCATAAACAAAAGCTTTAACCGAACCATGAATCTTGACATCGAGATTTTTTTCTTGCCACAAAGCTATTGCATTTTTGTATTGTTCTTCATTACTTCTATTATAGCTCTCGTGAGTAATTTCTGAAACATAAGCAGGATCTATATGCTCGGGATCTGGATAGTAGAAAGACTCTGCAAGCTTGAAAGAATCTATAATGCTTATCGGATTTCTCGAGGCAATTTCGTCGAGAGTTTGCTTGATTGCTAAAAATTGCGATTCCGGAACTGTTGAAATTTGTGTTTTCAGCGTGAAAAGTGTTGCATTGTCTCTTGTTAAATTCAAACCGAGAAGATCTCTATACCATGGCTCTAAAGAATTGTATTGTAAGGACAAAGCATTTATTCTTGAAATCAAATCATTTATCGTTGTGTTGAGCAAGTCTCTTGTAACATTGCTTATAATTGTAAAAGCTTTAGAACCTTGCAAGCCTGCTGCATCTTTAACAGTCACTATTAAAGTATATGTTCCTGCAGCATAAGTATGATTTGCTTGTGGAACTGTTGTTACGATATCGACAATACCATCGCCTTCCCAGTCCCAGCTATAGTTAACTATAGGATTTACAACCTGTTGTACGGTAACATAAAATGTTGTTTCTATTCCAGGAATTACAACCGAAGGCGAAACGCTCAAAACCATAGGAACTTGCTCAACTTTGAAGCTCGTCTGTCTCGAGCTCGAGCCTATCGTAAGCTTCAAAACATAATTGCCTTCGACTTCGGGAGCCGTTATATTCAAAGCAGTAAGACTCAATTGTTGAGAAACATTTATTTTTGCATAACTAGCAGTAACATCATAAAAATAATTGTTGAAAGCACTGCCCAAAGTATGGCTATATTTCAGTGAAGGCTCTGAAAGTGTCAATGTTTGCGTTCCATTAGCAACAAACCTCAATGGAATTACGCAACCGTTATTGTTACAATTTCGTGAATAGCGAGAATCTATGTACTGCTGCAAGTATTCTTTCAAATTTCCTATAAAAGTGTTGTTACTAAAGACAAATTCTTCGTCCATAGACGAAAAGCCATAGTATCGCAAGTACAGAGGATAATCGGAATTGAAGCTTGGTTGCTCTTGCGGATTTCCAAAAAATCCACATGGCGAATCTGTTTCGACTTTTATAGTATAATAGCCGCTTATGGCTTTAACACAAACAAACACATCTCTAGAGCTGTTTATAAAAAATCCATCTTCATAGCTTATCGAACAAAAATTAAAGCCACTTATTGCTTCAACAGTGCAATTGTATTGTCTTTGCGTTACCGGATCATAAAGCAATAAAAGCAAATTTCCAGAGTCGCCAACCAAATTAACATATACTCCAAGATCTGCTTTGCCCGTCTTGCCGATTTTTATTTTTTCGCATCTTGGCGTTGAGTCAAGAACCAAGTCTTGTGTGTTTATGTTTGCGAAACAACCGCCGATAAAATCTGAGCAGTTCTTTTCTTCTGTCGGCTTCGCGTATTCCCAGTCGATAGAGCCATCATCGAGCAAATCAAACTTTATAATGCTGTCATCGCAGCTAAAGCCTTCAGAAGTCGAGCCTACAATTTTAAAACTAAAATCTTTAATTTCTACATTGCTTCCAGAAGGTATTTTAAAAGCAATCAAGCTTTCTTGAGCTGCTTCCATGTTCAGAGTTTTTTCAGACAAACCAACGCCTTGGGTTGCATAAGTTGTTAAGCAATTTGCAGGCATGCATTCTTTTTGTGCATTCAATCGCTCTAAAAACTGCAACAAGTTCATAACAACTTCTTTATTGTAGTTCGGAGCTGTAATGGCAATCTTCACTTGCGTATTCGCTGGAACATTTTCTAAGCTTAGATTTACAATAGCATCAATCACTTGTCCAGGGCCAAAACTTTGCGGAGAGCTTAAATTAAAGTTAATCGCTGCAAAAACGTTCTCGATCATGATAGGCATAACTAACAAAATCAAAAAAGCGATCACAAATACTTTACTTTTCATTTTTTCTTTCATTTTTTCTTTTCTCAATAAAAAAGTAAAGCAATGCGATTAGCAAGAAAGCAATTAGCATATGCCATGCTTCAAAGAAAGGCAATCTGGCAAAGGCAATTCCGCATCTTTGCTTTATCGTATATGGAGGACAATTACTATCTGTTAAATTCGTGTATGTTATTGTTCTATAGCCTTCCTGGCAATCGCTTATGCTTGTTGTGTAGCTGCAAGTCACGCCACTCGGTGGCGATCCGCCTCCTGCTACAGGAATCCACGTTACATTTAAAGTGCAGTTGTTGTTATACCAGCTACATCTTGTGGCCACGGCTTCATGTTCAACTCCATTAATAATTCTTCTTGACCCGAGAATTGTTCTTGCGTCTTCGCCTTTAATTCCTAGTTCACAACCATACATATCATTATTGCATGCGAACTCGTTATTGTAATCGCTGCATTTTACCGGGCCTGGCGGCGCAGGCGTGCAATTCTTGCAACTACCATCCCAAAAGCAACCTTTTGTCGATGTATTTTGACAATGGTTTTTTTGCGTTCGAGAACCACAGCCAATAGCACCTTGCGTAACATCACATCTTCCTGTATTTATATTACAATAAGGTGGATTTCCGCAGCAATCACGAATTCTACAATCAGAAATAAGAGTACAAATTACTCCATTGCAATTTTCACTACAATATTTTTGATTCAAACATTCTCCAGGAAAAACTTTTCTTCCTTGTTCTTCACAATAAGCAAGCCTAAAAGTTACTCTGTCTATCGTTGAGTTCTGCCCGTCACTCGCATTAAGTTCTGCTGTAATGCCAACTCTATCAATATAAGATTTATTATAAAGGTAATAAGTTATGTTTGTTATGTTATAGAATCCGCTTATTTTTTTTGTTCTGTCGGTTATATCAAAGTACCAACTTAAGTTGAAATTATACTGCGAACCTGCATTAGAATCAAAGCTTTGAGAACCATTGAAACGCACCTGCTTGCTTCCACTTTGTGTCACATTGCCATGCACTATGATCTCGCCTTCGCGTGGCTCTGAAATGATCGCGATCGGCCAGCCTTCTTCACCAAAATAAATCTTAACATAAGTGGAATCTTTCTCAGTCTCATTTTCAACAGTCAAATTAATATAATAAGCCCCTGGTGCTGCCCCTTGTGGTAAAGAGAAAGTTGTATTTGGATTCTGTCCTTTACTAAAGCTTCTATGAAGAATCCATGATCCTGTAATATTTTTATAATACCAAGACCAGTTGTTTATGTTTCCTTTGCTCGACTCATTAAGCCATATAGTATCACGAATGTTGAAAACAGATCCGTCAGAAGGAGAAACTATTATAGCCTTCAATCCAATAATTTCCATCATTTCGAATATAAAAAAACCATGTATCTTACTAGGATCGTCAAGGAAAGCAACAGGTTTCTCCTGAGAAAAAATTGTTACATATTTTCCTCTTATTGTTTTTCCTTTGCACTCTTCTTTAACATTTCCTATTGTCCAGTTTCCTCTACAGTATCTTTTAAGTTGAAGTTCCTCACACTCAACATTCGTAGTCATCATTTCTACTTCGCACGTTTCATTAAGCCCTTCTATCAGAATAGCATCTATTGTAGGACACGACGTAGAAATATTTACTCTAAGCTCCACCTTTTCTCCTATTTTACAACCGTCATCTCCACAATAAGGAAAAATCTCAGCCTCATAAATCTGACACGTAACACCAGGAACAAAAACAGTTATGTTTTTAGAATCGCTTTTGTTTGCAATGTTATTATAAGGATACAAAACAGAAACATTTGCATTTCCAACATTGTCTGTTTTAAATTCTGGCCAACCAAAACCATTACGTGTGTTGAAGACAACGCTTTTATTACTAGAGTTGTAATAAGTTGTTTTAACAATGGTTATGTTCTCCAGCCAGTAACCTGTACTGTTAGAAAAATTTGCATATGCGGTTACGTTGAAAGTATAGCTTTGAGGTGCATAATCAGGCACTCCTACCAAAAGTACATTCTTCAAAAAAATTCCAATGTCCCTATCTGCAAATTTGAAACGCCCATAACCAGAAGAAGAAAAATTGCTTGCCATCTTCAAATCATTTCTATAAACCGCTACTTCTTTTGCAGTCACAGTCTTATTCACACAATTTTCTGGAACAGCTTCTATTGAAAAATTTCCTGAACAATTTGTATTGCTATTGCACTCTATTTCCATAGGATATACACACTGATTATCGCTACTATTAGCAATGAACTTAAGTTTCGTAATATTTATTCCTGCTGGACATGAAAAAGTCGAGTTCAAAAAGATTTTATCATCTCGACTTGAACCGCAGGCATTGTTTTTGCAATAAGGAGTAATGTTTGCTGTTTTTATTATGCATCCACCGACACCGACGCAATCAGGATCGTAGCAAATGCTAGAAGGACTTCGAGAGCATACGGGCGAATTGCCGTTAACATCGCTAAAATGCTCTGGACATACATCATCGCTGCTATTATGGCAGTAATAAAAAGTTCCATTTATTATAGCAGCATCACACATATCAGAAAAAGAACCATTCCCAGTTTTCCCACAAGGTAAAATTGCCACGATGAAACAAAAAAATACAAAAACTATTAAGAGAGTTTTCTTATTTTTTCCCATTTTTAAAATAGCTTTTTGATTAAATTGATTATTTTGTTTATTATTCCTTCTTGCCGTTGCTCTTGTGGCCCTTTGCTAACGCTTATATTGTAAAGATAATAATTGTTTCTTACTTTTTTACAATAATGCACAAATTTATTATAATTGCCATAAGGGGATTGATTGGTTACGCATAGCTCTCTTGTATAATCGCATGTGTTGTGCACTATACCTATAGTGTACCATCTATAATTTCTACACTCGTCAATTTGTATTCCACAAAAAGATGAACAACAATTAGGATAAGTAGTTTTATTGCAAACCACATCGGAACAACTAACTGTTTGTGCACGGGCTTCTACATGAATGTCATAAAAATCCTCTTCTAAATTATTAACGCATACCCTGGTATTATTTATGACCGTAAAACTGCTTTCGTTCATTATATGAATACCATCTGCAAAAAGAGGTCTTACTGATCCTTCGGCACGTCCTATATCAACATCTGTCAAAAGCGTATTATTTGACCATCCTCCAATATAAATGCCTTCACAACTATCACAGCTACTATTCATAGATAAATTTGTACTTCTAATGATTGTATTGTTACTTCCTTCTACTCTAATTCCAATAGCAATAAATATAAATTCGCCAAGAAAAAGACCCGAATTCAGTATTGACACATTTCCACTTCGCTCTACATATATTCCTGTGTTACTAAAATTGAGAAAAGTACAATTTCGAATAGTAATATTGAATGAATCTATTACAATAATGCATTCGCTACTGCCACTGCAATTAATCGTAGTTCCATTACAATCAAAAATTATATTTCGTTTGTTAGAAAATACTAAAGAATTTTGGTCTTCGAATGTAAAGGGAAATCTAATAAATATTGTCCCTCCATCGGCGATGCTATTGATTGCTCTTTGGCAGCTTTCTCTAGGATCTCCAGCAGCCTCGCCAGGACATTCCACTTCTATATATGCTTCTACTTGCGAAATTAAAATTACGAAAAGACAAAAAATTGTCACAGCAATTATCTCTTTTCTCATTCTCTTTTTTAAGTTTAAGTTTTTTGCCTTTAAAATTTTATCGTTTCAGTAATTTTTGCGAACTTTATTTTTTAAGCTCAAGCTATTACAAAACAACTTTTGAATTTCAACTCTTCACAATCTTACCAACTTGCAACTCTGCATGCAAAAAAAACGTAATTGCCGAGTGTCTTTTCAACTTTTTCTCTTCTGCATGCTATAAATTATCGCTACGACAATTACAATTAGGATTGCGCCTATTATCAGTAACAACTTAAGATATGATTTTGATTTTTGTGCTTGCTGTTCAGGCTCTTGGCCTTGTTCTTCCTTCCTTTCTTTCAATTCTTTCAATAGCAAGAATGCTTTACCATTTTCAATCTTTTTCAGTAAAATTTCGAGCTCAGCAAGATTATTGCCATCTAAATCAATTTGTTTTGCCTTGCCAACAATTAAATCAACTCTCATAGGACTGCTCCAAATAAACAAGATGGCCCTATCTGATTCTATCTCGCCTATCTGCCCTATATGCTCTTGCCCTTTAACCCTGAACCTAAAAGCATGACCAATAGTTCCTCCACATTCTTTGCCTTCTCCAACATCGCCCAAATCCTCGCTTACATTTTCAGGCGGCTCACTAGGAGCAGCACAATCTTGTGAGCAATTCAAATAACTCTCGCTCAAATCACATATTCCATCTCCACAAACAGGAAGAATTCCTCCGCCACCAGCTCCTCCTCCAGCTCCTCCACCTCCTCCTGCGCCGCCACCAGCTCCTCCACCGCTTGTAGAGTAAAAGGTCAAAGGCAAATAATCAACGTTATTTGCAGCAAGAGTATAGTTTGAGTCACAAATTCCGTCCTTATTAGCATCTGTGCATGTTTCACTAAATCCTGTTCCATTCGGAGTTGCCCAAAAGTTTCCGCCAAGATAAGGCCCGCCAACTATGTTTGTTCCTTCAGTTTTTGTCGTGTTCCAGAAATTTTGTAGTGAAGCTATAATATTAACATTATTTAATGTGTTATTAAAGAAATTATTGAAGAATGTGTTATTAGCTGAATTGGATAAATAAACTCCTGAATTATCATTTAAAATTATATGGTTTGTAAAAATAGCATTACTGTGTGAATTATTCAATTGAACTCCGCGCCAACCTAAAAATATATTGTTGCTTGTTACGGTATTATTCGAAGAGCTAAACAAGAATATCCCATAATAATTTGAGCTTATGTTATTGTTTATAATTCTACTATTCGTTGTGTTTACTAGCAAGATTCCATGACTATTGCTACTCAAATTCAAATTTTTTACTGTAATATTATCACAAGAAACCAATGCAACAAATCCGGCATTACTTGATTCATTTATTTCTGCATCTCTACAATTATTCGGAGCATTTTTTTCATTTGTCCAATAATAAATTGGCTTTCCATCGACTGTATTCGAAGTATTAATATCTTGATAATAGTGTAAAATATCTCCTCCAAATATGCCGAAATTAAATGAATTGTTGTTCATTGTATTGCCTGTAAGAGTGTTGTTTGCAGAAAAGTATAAATAAATTCCACTATCATTATTTGAACTTGCAGTATTGTTTGTTAGGGTATTGTTTGAAGAAGAATACAGATAGATTCCATAAATATTATTTGAGCTTGCATTGTTGTTTGTTAGAGTGTTATTTGAGGAATACCATAAATAAATTCCATAACCATTATTTAAGTTAGTATTATTTATTAAAACATTGTTTGAGGAATATTCTAACCAAATCCCATAGATAAACTCGGTAATTATACAATTCTCTATTGTATTATTTTGTTTATTACTTAGGTAAATGCCGCGATTATACCTACTACCATCTATTACATGCCCTTGACAATTGAAAATTTTATTATTAAAGTTTTCTGGATTGGTAATACAAGTCCCGCTATAATTTATAATATCTGCAATAAGTCTTACTTCATCACAATTTACAGTTTTGTTTAAAGCAGCAGTGCAACTCGCACAACTATCGCAATAACAAATCAAAGGATAAGTTAAAGGCAAATAATCAATATTATCTTTAGCAAGAGTATAGTTTGAGTCACAAATTCCGTCCTTGTTAGAATCATTGCAAGTTTCGCTAAATCCTGTTCCATTCGGAGTTGCCCAAAAGTTTCCACCAAGATAGGGCCCACCGACTATGTTTGTTCCTTGAGTTTTGGTTGTGTTCCAGTTGTTTGCATAAATTGGTGTTCTAAAACCAGAATTATTTGTGTTGTTAAAGAAGTTATTATAGATATTGTTATTGCCAGAAGAGTTATATAAAATTCCATATTGACTATTTAAAATAACAAAGTTATTTGCTATAGTGTTGTTTGAGGAAAGTTCTAAATAAATTCCATACCCGTTTGAATTAACAATGTTGTTTGCTAAAATATTATTTGAGGAATCGTATAAAGAAATTCCTCTCTCGGAATTCTCACTTACGCTGTTATTTACTAAAGTATTATTATTTGAGGAATAACTCAAAGCAATTCCACTCTGATTATTTAACCTTACAATGTTATTTGCTAGGATGTTGTTTGAGGAATAGGATAAAGTAATTCCAGTTTGATTATTTAAGCTTACAATGTTATTTGCTAGGATGTTGTTTGAGGAAGAATATAAGTCAATTCCATCCTTAGTAGTTGAATTGATGGCTACATTATTTGTTAGGATGTTGTCTGAGGAAGAATATAAATAAATTCCATAACTATTTGAGTTAGCAATATTATTTATTAAGATGTTGTTGTTTGAGAAAGATAAATAAATTCCCTCCTGACCATTTAAATTAACAGTGGTGTTTATTAGTGTGTTATTCGAAGAGGACTGTAAATAGATTCCACGCTGACTATTTGAGTTTGCAGTATTGTTTATTAAGGTGTTGTTTGGGGAACTATATAAATAAATCCCATGATAACCATTTGAATTGGCAGTATTATTTATTAGTGTGTTGTTTGAAGAAGAAGATAAATAAATTCCATAAACAAAACCAGTAATTATACAATTTTTTATTGTATTATTTTGCTTACTATCTAAATAAATCCCATTACCATTTCCAATACCATCAATAGTATGCCACTGACAATCAAAAATTTTATTGCTAAAGTTTTCTGGGTTAGAAATACAATCTGAGCTATGGTTTGTAATGTCGTCCGTCAATATAACTTCATCACAACTCGCA
Source organism: Candidatus Pacearchaeota archaeon (assembly GCA_038895375.1). GTDB lineage: Archaea > Nanobdellota > Nanobdellia > Pacearchaeales > UBA284 > JANXDM01. Next base: position 27,111 of record JAWANM010000005.1, on the reverse strand, counting down.
TTGTTCAATGCAGCAGTACAGCTTGAACAGTTATTACACTTGCATGTCTGAGCATATATCGATGAGCTTGAACAGTTATTACACTTGCATGTCTGAGCATATATCGATGAGCTTGTAAAAATAAGGAGGATTGCAATAGCCAATAAAAACAAAGGAAGATCAATTTTTGTCTCTTTTTTCATATTTTTTTGGTATTTTTTTATTTTAAAAAATTTTCCATCCGAACAATCATGAGCAAAAAAGCCTAGCTCACAAAACTTTAAATATTCTTTTCGTAATTTCTGATTATGAAATACGAAGAAGCGCTAGAATTGAATGCTAAAGTCAAAGAGATTGTTCAAACTTTAGGACTAAAGCACATAAAAGTTGAGAGAGTTTTTTGTTTCAAAAGCTATGGTTCTAGTGCAAAAAACACAATAGCAAGATGTCATTCTTTACCAATAATTTTACAAAAAGCACTCAAGCTTGAACCGGCATACATTATCGAAGTCATTGCAGAAAAATTCGATAAGCTAAGCGAGGACGAAAAGATAAAAATTTTGATTCATGAATTATTGCATATTCCAAAAAGTTTCAAAGGAGGTTTCTTGCATCACAACGCAGTAAAAGAGCACTACGTCAAAAAATTGTTTCAAAAATTCAAAGAGATAAAAAAAGCAGATACCGTCGAAAAATAGAAAGATTTAAATATAAGTTCAGCTTTAAACTATCAATTTAAATTTAAAAAGGAGGTAAAGAATGGGAAAAATTCTCATCAAGAATGCTGTAAAGAGAAAACCAGGATACTTGTACTACGTCGACGCAAAAGGCAACGTCTGTGAAGCAAAGATGGCTCGTGGCGGAAGAAAGAAAAAGAAAAAGAAATGAATTTTAGTTTCTCTTTTTCTTTTTTCTTTTTTTAAAAATAATTTTTTCTTGCTAGTTTGGTGCGTTAGCAATTAAAGCTTGAAGGCCAGCTTTTATTGCTGACTATTTCGAATAAAATTTAAATATTAACAAATAATTGAAAAGAAAAATGCATGTTTTGGGCATAGAAAGCACTGCTCACACATTCGGAATTGCATTGCTCAAAGGAAAAAAATTTCTATGCAACTTGAAAGACAGCTATACAACAGAAAAAGGAGGTATAATTCCGATCGAGGCGGCAAAGCATCACGAAAAAGTTAAAGACAAGTTGCTAGAAGAAGCTTTGCGCATGGCTAAAATTGAACTCCAAGATATTGATTTGATTGCATTTTCGCAAGGTCCTGGCTTGGCTCCTTGTTTGCTGCAAGGGTTGAAGCTTGCTAAAGAGCTCGCAAAAAAACTCAGCATTCCCATTGTTCCAGTAAATCATTGTATTGCTCATCTCGAAATAGGCGAAACCACAGGAGCAAAAGATCCTGTTCTGCTTTACTGCTCTGGAGCCAATACTCAAGTGATAAGCTATGCTTCTGGTTATTACAGAATTTTTGGCGAAACTCTCGACATGGGCGTCGGAAATTTCATAGACAGCTTTGCGAGATACGCAGGAATAGGCTTTCCGGGAGCTCCAGAAATCGAAAAGCTAGCACTCAAATCAAAAAATTTTATTCTTTTGCCTTACTCTGTTAAAGGCATGGACGTAGCTTTTTCAGGAATGCTAACAAACTTGAAGCAAAAACTAGAATCAAAAAAATTTCTTCTAGAGGATTTGGCCTTTTCTTTACAAGAAACAGCTTTTGCCATGCTTATCGAAGTTGCAGAACGTGCAATGGCTCACCTCAACAAAAAAGAATTGTTGCTCGGAGGCGGTGTTGCTTGCAACAAAAGATTGCAAGAAATGGCAAAAATTATGTGTAAAGAAAGGAAAGCTGCATGCTTCATTCCTGCCAACGAATTTCTTGTGGATAATGCCGCAATGATTGCATGGCTCGGACAAAAAATGTTCAAAGCAGGAATAAAGTTTGAAGGCAAGAACATAGAAAAAGTTGACATAAAGCCTTCTGAAAGGACAGATGAAGTTGAAGTTTTATGGCGTTGACTGCAGTCGCTCAATCGATCGCAAATTTTTTCTAAATTGAATCTTAAGAGCAAAGCATTGCAACCATTAAAATCGTGTTTCGGCAAAGAGCATAAAACTTGCTTTTAACAATAATAAAGAGGATCAACAAGCATTAGAAAGTTTTTTAAAGCTCCTTCTCTGTAATTTTCTAATTAAACTCAACCTATGACCGAAAAAAGATGAAGGAGGTAAAATGGTTTCTCCTTACGAAATAGTCGAGATTGCAAGAAAAACAGGAAAAATAGAAAAAGGAACCAACGAAGTAACAAAAGCCATCGAACGTGGAACAGCAAAACTAGTCGTTTATGCCGAAAACGTCTCGCCCAAAGAGATTGTGCAGCATTTGCCTGTTTTGTGCGAGGAAAAAGGCATTCCTTATGTAACAGTAGATAGCAAAGAAAAGCTAGGAGCAAGCGCTGGAATAAGCGTTGCTTGTGCATCTGTTGCAATAATCGATGCCGGAGATGCAGCAAAGCACATAGAAGAAATAAAAAAGACAAAAGAAAAAAGCAAGAAAGAAAAATAAACTGGCCTAAAAAATGGGCTCGAAGAAAAGACAAAAGATTAGAGAGGGGGCCGGAGGAGAGCTAAAAGGCTTGGAAAAAGTTACGCACGAGGCTGTTCCGGCTGTAGTAGAAGAAATTCTAGGAAGAACAGGCTTTAGAGGCGAGCTTACACAAGTAAAAGTCAAATTGCTAGAAGGTCCTGAAAAAGGCAAAACACTAAGAAGAAACGTCAAAGGTCCTGTTCGTTTGAAAGATATTTTAATGCTGCGTGAAACCGAAATAGAAGCAAGAAAAATAAAAAGCAAAGTTATGAAAGGAGCTTTCATATAAAATGAAATGCGCATTTTGTAAAAAAAATTATGAACTAGGAAAAGGTCTTATTTTTGTCACAGACTCTGGATCTGTTTTCTGGTTTTGTTCAAAGAAGTGCAGAAGAAACTGGGAACTTGGCAGAAAACCACAAAAACTGAAATGGGCTAGAAAAAAAGCTACTTAAGTTTAATGGCGAGTATTTAAAAAAACTTTAAATATACGGCATTCTTAGTTCAAAAGAAAAGAGGTAAAATGCCAGAAGTCCCAAAGCCAAAACCATTTTTCAAAAGCATGCCCAGCGTACCAAAACCGGAGCATCCTCCTATAAACTTAAGCCCTCAAATCCCTTCTTTGCCAAGAGTAGAAGACAAAACAAAACTAAATGTGCGCTACGTTTTAATTTCACCATACGTTTCGTGCCATATTTATTGGAATCCTGAAATTAATGAAGTTGTTTACGAATTGGAGGAACCTATACTCAACGACTTTGAAAGAAAAGTTCTTGAAGAATTGCGAGTCGGAATTACGGAAATGATAAACATTTCTACAGCAGAAAAATCGCAAGAAGCCATATTGAGTTACATAGACAAGATTGCTAAAATAGTCTTAGCAGAACTCGGCTATAGCTTAAGCAAAGAATCTTATGAAAGAATTTATTACTATCTTTACAGAGATTTTATCGGCTTGAACGAAATCGAACCTCTTTTGCAAGATTTGTTTATAGAGGACATAGAATGCAATGGTGTCAATTCAAACATTTATGTCGTTCATCGTCTTTATAGAAATTTGAGGACCAACGTCGTGTTTACAGACATGGAGAAACTCGCAAGTTTTGTCGAAAAACTGGCGCAAAGATGTGGAAGATATGTTTCTTATGCGTCGCCTTTACTCGATGGCACTCTACCGGATGGCTCAAGAGTTAACGCAACCTACACTACAGACATAACAAGCAAAGGTCCAACTTTCACGATAAGAAAATTCACAAAAATTCCTTTAACACCTATACAATTGCTTGCCCTAAAAACACTAAGTCCCGAAATGCTCGCATATTTGTGGCTGCTCATACAATACAAATGCAACATATTGATTGTTGGCGGCACAGGATCTGGAAAAACAACTCTGTTGAATGCCATAGCTTTTTTTATTCCTCCGGAAGCAAGGATAGTTAGCATCGAAGACACGCGCGAACTAAATCTTCTGCATGAGAACTGGCTCCCTTCTGTAGCAAGATCAGGAATAGGTGGCATAGGAGAAATAGATCTATTCACCTTGCTCAAAGAATCTTTCAGACAAAATCCAGATTATGTCATTGTAGGCGAAGTCAGAGGTAAAGAAGCTTATGTGTTATTTCAAGGAATGGCTTCGGGCCATCCAAGTATTTCTACGATGCACGCAGATTCCGTCGATACGGTAATCAAAAGACTCGAAACTCCTCCAATAAATTTAAGCCCTACCTTGATAAACACTTTGGACGTAATCGCCATAATACAGCATGCAAAAGTCAAAAAACAAGATTTGAGAAAGCTTCGAGAAATTGTTGAAGTGCTAGAGGTTACGCCAGACGGAAAAGCCATGACAGAAATTCCATTCAAATGGGACGCCTCGAAAGATGTCTTCTATTTTAAAAAAGAAAGCAAAGTTTTTGAAAAAATTTCTAAACGCTATGGCCTTACTCTAGAAGAGCTAGAACAAGAATTCAACAGAAGAACAAAACTTTTGTATTCTCTTTTTAAGAAAAAAATATTTAGCTTTGAGAGAGTGCAAAAAATTATTAACGATTACTACAAGAATCCCGATAAAGTCTTAGAGGAATATGAAAAATGAAAGAAAAATTGCTTTTTTTGTTGCAACTATTATCCAGCTTACAAGAACAAGTGCAAGTAGATAAGAAAAAAGCAATAGAGATTCAAAAAGAAATCGAAAAAATAATTTCAGAAATAAGTTCTGAAATAAAATGAACACTGAAGAGATAATAGCAAACATAAAAAAAGAAAAAGAAATCGTAAAGGAGCTGCTTATGTTTACGAGTTTTGAGGTTAGCAGAAGCGAAAAAGTATTTGTCGAAGAAGCAATCAGGTCCCTGATTGCGCAACTGAAAATACTCTCGGATTCTGTTTCAGGCATGCTAAAACAAGAAGAAAAGCCTCCAAAAAGAGAGTATCAAAGAATTATAACTTCAAGCGGAACATTCGTGATTAGTAAAGAATTGAAAGAAGAATTCATAAAGCAACTCGGACTTGAGAGAGAGGCTTTAAAAAAAATAAGAAAAAAAGTCAAAAAGCAAGAAACTACAGAAGAAATTAAAAAATTGTCTCCTTTTGTTTCTTTTGCTTCAAAATTTTTTCGTAAATTTGCCTTCGGCTTGATAGAGAAAGGTTATTTTGAAAACTTGAAAAGCAATTTGCAAAAAGCAAACATGCCTTTTCTTACCTCGAGTTATATTTCCTTAACTTTTTTAATAACTTTTCTCGTGCTCATAACAGGATTCGTGCTTTCTGTGCTTTTCTCTAGCACTACGACTCTTTTAAGAAACATTTTGATAGCTTCATCGATCTCTATTTTTACCTTTATTTTTACAATAAACTATCCTTCTCTCGCAGCTTCAGCTCTTAGAAACAAAATAGACGACGAGCTTCCTTTTGCGGTTTCTCACATGTCCGCTATAGCTTCCAGTAATGTTGAGCCTTCGAAAATCTTTCCGATTATGTCAAAAGTTAAAGAGTATCCTTTTTTCGCGCAAGAAAGCAAAAAAGTTGTTAATCAGATGAACATTTACGGCTACGATCTTGTAACTGCCTTGAAAAACGTTTCAAAAAATTGCGCAAGCGAAAAGCTTGCAGAGCTTTTCAACGGAATTGCAGCAACAACAAAAACAGGAGGCTCTTTGGTCAAGTATTTGCAAGAAAAATCAAAAGATTTGTTGCTCGACTACAAGTTAAGAAGACAAAAGTACTCGGAAGTTGTCGGCGTACTTTCCGACATTTACACCGCTTTGCTTATTGCAGCTCCTTTAATACTCATGCTAATACTAACCATAATGGGCGTAGTCGGATCAAACTTTATGGGAATGAGCATATCGAACATAGCCATTTTGGGCGTAGCTGTCATTGTCGTTCTAAACATCTTCTTTTTAATTTTTATTCACATAACCCAACCAAAAACTTAAAATGACGAAAACAATAGCTACAATCATAGGAATTGCAATCATCATAATAAGTCTTCTATTTGCAAAAAAAATAGCTCCTTTGATGATATTCCTCGGCATTGCAATAGCGGCTCTACCTTTTATTGCCTCTTATCTTTTGGCAGTAAAAAAAAGTAAAGAGCTCGATCTAAAGTTTTTGGAATTCATGCGAGAATTGACGGAAAGCGTTAAGGCAGGAACTCCGATAAGCAAAAGCATAATGATTGTTTCAAACAAGGATTTTGGCAGCCTGACTCCTTACGTTAGGAAACTTGCAAATCAAATTTCTTTCGGAATTCCTTTGAAAATAGCCTTAAAAAATTTTGCTCAAGATACAAAAAGCGTTGTAATATCGAGAACCATAGAGCTAATTATTCAAGCAGAAACATCTGGCGGAGAAATAGCTTCCAGCCTTGACGCTGCGGTTAAAAGCGTTTCTGAAATTGAAAAACTAAAAAAAGAAAGAAGGTCTCAAGTTTATGGCATGATTGTCCAAGGCTATATTATTTTCTTAATTTTTATAGCCATCATGTTATTCGTTCAACTAAAATTTTTGCCTTCGATAAGCTCGGCCATGCAACCAAGCATGGTAAGTTTTCAAACTTCTGCAACTGCTTCAAAAACAATCCAAAAAATTTTTTTCTATCTAATACTTATTCAAGCATTTTTTGCCGGCTTGGTAATAGGAAAATTGTCCGAAGGCTCGATCAAATACGGTATAAAGCATTCTCTCATCTTACTAGGCATTTCTTATTTGCTCATGACGCTTTCCAAATTATTTTCTTAAATTCAAAAGTTCTATGCGACGATAGTTTCTTGCAATTGAAAAAATTTATAAAAACTCCGAGCTTTTCACTCTTATGAAAGAAGACACGAGCGTATGGACCGAAAAGTATAGACCACAAGATTTCGATCAGTTTATCGGACAGCCGGAAATTGTAAAAAGAGCGAAGGCTTTTGTCTCGGCAAAGAACATGCCCCATCTTCTTTTTGCAGGTCCTGCAGGCTCCGGCAAAACAACTCTCGCTTTAATAATTGCAAAAAAACTTTTCAAAGAAAGATGGCGTGAAAATTTTTTAGAGCTCAATGCGAGCGACGAAAGAGGTATAGATGTTATAAGACAAAAAGTTAAAGCATTTGCAAGAACCAAAGCATTTACAGGACCTTTCAAAATAATTTTTCTTGACGAAGCAGATGCATTAACGCCAGAAGCACAACAAGCTTTAAGAAGAACCATGGAGCAATTCACGGAAACTTGTAGATTTATCCTATCATGCAACTATAGCAGCAAAATAATAGAACCAATACAATCTAGATGTGCTATTTTTAGATTCAAGGCAAGAAGCGAAAAAGATGTCGAAAAATTGGTGCTCGAGATTGCGAAACAAGAAAAATTGAAAATTTCGCCAAAAGCTATTGAAGCGCTTTACGAAATAAGCCAAGGCGATTTAAGAAAAGTTATAAATGTTTTGCAAGCATGCGCAAGCATTTCTAAAAACATTGATGAAAAAATCATCTACGAAATAGTTGCAGAAGTGAATCCGCAAGATATAAGAAAAATATTGAATTTGGCTATAGAAGGAAAGTTCTTAGAAGCACGCAACTTGTTGCTAGAAATGATGCTAAAGCAAGGAATGAGCGGACTCGACATCGTTAAAGCAATCCAGAAAGAAATTTGGAACTTGAATTTGAGCGAGGAAAATAAAATAAAACTTCTCGAAAGATGCGCTGAAATAGAATTCAGGCTTGTAGAAGGTTCTGATCAATTCATTCAGCTTGAGGCTTTGCTCGCAAGTTTTGTTAGAAAATGAGAATTTCAGAGCAACTGTGGCCTAGAGTTGTTGTTTTAATAACTTCTATAAGCAAAGAAGGAAAAGAAAATGTAATGACTGCAAGCTTCATTATGCCGATAAGCTTTTCACCAAAATACATAGCAGTAGCCATAAGTCAAGAACGTTTGACTTTCAAAAATATAAAAGAAAGCAAAGAATTCGGCCTGAACATTTGTGATGAAAAGATGTTGGAAGCAGCGAAAATTTGTGGTAGCTATTCTGGCACAGAAAGCGACAAATTCAAAAAAGCCAATATAACAAAAGAAAAATCAAAAAAAATTAAATGTTGTCTTATCAAAGAAGCGCCTATTTCTTTAGAATGCAAGTTAGAATTTTTAAGAAAATTTGGCGATCACTATCTCATTGTTGGAAAAGTTGTTAATGAAGTAATAAGAAAAGAAAATTTTAGGCCATTGTTGCATAAAACTGCAAACATCTTTCCAAAGCTTGAAGCAAAAAATGACGGAAAAACCATGGAGTGAAAAGTATCGGCCAAAAAGGCTTGCAGAAATAGTAAATCAAGAAGAAGCCAAAAACAAGTTGTTGGATTTTGTTAAAAATTTTAAAAAGCAAAGAAAAAAAGCCATCCTGCTTTATGGCCCTGCTGGAAGCGGAAAGACCGCTTTAGTTTATGCTCTTGCTTCTGAAATGAATTTAGAAATTTTAGAGCTGAATGCTTCTGATTTTAGAAACAAGCAGCAAATCCAAGACATTCTAGGAAAAGCCCTGAAGCAGCAGAGTTTGTTTGCCAAAGGAAAAATTATTCTTGTAGACGAACTCGAAGGAATTTCCGCACAAGAAGATCGAGGAGGACTACAAGAATTGATGAAATTAATCGACGAGGCTCCCTGGCCGATGATTTTAGTATGCAACAACCCTTGGCAAGAAAAATTTCGTCCATTGCTGAAGAAAGTAGAAAAAGCAGAGTTGAAAGCGCTAGATACAGTAGCGATAACAAAAATTCTTTATAAAATTGCAAGCAAAGAGCAAGTTACGGCTTCTCCAAATGTTTTGAAAAAAATTGCCGAAATGAGTAAAGGCGATGCAAGAGCTGCAATAAACGATTTACAAATTTTAGCAAGCATCACAAAGAAGATCGAAGATAAAGACCTAGAAGCTCTCGGCTTTCGTGACAAAGAAACGAAAATTTATGAAGCTCTAGAAAAAGTGTTTAAAACAAAGGAAGCAAAAAATGCTTTCGATAGCGTAGATCTCGACCTTGATCAAATTTTTTTATGGCTGGACGAAAATTTGCCTTTAGTTTATCATGGAAATGAGCTTGAAAAAGCATATGAAATATTGAGTCTGGCAGATCTTTACAGAGGTAGAATAAGAAAAAGACAACACTGGCGTTTCTTGTCTTACATTTACGACTTTATTAGCGAGGGAATTGCAGTAGCCAAAAGAAATGAAAAAAAAGAATTTTTCAAATACAAACAACCAACAAGGCCATTAAAAATTTGGTTGGCAAATCAAAAGCAGGCAAAGAAAAAAGAGATAGCTAAAAAATTATTGAAAAAAATGCACGCTTCAAGCAAAGAGGTAATGCATGACCTTGAGTTTTTGAAAATTGCTTGTAAAAACAAAAAATTCTGTTCAGAGCTAGTAAAAGAGTTTCAGCTAGCCCCTGAAGAAGAAGAATGGCTCAAGAGCTAAAGCCAAATCTTCGATCTGCCACAACTGAAAAGCCTGTTTGAATCTTTTTCTCGCGCACCCTAAATATAAACAACTGAAAAACTTGCTTTAGTCTCTCAAGCAATAGTCATCATATCTTTCAGGCATGACAATCGTTGCTCTCGAAAATCCATGCGCTATGTAGCCATTTAGCTTTAGAATATCTGCAAAAAATCCAAAATCATCTGGAGCTATCTCGACAAATTGATAGTTGTACAAAGTATTGTTGATAAAGCACTTGTACTCTAGAACTGCAACATCTTTTTGCCTTATTGCATTATATCTATTGCCGAAATAAGTAACTTCTACTCTTTCTGGAGCTCTATTATAAACGACTTTCTGACATGTTACAGTCGTATTTTCTCTATACGTCTCAACAGAAAAAACGTCATGCAAATCTGCTAGTCTAAAAACATTTATTCTGCTACAGTTATAGTATATCTGGGTTCTTTCATCGATTTTTTCCTCGCTAGACGGTAAGCCTTGCAAGCTGAAAATGGCTCTTCCTGAAATATCTCTAAACTCCGCTCTCGTCTCCTTTATCGAATTGCTCGTTGTTATGATAAAAGCCAATAGAAATCCTAGAGTAACAGCAATAACTGCAAACATCAAAAAAGTTCCTACAAATCTTTTGTTGTGTCTATGCTCGCTATAATAATATTGCAAATCCTCTTTTTTCATTTTATTCCAAATTTATCTACTGAAAGTAAAAATTATATATATAAATCTTTCTATAAATTTATGAACCAAAATTCTGAAAATCATTTGAATGGCTTTTTAATTTTAGATAAGCCTCCTGGCATGACAAGTCACGATTGTTGCCAAAGAGTAAAAGAAATTTTAAAAGCAAAAAAGGCAGGGCACGCAGGAACGCTCGACATTAACGTTACGGGCGTACTGATTATAGCTATAAACGAAGCTTGTAAGCTAATGCCTTTGCTAAGCAGGCTTGACAAAACATACGAAGGTAAAGCAAAACTCCACAAAGAGGTTTCTCTAAAAAAATTAAAAAAAGCTGTGAAAAAATTTTTAGGAGTAATAAAACAAATTCCACCTAGAAGATCGAGAGTTCTGAGAGTAGAACGTGAACGCAGAATTTACGAATTTGAAATTTTAGAAAAACAAAAAAAAGATTTTATTTTTTTAGTGAAATGCGAAGCAGGAACTTACATTAGAAAGCTCATTCACGATTTGGGCAAAGAACTCGGAGGCGCACACCTCACTGCTTTACGAAGAACACAGCAAGGTCCTTATAAAATTACAGAAGCCATAACTTTAGAACAAGTCGAACAGAAAAAAGAAAATTCCTTAATAGAAATGGAAAAAATGATCGAAAGATTAAACTTACCTAAAATAATAGTCGACAAAAAAAGTTTTGAAAAGTTGAAACAAGGCAAATTCCTTAAAGCAAAAGAATTCAAAAAACAAGGAGTTTTTGAAAAAGAACAAATTTTACCTTGCTTTTACAACAAAAAAATTGTTGCTTTAGTAAAACCATTTTTCAGCTCACAAGAAATAGAAAAACAAAAAGATTATGTCTTGAAACCAGAAAGAATTATCAAAATTTGAATTTTAAATTTCTGCCTCAAAACAAAAAAGACAAAGTTTAAAAAAACTCGAGAATTTTCCAAGTCATGGAGCATTGGGCAGAAAAAATTGCAAAAAAATTAATCGAACTTTATCCCGAGAAAAAAAAGTTCATTTGTGCTGCAGGAATAACTCCTTCTGGAATTGTACACATAGGCAACTTTCGCGACATAATAACTTCAGAAATAGTAGTCAGAGCCCTAGAAGAAAAAAATTACAAAGCAGAGCTGCTCTTGTTTTGGGACGATTACGACAGATTTAGAAAAGTTCCTACAACAGTTCCAAGCAGCTTTGCAAAATATTTGGGCCTTCCTGTTTCAAAAGTTCCCGATCCTTACAAATGCCATGAATCTTATGCAAGACATTTTGAATCAGAACTAGAAGAAGCGCTTCCGGAGTTGGGGATTAATGCAAAAATAATTTATCAAGCAAAAGAGTATGAAAAAAACAAATACTACAAAGAGATAAAAATCGCACTAGAAAAAAGAAAAAAAATAGCAGAAATTCTCGCAAAATTCAAATCGCAAGAAGTAAAAAAGGAAGAAATAGAGAATTATTATCCTTTACAAGTGTATTGCAAAAAATGCGGAAAAGATACTACGAAAATCATAAATTATAACGAAGACACAATAGAATATTGTTGCGAATGCGGAAATAAAGAAAGTGTAAATATTGCTAAAGAAAACATAGGAAAATTGTCATGGAAAGTAGACTGGGCTATGAGATGGTTTCATTATGATATTTGCTTCGAACCAGGCGGAAAAGATCATGCAACTCCGGGAGGAAGCTATGATGTATCGAAAAATATAGCAAAAGAAATTTTCGGAATCAAACCTCCTTTGTTTCAGGGCTATGAGTTCGTAGGCATTCGTGGAGTTACTTCGAAAATGTCAAGCTCTCAAGGGATAGGATTTTCGCCAAAGAACATGCTTACAATATATGAACCGGAACTGCTAAGATGGATTTTTACAAAAGCAGCCCCAAAAAATCAGATCAACTTTTGTTTTGATTCTGAATTGATAAGACAATACGACGAGTTTGACCGAGAAATAGAGTTGTATCTCCAAAACAAACTTCCAAACGAAAGAAAAAAAGCCTTGGAGTTTGCAAAAGTAGATCCGAAAAAAGAATTCTCCAACAAGAACGTACCTTTCAGACAAGTCGCAACTTTTGGACAAGTTGCACAAGAAAATTTCGAGGAGCTTAAAAGCATTCTCAAACGTGTCGGACAAAAATTTGATGAAAAAACTTTGAAACAAAGGCTAGAAAAATCCAAAAATTGGATAGAAAATTTCATGCCAGAATTGAAAATAAAAGTTAGAGAAACTCCCAACAAAGAGTACTATGAAAAGCTGAGCAAAAAGGAAAAAGAGCAAATAGATGAATTGAGAGAAAAAATTGAAAACAATTGGAGTCTAGAAAAAATTACCAAATTGGTTTACGAAATTCCAAAAGAGAAAGGAATGTCTGAAGACGAAAAGAAAAAAGCCCAAAGAAATTTTTTTAAAAATGTTTATCAAATGTTGCTCGATTCAGATACAGGTCCGCGTCTCCCGACTTTTTTACTTGCCCTAGGAAAAGAAAAAGTCAAAAAACTATTGCAGATCAATTAGAATTTTTTAAACAAGCCTCTAAAAAACCGTAAAACAAAGGTGAAGGACTTTCAAAAGTGCTCTTGAATTCTGGATGCGCTTGTGTTGCAACAAAGAAAGGATGTAGTTCTCTAGGCAATTCGATAAACTCAACAAGCTCTGTATCATCCTTGCAATAGATACCAGAAAAAATCAATCCCTTTTCTTGCAAAATTTTATGATACTTTGGATTTACTTCATATCTATGTCTATGCCTTTCAAAAACATAGAAATTATCTTGTTCTCTTTTCAATTTATCGAAACGACTATAAAGTTCGTAAACAATCGTACCCGGCTTTATCTTTGCGGGATACGCTCCTAAACGCATGCTAGATCCGTAAATTCCTTTCTCGAGCAATTCTTTTTGCCAAGGAAGCAAGTCGATAACAGCATGCTCTGTATTGGGATCTATTTCAGTAGTATTCGCATTATGCAAACAGCAAACATTTCTTGCAAACTCTATTACAGCAAGTTGTAAGCCAAAACAAAGCCCTAAAAAAGGAATTTTGTTTTCACGAGCAAATTTAATGGCCTTTATTTTACCCTCGACGCCGCTACTACCAAAGCCGCCTGGAATGATTATACCATCATAATGTTTCAACTGTACAATATTTTCGTCGCTTTTTTCAAAATCTTTGGAATCAAACCAAAAAATTTTTGGCTTAACTTTTAAATGAGCTCCTGCGTGATTCAAGCTTTCGCGTATAGAAATATAAGAATCTTCCAGCTGATAAGAGCCTATATCAAGATATTTTCCTACTATAGCAACTTTTACTTCTTTCTCTGCTTTCTCCAAGTTCTCAAGCAATTCTTGCCATCTGCTCCAGTCCGCTTCTTTTTTTTGCTTCAATCCAAGCTCTTTCAATATTTTCTTTCCCAGTTCCTCTTTTTCAAAATTTATTGGAATAGTATAAATGTTTAGTACATCCGGAGCAGAAATAATTTTTTCGCTTTTTATGTTCAAAAATTGTTCAATCTTTTTCTTTCTTACGTCATCTAAAGATTCGTGGCTTCTACACAAAACAAAGTCTGGAAAAATCCCATGACTCAATAAAGCCTGAATTGCGTGCTGTGTTGGTTTTGTTTTTGGTTCTTTTATATTGAAAGGCACGGGCAAATAACTTACAAGAACATAAATAAGATTCTCTTTGCCTACTTCTCGCTCCAAAGCTTTTGCGGCCAACAAAAAAGGTATGTTCTCGTAATCGCCAACCGTGCCTCCGATTTCTACAATGGCTATCTCATAATTTTGTGAAACTTCGACAATTCGCGATTTTATTTCATCTACAACATGAGGAACAAACTGAACTGTTTTTCCTAAAAAGAATCCTGCTCTTTCTTTGTCTATCAATGCTTTATATACTTGACCTGTAGTTATGTTGTTTCTCTTCGATAAACTCATATTCAAAAATCTCTCATAAATGCCTAAATCTTGATCTATTTCGCCGCCATCTTCTGTAACCCAAACTTCTCCGTGTTCTGTAGGTCTTAAAGTACCTGCATCATAATTAATGTAAGGATCTATTTTGATTGCAGTAACATTAAAACCATATTCTTTAAGAATCCTTCCGATGGAAGCTGCAGCTGTTCCTTTGCCAACACCGCTCAAGACACCGCCCATGACAAAAATATATTTTGTCATGTTATTTGACACTAAAAATTGGTTTAAAAAAGTATGCAATTCCTAATTAGAGATAAAATTCGTAAAGAAGTTTTGCTTTCTTACTTAGTTAACTTTATAAATAGATATTTTTTCAAAAATTAATTTAAATTGAAGGAGGGAAAATGACAGAATACGAAGGAAGATGCATGAAATGTAAAACAAAAAGAAAAATCAAAGACCCTGTAGCAGTAGAGATCAAAAAAGGAACATGGGCTGTAAAAGGCAAATGCAGTGAGTGCGGCACAAGCATGTTCAAGATTGTAGGAAAAGAAAAGCCAAAAATATAGAATTGCTGCTTTGAACGCAAAGCACAAGCCGATTTTAAGATGCCAGGACTTATAATAAAAAGCAAAATAAAAGAGGTCGTGAAGCTAAGAATTTCTAAAGAACTTCCAGAAGCTTTGGACAAAAAAGTAGAAGAGCTTCTCAAGAAAGCAGAAGAGCGTGCAAAAGCAAATCATCGCACCACAATAATGCCACAAGACTTGTAAAGCATCAATCTACGAACAAGCTGCTTCGAATCCTGAAAATATAAGATTGTTGCTTTTTACTAAAAAATTTTAAATAGATTGTTGCGCTTGAAAAAGCATGAACAAAAAAAGAGGAGCAGATGCTGAGCGTGAGTTGCTGCATTTGTTGAGCAAAAAATTTGCCGTAGCTCGTGTTGCTGGTAGCGGAACTATTAAAGAAACTTCTTGTGATTTGTTGGCTGGTAAAGAAGGCAAAGGTTATGCTATAGAAGTTAAAATTTCTAAAGGCAATAAGAAGTATATCAAAAAAGAGCAAGTAAATGGCTTGATAGATTTTGCCAACAAGTTCGGCTTGAAGCCATTAATAGCGATTAAATTCTTAAGAAAAGGGTGGTATTTTATCGAGCCAGAAAAACTTACAAAAACAGAAAAAGCATTGTATGTTTCTTTGCACGACATTAAGAAAAAAGGTAAAAGTTTTGAAGAGCTCATTGAAAAAAGATTTTAAAATATGTCTTTCTTAATTCAATAAGGGGCTATAGTTTTAACGGCCAAAACAGCCGGCTCCAGACCGGCAGTTGGGGGTTCAAATCCCTCTAGCCCCATTTCAATGAAAAAATTCTAAAAGAAAGAGCAAACAATTTATCCAAACTGAGGAATTTCATAAGGATAAATCACTATCGTGCACACATTCGCATCTGGCTTTCCACCAGGATAATTGTCCCATTTGTCTTTACACTTAACATAGTAAGGACTTAGTTGCCAGTGTGCTGCATGCAATAACTTATCCGTAGACATCATTTCTGTGCCTTCTGTGAAATTATAATTACAACCTTTGTGCGTATAAACGCATTCTGCTTCTTCATTCGTTTCTATAACAAGCAAATCGTTTATTGTTGTGTCGTGATACATTCTGATTACTTCAGGACTCAAAGGATCTAGCAACACAAAAAAGTCTATCTTGCTTGCAACTTCAATGCCCCAAAAGTCTCTGCATTTAACGCAAAGCAAATGCTTTAAGCCTGTAGTAGAAGCATTCAAAGTTTCATTATGCTTTCCTTTGTGCGTGGTTGCTGTTTCAGCATCGATAGGCCACATATCTGTCCAGTTTATTGCCTCACATCTAGGCGCTCGCTCTCTTACATATTCAAAAATTCTATATCTGCATTCTGTCGCTCTCGGCTCGCTAGTAACTTCGATTTCAGGCTGTCTTTCATAGGTTTTTTCATTTTCTTCTGGTTTTATTATGCTAATATTATAGCCCGGCGCTGTCATCAAATTGTATTCAAAAATGTCATCCTCTTTCATAACGTTTCCAGCAGAATCGCTGCATCTAACAATAAAGTAATAAAGTTTTGTTTCGTTGAACTCTGGAGAACTATAATTGACTATATCATAACCTCTCGACATATTGAGCAACAACCAACATCTCGAACATGTTTCATTTCTATCAAGACATTTGCCTGCATAGCAACCGCCATCAACAATGCTAGAATTTTCATGATCGTAAGGCCCGAATTTAATCATGGCGCTGTAGTTTATTGTAAAGTTGTTTGATTTGTCGCTGAACTTACAACTTCCTTGCTCATCAAGCCAAAAGCTAGCATTCACGAAAGCCAAATCGCCACGCACAACAGAATTGCTTGCAGGATCTACATGAACAATTATAGGAGGCAATTGATCTGGTTTTCTTGCAAGCCTGAACTTTATAACGTTTTGATCATAAGATGCTTTCGGCTCTACTCCGCAAGCGTTTTTGCATTTAATGAAAATTTTATGAACAATTCTTTCGTCTCGGGTTATGTCTCCAGGAAGCAAAACATAAGCATATTGTGAAGCTGCTCTTCCGTCTGGCAAGACAGGAAAGTAATTGTCCTCAAAATCTTGCATTTCCGAGAAGCTTGCGTTTGGTTTGTCAAGAACATAACGGCACTGAGCGGGCTTATTAGTGGTAAGATTGATCATAATCATCTTTGTGTTGAAAGGAATCGGCTTGTCATTGTTCAATGCTATGTTCAATTCTTTTCCATCGCTCTGCCGCCAAGTTGTAGTGTCGTTAAGCTCGCCATCGATAAACCATGAAGCATTAACATAAGTAAATAAAGGCAATCCGAGATCTTCGCACTTGCCAGCAATACAATTGTACTGATCTCCTTTGGCTGTAGGAACAGCAATACAGTCACCAAGAATTTCGCATCTTTCACGAGTGCAAATCCTATAAGGATCTTCGTTGCACTTCCTACAAAGCTCGTTCCCTTTCAAAGGCTGCTCGGCCGAGCAATGACCCATTTCAATATCAGGATTTGAAGGAGGATAAAACATGCCAAACAAAGGAAGAGCTGTTGACACACCCACTACCCAATCTTTTTTTATAAAGACCGTCAACAAACCTAAACTGCCAAAGGCAGTTCCAGCATGCCCACCGAAAGCAAGTCGACTAGCTTTAGCCATTCCTAACATACAAGCTACCATGTTAAAAAAGACTTCCGTCCCAGTCATTGCATGAACCTCCCGAGCTTTTTCCAACTTATCTCTAGCTTTGTCGATGTTGGAGTAAGCGTTTTGTAATTTATCTTGAGTCACTTGCTCTGTTGGTTCAGTCTGAGCAATCTCCACTTGCATCTTGTCAAGTTCCTTATCCAACTTACCTATTAATTCGGCTCTTTTAACCGGATCTTTCTCATTTTTAATTTGAGAAAATAAATTTTTAACCCCATCGAGTTGTAAATTTACCGACTTATTGGCATCTTCTAATGCCTTCCAAGCTTCATCAAGGTACTTTGATGCATTTTCTTTGCCCCATAGCCAATACTTACCATAACAAGAAGCCAAACGTCCAAGCCTTCCAGGCTTCTTTACAGCTTCTCGAACTTTTTCCTTGCCCTCGCAGCATATTTCGTTTTCGCCCAAATCGCGAGCTCCAAAAATCAACTTCGTAGGCTGTCTGCACTTATCTTTCTCTTCACTTTTCAACACTTTTATTCCGTTAAGCTGATCGCATGTTTTTCTCTCGCAGCAAACTTCTCCTTCTTTTGGACAAGTGAAGCCTTTTTTTTGTATTTCTGTAATTGCGTCACACTTTTCTTCCTTGCATTGTCCACCAGCTTTACTACACTGTTCTTGTTGTGCCGTCTCTTGCTTTTCTTTTTGCTCTTCTTTCTTTTGACCTCCTCCTTTTTTCTGCGTTGTCGTCGTCGTTTCTCCTCCTCCCGTAGATTCTGTGCTTCCCGTGGCTCCTGCACTTCCCGACTTTTGCTCTTTTTCCGATGGTGTAGTAGCAGTAGCAGCGCCATTCGCGCCTATTTTTGGTTGAGTGTTATCCCCGCGTTTCTGCTGTGTCTCCTCTGACTCAATTCTCACCCTAATACTAGTCTGCTTAACACTTTGCCATAAAAGTAACTTAAAGATCGAGACTTCGCAAACGGGTTTAAATTCAGTTGCATATGTATATTTGTGTTTAAGAGTATAGCTCCCTGTAGAGGATTTATGATGAGTATAAAAACCAACACCAAAGAAATCAGCAACATCCTCCCAAAGTCCCTTTCCATAAGGGTAAATTTCCACTTTATAAGTCTTTCCAGGATCTCCTTCAGTAAAGCTACAAGTAAGTTTATATTCCTTGTTAGCAGTAAGAATATAAGTATCGCCTCTCTTCTCAGCTCCCTCGATTGTCAGACTAACTTTCAAGGCGCTAGCAACAGAGATCAAACTAAATAAGCTCAAGGTTATTAAAAGCATTATAGCAAAGATTTTATTTTTCATTTCAACCTCCTTCTTTACCTTTTTCTTCTTTGAAAACGCTTTCTGTTGCTTTTTCTGTCGCTTTATTAATAATAGTATCCGTTACTCTACTACTTAAAGCATTCCAAGCATCCTTTATTAGATTGCCGCTTACTATCCATGCAGGAGCATAAATAGCATAAGCGCTTGCCCTATCACCAAGACACTTGAAAAAGTTGTTGTTTGACGGATGCAAACAAGCAGAATCAGAACAGCCCTCTGCGCAGTTAATCATGCAATATATTGTTGTAACACCACATTCTGGAATTATGCTTGAAATTCTTTCGCCTATCGCAAGGCCTGGCCAGAACCATAAGAAAGTTCCTCCCTTTACATACCAGCTTGCTGCTCTAAACTGACAATCTCCCTTGCTATAGCATTCTGCTCTAGTGCACAAATTCCATATAGCATCACCTCCGCCACCACATTCTATGCATTTACTTGCCAAACTTCCCGGCGGATAAATAGGATCGCAAGAGCCTACTGGCGTTCCTCCAATCACCGATCCGCCAAATTTGTATATATCCGGCAGATCTTCATGAAAGTAACAATCTCCTAAAGCTTCACATTTTTCTTTTGTGCAATAATCGCCAAACAACGATGAAAACATTTTACCGGTTGGAAATGCAAGAAAGCCCCACCCGGCAGGCCCAAGAAAGTCGCCAACAGCATTGCCTATTTCGCCAAGAAAGCCTTTGGGCTCGCCGCACTTACTACAGTTTTCCCATCGATTTACTTTAACATTGGCATGAAATGCTGCTCCGATGCTCGAAGAACTTTTTGATTCTGCCGGCACGCACAGCTTTTGCCTATCGATGCCCAAAGCTTCTATTTCTACATTACCAAAACTGCAATGCAAAATTTGATTTTGCAACCCGGTGCTTCTTCCTTGTAAATATGCTATACTCTCATCCTCGCTTTTGCCGGTGTAATGAGTATAAAAATTATAACATATGCTCGTTCCTGTTAAAAGTTTTGTATCTATTTTTATTTTTTCAACTCTTGGCGGTCTTTCAGACATTTTTTGCGCTTCTCCTGTTACTTTACAAGAAGTATCCTTGCAAAAAGCATTTCCTTCTTTTGTTTTTGTACAAATCTTCAAAGGATACTCGCAGCTTTCTTTTAGCTCTTCTTGATTTCCTTGACTATCGAACCAATAGATATCTGTTTCTGTTCCGGGAAGCTTGCCACAATCAAAATAGCTATGGCTTGTTAAAGCACATGCAGCAACATCTCTACAAAAAAGACCTCCTGCAAGAGGAACAAAATTGCCTTCTGTACACTCGGCTCTAGCGCCATACTTACAAGAACCGCCGCCAAGAACACAACAGCCAAGATCAGTAGGCGATCCGGCTTTTTTACATTCAACCTCGCTCGTTATGTCTTGCTTAAACTCCATCATTTCTAATTGATAGCCCAAAGCAAGAGTAAGATTTTCGCATTGCCTTAGCTGCAATATTTCTGCTTTAACACCTTTAGCTATAATACAACAACCCTGCTTGCACTGAGGAATTTCCTCCAAAGCTCTAGGATCTGGCACGCCGTTCATAGCAAGACATTCAGCAACAGGTTTGTTTCTTAAGCATGGTTGAGATTTTTCTTTAGGAATGCATGTTTGTGGCTTACACTCCGGAACATTGCTGCAATCATAAGGAGGCCCTGTATAGAATCGACCCATGCATGCAGAACGAGTTGTTCTAACACACTGTTGCGAGCCCGTATCAAGACAACAGCCTTCTTGCTCTTGCGCTTTTACCGAGCTCAAAGCGATAAACACAAACACCGCTAAAATTAAAATTATCGAAACTGCTTTTCTTTCAATTTTTTCCATTTTATTTTCCTCTGTCTATTGCAAAGTGAAATTTATATGGCATTTCGTCAGGCCTGTAAGGTATGCTCTCAAATATAAAAACAATTTGATTTGCATTCAAGCTTCGGGCGTCTTTTGTTATGTATTGCACTCTGAAAGGATTGTTCCAATTTTCATAGTCCCATCTAAGGCCTTCATATCTGCAATTGGGCTGTGTTTCACAATCAACAATAGAGTTTGCTATTTTCCACATATTGCCCAAAGGTATTAACAACATAACATCTTTTTGTGAAACAACTTGCTCTACTGTTTTTCTAGCAGTTTTCTTTGAAATCTTAATCGGCCAGTCTACCGCAATTATTATAGAATCTGCATAAATGAATGATTTTATTTTTCTCTCCAATGGTTCAACAACAATGGAACGCTTGAAAGTTTTAAAATCATTGAGACAAGAATCTATAGCTGCATATCCTTCCCTTTCAAGAAATAAAGAATATTGATTTTCGATCTGACTCAAGCTCGGCAATTTGTTGATTTTCTGATTTTCACTATCTTTGAACATAACAACAAAAAAATCGTTTCCTGCAAAATATAAACTATTCAAGCCAGTCGTATCATAATAGCCTGCTTGCATTCCGATTTTTTTAAAAGCCTCAAGACTAACTTGTTTTACGCAGTCATGAACAGCGTCTCTCAAAGGTTCTACCTGACTTGCTAAAATTTGCGATGCTTTTTCTTCCGATATGAACATGTCACGAATCGAAGGCCAAAGAAAAACAGCAATAAGTATAGCTGCAATAACCGCAACGGCAACAATAATAAAAAGCGTAAGCTGTCCTCTTTTCTGCATTCTATTCTAAGCATTCAAGCATTTATAAAATTTTCTTAATTAAATCAAAATTTAGCTAAAAACAGCAATGCTGTATCGTAAGCTAATCCTCTTCGCTTCTAGGAGCAAGGATAAAGCTAAGATCGAGCTCTTTACTTTTGAACTCAAACTTTGCAGGATATTCGTCAGAAAAAGAAATTACAAGCTTTTCTGCAAATCTCGAGGCTTTGGCAAATTTTACAAGATAATCCAAACTATACTTTGCTTTTGACTCTTGCTCTGTTGTTATTTTCACTTCATCAGAGCTCAATTCTGTTTTCGAAGCATGCAAAGTTCCTTTTGCCTCGATCAAGAAACTATTTTTTGTTGCAACGAAACTGCAAGAATCTGCAACAATCGCTGCATCGTTTATAATTTCAGCAAAGTCCAAAGGATTCATTTCTATTTTCGAATTGAAACTCAAGTTTGGAACTTTTTTTTCTTCCGGCTCGAGATTGATTAAAGCAAGATAAAAAGTTCTTCTTGTTTTATCTTCTATTTTAATTTTCAAATTGTTGTTTTCTTTTTCTAAAACGATTGATGAATTGCCTGCTCTTCTTAGCACTTGTTTGAAATCCTCAAGATTAAGCCCGAGCTCCTCTTCACGATCTAGCTGAAAAGTAGAAAAAGCAGAAGCAGGAATTTTCAAGTCAACAAGAGCAACATTTGCCGGATCTATGGCCATGATCTCAAAACCTTGCTTGGTTACTTTCGCATTAACTTCTAACACAAGCTCTGAAACAAGCGCAATTACATCGGCAAGCAACCTCGAGTCGTTAAGTTTGAGCAGCATAATATTTTTTAAGCTTTCATACTTTTAAATTTTGTTGTTTATAAAAATAATCTTTAAAAACTTGAAAATCTCTGCCTTCCAAATGAAGACAGAAAAAACATTGTCTCTTTTGTTTTTTTTGGCAAGTTTTTTCACCAACGCTAACGCTAGAGAGAGTAAATTGATCGTTAGAACTCCAAAGCCGGTTAGTATTGACGTTAAAGTCAGCAATAAAACAAACCATTCTTTACTTCTTCGTTTCAGCAGATTTTACACGAATGAATACGGTCAAGCTTACTTTCACGAGACTAAAGAAGTCCAACCAGGAATATCCAGTTTCACTCTAGAACTAGGAGAAGGCGCTTATGACGTTTGGAATGCTCTAATCATTCAAGGATTGGACGCCGATATTGACATTTTGCCAGAAAGCGTTGTAGTGAATGCCCATGAGAACTTTTTAATAAGAGAGGGTAAATTTACGTATCCGGAAACTTTGGATCTTGAAATAAAGAAAGTCCCTTTAATACCTTTAGAAATGCATCTCCAAATTCCTGAAAATATCTTACGACTTGAACCAACTCTTGTACTAAAAGAGAAAGATAAAGAACTTTATTTCGATTTGAATAGTGATGGTGTTGCAAAAGGAAAAATAAGAGCAGAAACACCGTACACTCCCTCACTAAAAATTAAAAACAATTTTCTTGATGCCGAGTTCTCTCCATCGAAGATTTACTGCGATGCTCCAGGCAGAATAAATATAAATGTAAACTTATCGAAAAAGGGCTTTACTCCGATAATAAAAAAGGGTAAAACACAAATATTTCCATCGTCGACTATACTGCCGTGGGAAGAAAAGGAACTGAAAAAGAAGGTCTTTTTTATAAGGAAAACTCCGATCTCATTTGAAAATTTTGAAAAAAATTGTCTTGTCTTGACAGATCCTTGCAAAATTCCTTGCGGTACATACCTCGTAGAATTTGAATGCAACGGATGGTACAGAAAAGAGATCGAAATAATTCCCACCAAAGAAAAGGATACTGTTTTTGTAGACGAAAGAAATCGCGTTGGTTATCCGCTTTATGAAAAAATAAAAGAAAAAGTAATGTATGAAATATGCGATGGATACGAAAATTTTTGCACCCTCTACTGGGAAAACACTTACGGCGAATCAGGGTATAGAAGAACGAAAGAAATTAAAGTTATAGCCAATGCCAAAGAATATAGATTTGTTTTTGAATTTACCGAAAACTACAAAAAAAAGGAAGTGGAATTAAATTGGATCGTAGAAGAAGAATGTACAACAAACAAGTATAAAGTATGTAGAGTAACACCAGAAGATTTATCAAGGAACTTTGAAATTTTGGATCTGGTCGGAAAGTTAGATCAAATAATTGAAGAAAAAATTAATCACGAACCATTTCAATTAAAAGCTACAATAAATAAAAAATACCGTAAATCTGGAGACAAAGGGTGGGTGGCTGGAGACATAAAATACAAGGTCGTCCAAAATACTGGAAAGACTTTTTATTTTGAAGAATAAAACTCGACAAATGGAAATAGAAAAATTGAGAAAAATTGCTTACTTCTATTACAGAAGAAAAGACATTCAAAAAGCAATTATAGCGCAAGTAAAAAATCGTGAAGTTGTTCCGACATATTTGAAACAGGAAAAAGGCAAAATCTCAAAAGAAATGCTTGTCGTTGGAAAAAGACCTGATGCTATAGAATATGAATCAGACTTGATGAGTTACGTGCAAAAAGGTGCAACTAGTTTTCACATTTCAGAAGAAATCTGGCAGGATCCTTTGAAGCTAAGCGCAAGCTTGACTCAAGAATCTTTGAACAAGTTACGAATAGGTTGGGACCTAATCCTCGATATAGACTGTCCTTACTTGGAGTACAGCAAAATAGCTGCTTCTTTGCTTTGCGAAGCTTTACGTTTCCATAACATCGAGAACTTCGGCTTGAAATTTTCAGGACGCAAAGGATGGCACATCGGCCTAGCTTTTGATGCTTTTCCAAAAAAAATTCAAAACATTCAAGTAAAAGATTTTTTTCCTCAAGGTCCTAGAATAATAGCAAGTTACTTGAAAGAGATGATAAAGAAAGATTTGGCAGAAAGAATTCTAGAAATTTCAACTTTAAAAGAAATTTCAGCATCTTCGCAAAAGCCGATAAGCGAGTTGCTCGAAGACGGCAAATTCAATCCTTATTCAATACTTGAAATAGACACTACGCTGATAGCTCCAAGACATCTCTATAGAGCCGCATACTCCTTGAATGAAATTTCTGGCCTTGTGTCTTGCGTCATAAATCCAGAACAACTCAAAGCTTTTCATCTCAATTGGGCCAAACCAGAAAGAGTTTTTCCGAAGCCTTTTTTAAAACAAGTCGAAAAAAACGAGGCTTCCGAGTTGCTTTTGCAGGCAATAGATTGGTACACGAAAAAACAAAAACAAGAAAAAAGAACAATAAAGACAGAACAAAAAACAGAAATTATTACAAAAATTCCATTAGACCAAGAAACTTTACCGCCTTGTATTAAAAAAATTCTCGAAGGCATGAAACAAGATGGAAGAAAAAGGGCTTTGTTTGTTTTGATAAATTTTTCTCGTTCCTTGGGAACAGGGCTAGAAGAATTGGAAAAACTGATCGAAGAATGGAACAAGAAAAACTACAAGCCTTTGCGTGAAAGCTATATTAAAGCACAGTTAAATTGGTTCAAAAAACAAGAACCAAAATTACCTCCGAACTGCAAGCAATACTATCAAGACCTTATGATTTGCGAACCGGATAACTTATGCAACAAAATAAAAAATCCTGTAAGCTATGCGATACGAAAAGCTAGATTGCAAAAAACAAAAAGAACAAAGAAATTAAAAAATAAACAAAAAGGCGAATAAACCGAAAACATTTTAAAGTGTTTAAACTTAAAAACACTATGAAAAGAGTTGTGATATTTGCCTTAATCTTAATCTTACTTCTAGCTTCGATTCAAACAACTAAAGCAGATCTAACGGAACAGCAAAAGATAGAAAACGTTTATTCTTGGCTCATAAATAAAACAAAAAACAAATGGCAAAACTTGAACACGAAAGAAAATGCTTTAGCATTGCTCGCTTTAAAAGCCAATTCGACTTACTTACAACAAGGAAACTCTTCTCTATGGAGAAGAAGTTTTAGTAATGCTAGTATAAGATGTTGGGGCATTATGAATGCAAGCTCTGAAAAAGACTGCAAGCTTGTTGAAACTTCTATCGCGAAACTTGCTCTCGACGAATTGGGAATGAATACAACAAAAGTAACAAACTGGATTCTCAGCAAGAAAAAAGTGCAAAGAGGAATTCATTGGTATTTGCAAATCGATGTAGATAGAAACGCAGACGCTCTGTGTGAAATTTATTATCTCGATAAAAGTGAAAAAATTTTTATCATAAATGCCGACAAAACTGTTGGGCTCAATGGCACTAGCGCTTGTTTTGAAATCGCTACAACGCCAACATACTGGTTCAAATTAAAAGACACACCAGAATGCTTGAAAGAAGAATATGCAATCAAGTGTTGGAGTGAAAACGCAACTTATGTTACAGCCACTTTCCTTTACAAAAAAAGCCCTGCTGACAATAAATGGTATGTATCTGCCCAAACAGCAAGTGGCTTTCCTGCAAAGCCGGACGAGCCTGCACAAGATCTAGAACCAAGGCTAAAAGTACCAAGTTATTGCCTGGGCGAAGGCGATACTTGCAACTATGAAGGCACTTTATGGGCCGCCTATGTTCTTGCAAAGCAGCAAGAAAAAGAAAGTGCAAATCTTTTTGTTCCATATCTTACAGTGAATAAAGAAGACGGAAACAACAAAGGATATTTTCCTTCTGCATTTCTCGCTTTTATCATCGATGGCGTTTTTGTACAAGAAACAATAAACTTGCAACAACGTGCCGGCTACTGGAAAATACAAAAAGCAGACGGCGGAACTTTTTATGGAACTCTCTACAATACAGCTCTCGCAAAATTAATGCTTCAGGGAAATGCAGACTTCGAGAAAGCAAAAGAGTGGATTTTGAAAACTTATAATCAAGAAACAGCTACAAGAGGCTATTTCTCAGATCCTGCAGGCGGAACAGAAAGTGCAACGAAAATAATTGAAAATGCATTTGTTTTATGGCAGTTTTGGCCTCATCTCGCACCGGGTTATGGCGGTGCTGCACAGTGTGCGGGGATAGGAGGCTCGTGCAAATACGTTTGTTCCGCCGACGAAATAGACGAAGGACAACTAGATTGCCCTCCCGATAAAACATGTTGTAAAATTACTGGCGGCGAAACTTATGATTGTATAGCTCAAGGAGGAACATGCAAAGAAGAGTGCTCAACTTACGAATTGGAGTGGCACTGGTCATGCTTAAACAATCAAAAATGTTGTGTTGCTTATTTTGATTTGAATTGTGAGGAAATGAACGGAACTTTCTGCAATGAGACACAAGAATGCATAGGCAGGGAAGTCGAAAGCAGAGATAGCTATGGAGAAAAATGTTGTCTCGGCACTTGTGTTCCGAAAGATTTTGAAAACAAATACTGCGAAGCAGACTACATCGGAAAAAAATGTTTGTCGGGAGAAACTTGCATAGACGAATCAAGAGACATAATAGATTTTATAAAAACAAAAGATACTGAAAGATGCTGTACAGGAGAATGCGTGCTAAACAAGTATTGCAGTGAAATAGGAACAAAATGCGAAACAGGAGAATGTATAGGCAATATTAGAAAAACTCTCGACACGGATTATTGCTGCGAAGGATCTTGCGAAACAAAAAAGCCTTGCGACGAACTCGGAGGAGTAATTTGTAGTTCCGACGAGATATGCACTAGGAATTTCGCCACAAATGCTCTAGAGCCAAGATGCTGTTTGGGCGAATGCAAGAAAAAAGCAAAATTTCCTTTCTGGATAATCATAATAGTTGCAGCTGCAATTGCAGCGTTTTACTTCTTTTTTATAAGAAAA
>JAWANM010000004.1:0-44394 GCA_038895375.1 Candidatus Pacearchaeota archaeon | reverse complement strand
CATTTATGTCTGAAGTTTCATGAGTGAAAAAAATATTCTCAAAAGCTTTATCTCCGAATTTAACTCTGTCTGAAATTTGTAAAAGTTTAACGTCACGAGGCATCATTCTTTTTTCAGCTGCCATGTAGAATTCTAAAGGATATTCTTTAACAACATCTACATTATAAACCATTTCGTCGACCTCGTTAGCGCGAAGTCTCGAGTTCAAAACTATTGGCGAGTCTTGAGTTGCCCCTCGATGAGCTGGCAAAAAGTCGCGTGAAAAATTTATAAATGCGTCAAGTAGCAACATCGCGCCAGCCTCGTCGCCATCTGCGTCTCTGCGAACAGCTGCATGAAGAAAAGGAGATGCAAGAAAAGCTTGTGTCTTGCTAAACCCTATAATCCTAGCGACAACGCCAGCAGCATTATGAGGAGCAATAAAAATCAAAAGATGACCTACTAGATCTTCTTTAGATTTCAAATTATAGTAAGGCTTCATTCCGTAAAATCTAATAAGCAAAGTGTCAACAAACTGCGCCACCCTAAAGAAGAAATCGTCTGCGGTTTCGTCCAAAGACTCTGGACAGCAAGGCAAGATAAGATCGCAAGGTTTGATTTCAAGAAGCTGATCTTCATTGGTTAGTTCTCTTCCTTCTATATCATGAGTATAACCAAGTTCTTTAAGTTTTTCTATGCTAACACAAACTTCTTTTGGTTTGAAATGTGTCAAAGGCAATTCTGTGGCATCAAAGCGAGCCGTTCCATCTTTGTTTACAGTTAAACCAAAAGCGGCCCTAAGAATGCCTTTGCATAAATTTTCCGGTATATGGTCTTGCGAGCTTGTTCCCCTAACTCCTTTAACAAGCTTCGGATTGATCTTACTTTGATTGTTGTTAGAATTCAGCTTTTTAAAAGCCGCATCAAAATAATGTTTGATGTCTATAGTTCGCGTCATGAAAGATTGTGCCTTGCCATGCAATTCGCAAAAATCTGTATTCAAAGTCTTATCACATTTAGAGCAATAAAACCTCTTTTTTGTTTTTTTATCGCAAACTTCACACACGGGATAAATTGTTTCTCTATTGCAATTTTCACAATAGTATATTGGAAAATCTGCTTTAACGCTTCCAACCTCAAGAGCTGCCTGGACGCTTCTCATCTTACCGCCTTGTTCGCCAACTGGAAACAAACCATTCGGCGAACCTATTAATGCTCTTGGCTTCGCTTTTTCTGGCCTGCCCATCCTAGAACCTATGAAACTTCCTGCTTTGTCCTTAATTTTAAATTCAGAAATAGTATTGATAAAATCGAGAACATCTTGATTCGAATTAGCATATTGTTCTGCTTCTTCTCTTACTTTTTCTTTGAAATTATTTTCATCAAGTCCCAAGTTGCTAAAAAGAGCTCTCCATGTTGGTTGCTCAAGAATAACATGCGCCGTAGCAACTTCATGCTCTATAGCTGCAATTTCCAAAGCTCTCTTGGCTTTTTGCCATTTTACTCTTTCCATACTTGAAAATGGCAAAACAAGCTTGTCCTCACGAATTTCTGCATGACCGAGCCAGCTTAGCAAAGAATAAAATTGTTCCTTATCAAGCTGAGACCAGAAAAAAATAAAATCAGGATGTAAAGGAACATTCAAAGCCTTGCTTATCTCGATTGCTTCCTCAAGACTAACTTTTTGTTTTAGCAACTTCTCAATTTCATCGTTATTTTTATACTTCAAAGCTTCTTTCGCTTCGACATACCACCATTCTGGACAATATCCACAAGGTAAAAGAACATGATTTCTATCATAAAAATCTCCGTAACTAATAAGAATATCGCCAGCATAAAGAATTTCCTCTATTTCTTCTAAGCATTCTTCAGCTTGTTGCATTGTCTTCAAAGCTCTTACAGAGCCGTTCTTGAGCTTAACTATAGGCCCATCTATAGTATCACAAACTCCAACAGCAGCTCCTTTCATAGGCTTTTCTAGTTTTAGTTGAGTTCCTATTGCAATGAAATCTCCGAGTACTTTCATCGTTACTGGATTTAAGGCAACAGCGCTATAACCACTCATCCTACACTTACCATAACGCAATCTAAAAGCTCCGCTTCTCGAAGGATGTCCAAAAATAGGCCTTCCGGCTACAGCATCTTGAATGTAAACATCCGTTGCTTCTTCTTCTCTCTTTTTTTCTGTAATCTTTTTCTGTAAAGCAACAAATTCTTCCAAAAAGTCCCAATCGCTCAACTTAAATCCTTTTTCTCGCAAACTTTTTATTCTAGGAACAAGCTTACGCGCTTTTTGTGCCAGTGCTTCAGAAATTTCCAAACAAAAACCATTCCTAAGAAAATTCGTTTCGATTCTTTCTAAATCTTTATAGTTGCTCACTTCCCTGTCTTCGGAAGGCAAACCATCAACTTGTATAGGTAAATGCCTTAATAAAAAATCCAGTTCTTCTTCAGAAGCAAGATACTGCAAGTTGGTTATTCTTTCGTGATAGTCGTAAATTTCTGTAATGCCTCTACGAATTTCTTCTTCTGTAGGATCATATTTGGCAAAGCCAAAAATTTCTCGTAGATGATCTATAATTATTAACGAAAAACCTGCCATTGTAGAGCCTGCAGACCTTATCGGGCCCGAATAGTATGCTGCTATGTAATCCTTGCCGTCTCTTGTTTTTTTAATTTTGATATGAGTAAGTCCTTCGAGAGGTGAAACAACTATTCCTAAAGTTAAGTATGCGAATCCTAAACGAATCCCAGCATCCATGGCTTCAAGCAAACTGCGAAACTTGCAAAACTTTTCCTTGGCAACTTCTTCAGCAATTTTCAATGCTACTGCAGGATCGAGAAAGCCATATTGCTCCTCAAGTTCTTTGATTCTTGCCTCAACTTTACTTCCCTTAAGTTGAGGGTACATTAAAGAAACCAAACCGATTGCTCTTTGTGCCAAACTTGTGGCAAGATCTATTTCCACTTTTTCTTTAGGATCGTATCCTTTAAGTCTCGCTTCTTTCGCAATCTCATAAGCCTCCTTTACTTTTTTTTCTATTTCTTTAAAATACTCTTGCATTTTAATCAACCAAAGTCCAGCAGATTTATTTTTCTTGTTTTCAAGTTGAATAAACAGACTTTACAAAAATCTGGCTCGTGCCCTAGTTTTTCTTGATATGCTGTCTTGGATTGAAAGCATGAGCAAGAAATAGCAAGAATGCCATTGTAATTCAAAATCGCGCTTCTATGAATGTGTGCTGTAACAACAATGTCGGGAACTGTTTTCAAGGCAAGAACGTCCTCTTCCGGCAAAAAAGTTGTGCTTCCATAACTAGGTCCTAAATGTCTTTTCTTGAGTAAAAAATTCAAAACAAGACTTGGCGAAAGTTTTGCATTTGCCATTCTCAAACAATCTACTTGATCCATGTAGTAATCCAAAGATCTGCCATGATAAATCAAAACATTGAAACCTTCGAAATTTTCTGTTTTTCCTATATTAACTAAAGCCGGATTTGTCGTTAGAATAACATTTTCCAGTTCAAAAAGTTCTTTTGCAATTTCTGGATCGAATTTTGGTTGTGGCTCGAGAAGCCTTACAGCATCGTGGTTTCCAGGACATATAATTATAGCAATATCTTTTCTTATTTTTCTAAGCAATTCTGCGCAATATCTGTATTGCTCGTAAAGATCTTTGATTTTCAATTCTTTCTCCTGTGTAGGATATACACCTATGCTGTCTACAAGATCGCCAACTATAAAAAGATATTTTACTTTTTTTGCAATTTCTTTCTGCTCTTCGTTTCCTATTTCTCCATTTATCCATGAAATGAATTTCAAAAAATTCTCTTCGAGAAACTTGTCAGAACCTACATGCAAGTCTGCAATGAAGACAGCATACTCGTCCTTTGGAGAATATTTCAATTTGTTTATAGCAATATCTGGAAAAATAATATCGTTGGCAAAAAACAATTCTCCGCTACTGGAACCGGTCACCGCTATAACCTCGTCCAAAACCACAGAGCTTGCTTTCTCGAAAAGCTCTTTTTTTTCTTTATTGACAATAACACTAATTCTTCCGGTAAGATCTTCAAGTTCAAGAATGATATTTTTATTTTTTGTATATCTTTTTTCATAAACAAGCCCGATGATCGTTATATTTTTTCTATTGCCAAAAATCTTACCTATACTCGTTAAACCTTCTAGATTTCTTTCTTGTAAAATACTTTTAAAAAATTTATACCTTTCTCTAAAATAATTAACAAAATCCTCGACTTCGAGTTTTTTTGTTTTAAAATTGTATTCTTTAACTATAGCAACACCTCTAGAAGAAAACTCTTTTGCAGGTTCTTGCTTTTTTTCTTCTTTTGGATACTTCTCCAACAAAAGAGAAGTCAATTTCAAAATTTCTTCATTTTTATAATTTTTCAACCTCTCGATAAAAAAAAGTATTTTGCTGAGCAAAAACTCTTTGGTTATTATCTTTGGTGGTTTCGATTCTAAAATAAGCTCAACAAGCAAGTTTTCATCAATTTTTTCAATCTCTTTGAAAAATTCTGTCTTCAAAACATCGGACTCTATAAGATAGCCCTTAGCCATTAATTCTTGAACGAGTTTCATCATGATTGATTCAAAGATTTAAGTAAAATTTGATTGATCTTTTCTATCAAAGGTTCCGGCAAATTCAATCTTATTTCTCGTGTCCTTCCATAACGACCTTTACTCATAACTCTAGCATTAATCAATCCTTGCATGTCGAATTCTGCAATAATATCGCTTATCCTTCTTTGTGTTAATATTTCTGTTTTCGTTTTTTTGCATAGCTCACAATACAAGTTATAAACGTCTCCTGTAAAAACTTTATCTTCTTTTCTTTCGCGTTTTACTTTCTTTAGTAATTGAATTATTGCAAGAAAAGTTAATTGAAATTGTCTAGGTTGTGTTTCTACAGCAAGCAAAAGTTTATCTGTCTCTATCTTTTCTTTAGCTTTATCAACATACTCTAAATTTATTATGGTTTTATTGTCTCTTTCTACAAGTTCTCCAGCTATTCTCAACAGATCCAAAGCTCTTCTGGCGTCACCATGTTCTCTTGCAGCAAGAGCCGCACACTTTTCGATAACGCCTTCTGCAAGCACATTCGGCTTGAACGCTTCTTTTGCTCTCTGTCTTAAAATATCTTGAAGCTGCAAAGCATTGTATGGAGGAAATAAAATTTCCTCTTCACTCAAAGAGCTCTTAACCCTAGGATCTAAAGTGTCTAAAAATTTCAAATCGTTCGATAAACCAACAACAGTTATCTGTGCTTTAGTAAGCTCTGTATTGATCCTTGTAAAATTGTATAAAAACTCGTCTCCGATTTTTTTAACTGCTTGATCTATTTCATCAAAAATAACTATAACGATTTGCTTTTGCGTATCGATTATCTCGATAAGCTTCCTATAAAGTTGATCTGTTGGCAAGCCGGTTGCCGGAACTTTTTCACCTAGTTTATTGATCAATTCAGCAAGAATTCTATATTCAGTATCTGCTACTTTTTTGAGCTTACAATTTACATAAGGAATGAGCAAAGGAACATCGAGCTCTTTTGCTTTCTTAAGCAACTGGTTTCTAACATATTGGACAACCAAAGTCTTGCCAGTACCTGTTAAACCGTAAATAAATAAGTTACTAGGTCTTTCCAATCTTAAGCTTGGAGCAAGTATAGAAGCCACTTGAGCAATTTGTTTTTCTCTATGCGGAATTGTTTCTGGCGTGTAGTTTGCTTGCAAAGCCATCTTATTCTTAAAAATGCTTTGTCTAATGAAAGAATTGAAAATCTCTTCTATGTCTTTAATTTCCTCTTTTTCTTGCGCCATGTTAGAAACTTTTTCTTGAGTCTTTAAAAAGATTTGTGTCCTAAAGTAAACACTTCCCCACCTTCATTTCCTTTGCACCAAAAAATCGACGATGATGTTATTCTAAAGAAACTAAAGAAAAAGCTTTTTTTCCTATGGAAATGCTCACAAGAAAAAATTATATACTTCATTATATGCATTACAGTATATAAAAATTTTTAAATAAATAATAAAAAACCACCAAAAAGCATTTCTTTATAAATCTTTCCATAAGAAACAAAGGGGTTGCAGGGTTAAGAGCAGTATTTCTTTTTCTTTTACTTTTCATTTCAGACCGAAAACACATGAATTCAAGCACAGAAAAATTTATAAACATGGTAAAATAAAGAATAACATCAAAAAAATGAACGAAAAGAGATTGTCTAAAGACATCGTAGGCAAGCTTGTTGTAACGAAAGAAGGTAAGAAAATAGGTATAGTGAAAAACATTACCTTTGAAACAAGAAGCGGCGAACTTATACATATTGCAATTACTTCACCAACGGCTTATGCACAATCTCTGAATCTTGAGCAAAGTAAAGAAGGCGAGTTGCTTATACCTTTTTCTTCAATTCTTGCAATAGGTGACTTCATAGTGGTTAGTGAAGAGGACATGCGCTAAAAATGGTTATTGCCGGTTTTTCTTTTAAAAAAATTTTTGCCGAAAAGTTAGAGCCAGCCAGAGGAAAAATCAAAATAAATGTAAAAATAGATATTGAAGACATTGTAAAAGAAGAAATAGAGCTTTTGAATAAAGAAGCAATCAAAATCTCTTTTAGTTTTTCTGTCGAATACGAACCAAAAGTAGCTTCTCTTCTTTTAGAGGGAGAGCTTATATTCGTAGACGAACCCAAAAAAATTAAATCAATTTTAGAAGGATGGAAAAACAAAAAACTCGATGAAAAAATTCGTACAAGTATCCTTAATTTTATAATTACAAGGTGCAATGTTAAAGCTTTGCAAATCGAAGAAGAACTCAATTTACCATTTCATTTGCCAATGCCGCGAATTAAAGAACAAGAAAAATAAACTCTATTTCTTTTGAATAAAAACGCCGGGAGCAGGACTCGAACCTGCAAGGGCGAAAGCCCACCAGCTCTCGAGGCTGGCGCCTTACCAATTAGGCTATCCCGGCATGAAGAAGCAAATCTTTTCTATTTTAAATATCTTTCAATTCTATTCTATATCTTTTACTTTTCCGAAATAATAAACTTTATCACCTAGTACAAAAACATCGAAATTTTTTACATGCTTTAGAAAAGGAGAAAGCATCTTTTCTTTTTTTACATCAGCTCCTTCTGGGAATGGCAAGAAGCTAGGCATTACGATGACTTTTTTATCTTTGTATTTGCCCAACAAAAAGCATTTGTACTTTTCTTGTTTAATTCCTTCGGAAAGCGAGATGGCAGGATGATCGTGCGCAATGATTAAAATCTTAACTTTTTTTGAAAAAATTTCTGCATCAAGCAAAAATTTATGTCCATGTAAAATACAAACATCATCAAAGCAATAAAAATCTTTAATAAGCAAATTTTTCTTGCGCGCTATTGGTTCTAAAATAGTGTCGTGATTTCCTTTAACAAGAACTACTTTTGCTTTTTTCAACAACAAATCGAGAAGCTCTAGAGTTTCTTGCCACTCTTGTTTTGATATGCTTGAAAATTCGTGTTTAAGATCGCCGTTTATTATAACAATTTTAGGATTAAGTTTCAGCAATTCTTCTATTTCTTTTTTTATTTCTTTGAACATAGTTCTAGGAACAAGAATCCCTTCTTCTACAAGAGCTTGTTCATAGCCTATGTGCAAGTCTGCAATGATTAGAACTTTTTTTCGCTTGATCCATAAAGCTTTATTTTTTATTTCAATTCCAGGTAAAATTTCCATAAAAAATCAAATCTTAGATTGTTTAAATTTTTAATTATTCGAACAACTCCGAAAGAGACTCGCCGACTGCTTCACGATATATGGCTTCTGCAAGTAAATTAGTTAACGATATAACCTCAACTTTTTCATAATTTTTATTATACATCGTATTTGTTGTAAAAATTTTTTCTATTTCTTTGAATTTTTCAGCACCTTCT
The DNA here is from genome assembly GCA_038895375.1 of Candidatus Pacearchaeota archaeon. Taxonomy (GTDB): domain Archaea; phylum Nanobdellota; class Nanobdellia; order Pacearchaeales; family UBA284; genus JANXDM01. Next base: position 36,476 of record JAWANM010000004.1, on the reverse strand, counting down.
GAAAAAATTCCATGAGTAGCGTAAACAAAAATCTTTTTAGCTTTCTCTTTTTTCAAAACTTCAGAACATTTTACAATCGTGTTGCCAGAATCGATAATATCATCAACAATCAAAGCATTCTTATTGTTTACATCACCTATTATTTTTATTTCCGAAACTTCTCCTTCTTTTGGTCTTTGCTTTGATCCTAGTGCTATATCGCTTTTTATGCCTAAATTATTCAATCTTTTTGAAAAAGAATAAGCAAGTTTGGCGGCTCCTGCGTCTGTAGCTACAATAACCAGATCCTTCAACAGCTCAGAATGCTTTTCTTTCAAGTAATTTATAACAACTGGAAAACTATACAAATTATCTAAAGGTATGCTATAAAACCCTTGTATTTGTGCTGCATGCAAGTCGATTGTAATAACTCTATCGGCATACATGCTTATACAATCGGCAATAAGTTTTGCATTTATTGCAACGCGCGGTTCATCTTTTCTGTCTTGTCTTGAGTAAAGCAAGCAAGGTAAAACCGCAACAATTTCACTCGCTCCAGAGTTCTTCAGCGCTTGCAACGTAGCTAGCAATTCAAAGAACCATTCTTCCGGATTTTTACTCGAATCATGCAGAAAGAAACAAATTTTTCTTCTAACGTTTTCTTGAATTTTAACTTTTTTTTCACCATTTCTGAATTTTTTAATTTCGATTTTTACAAGTCTTACATCAATTTTATTTTTTAAATAATTAAAAATGTCGAGAGCCTGCTGCCATGAGTCGCTTCCAGGATCCGCAAGCAAAACAATTTGTTGCATAGACTTTTTATGCTGTTTGTATTTAAAAAATTAATCGCTGTTTTTAAGCTCATCACAAACGAAAAAAGTTAGTAGACACGATCGCCACGTCCTGCTCTTATGAATTTTATTTCAGTAGCCTTTTCTTTTTATTTTTTCCCTTATCTTTTCATACATTCTCTTTAAGAACAAAATTTTATTTTCTATTCTCATAAGATCTGCATAGCCTTGCGTTACCAAGTTCAAAGCAAAAGGACTGGGCACTTCTGTTTTTATACTTTCTACTTTAATTTTTCCTTCTTTGATCCATTTCAAAACTTGTTCAGCATTTTTCAAATCCATCAAGTCTTCAAGAATTTCTCTTTTCGTTTCTCTTATTATAGGAAAATCTTCCGAAATTTTTTTTATCGCATAATACAAAAGATCAGATTTTAGTTGTTGTCTTCCAACGGTTTTACTTTTTCCTTTGTAAGAGCGTAAAATCATTAAAGCCCTAGTAGCGCAATGCCTAAAACGTCTTCTAAAAACTTCTGTTTTTTCAATAGCTTCTTCGAGAATGTAACGCAATTGTTCTGGTTTTTCGGCAAGCATTCTCAAAGCTTTCTCTACTTGTAGTTTGCTAAAAGAAGCGAGAAAAAAACCATTGTCATTAATTCCAAGCTCGACGTCACGTCTGCTTGCAATATAAGCGATGGCTCTAGACAAAGCGTCATTAACACGTCTTCCATAAAGGGAGTGAAAAATATAATAAATTTTACCTTGCTCATCAACATAATGCTCTAAAAGCAATTTCTTTTCATGAGGAATTCCAGCATAATGAAATTGTTCATAAAAATAATTATAGATGGCATCACAAGCGTTTTGATCAACATACAAGTATTTCATAATGAACTGCTTTATTTCTTGCTTGCTTTTTTTCTTTTTGAAAAGCTCTTCCATCAAAGCGCGAAAGCGTTGTATTGCTAAAGCGAGATCAAAGCTCAAAGGAAGCATTTCACTTATCCATGAAGGAATTGTCGGTGGTTTTTGTACGCTAGCATTCACATAAGCATTCATTCCACGCGCATAGAGAAATTGATATCTATTGCCGCCCAAAACAAAAACATCGTCTTTTTTCAAGCGCTCTAGAAAAGTTTCATCGATAACACCGACTTTTTCATTTTTCCTATCAGAAGGCGATGCTATAATAACATTTACAAAGCTTTCTTCCGGTATTGTCCCTATGTTTGTCATATAAATCATCCTTGCAAGTTTGCCTCTTCTACCTATCTCTTTGGTTTCAGGATCGTACCAAATTTTTGCATAAACTTGTTTGGCTTCGAGATTATACTCGCCAGCAAGATAGCTTATAACCGAAAGAAAGTCTTCTTTGCTTAAGCTATTGAAACAATAGCTTCTTCTGATTAAATCAAACATTTCGTTTATGTTCCATTTTTGTTGTATAGCCATGCCGAAAATATGCTGTGCAAGAACATCTAGCGCGTTTTTAGGCACTTCTACCTTATCAATTCTTTTTTCCAAAGCCTCTTTCAGCAAGACAGCACATTCTATTAAATCATCTTGGTCAAGCACAATCAATCTTCCTTTGCTTGTTTCATGCAATCTATGGCCTGCTCTTCCTATTCTTTGCAACGCTCTGGCAACACTTTTAGGCGATCCAAGCAAAATCACAAGATCTATATAGCCTATATCAATGCCCAATTCAAGAGAAGTGCTAGATACGACAGCTTTTAGTTTTCCTTCTCTGAGTTTTTGTTCTATAGAAAACCTATGCGCTCTACTTAAAGAAGAATGATGAGCTCCAATGCTTTCTTCTAAAGCTTCATAACGATGCGGAAACATCTCTTTAAGATGAGCGATTACTCTTTCTGTAGCGCTTCTCGTATTTGTAAAAATTAAAGTAGTTTTATGTTCTTGAATTAATTTGTCGAGCAATCCATAAAGCCCTTCTTTCATTTCTTTCGCATTCGTGTCTATCATATCTTTCAAAGGCGACAATACTTTAAGATCCATTTTTTTTAAGAACTGAACATCTGCAATAAGGCAATCTCTTGGTTTCCATTCTGTACCTTTTTTTTCAAAACCTACAAGAAATTTTGCCATCTCTTCAAGAGGAGCTACTGTTGCGCTTAAGCCTATTCTTACAGGAACAATTTTTGATACATGCTGTAACCTTTCCAAACTTAAAGAAAGATGAGTTCCTCTCTTATTGGCAAGAGCATGAATTTCATCAACAATTACAAATTCGACTTCTTTTAGTTTTTCAATAAATTTTTTGCTAGACAATACTATGGCCAAAGTTTCTGGTGTTGTTACTAAAATATGTGGGGCCTCTTTCAACATCTTTTGCTTATCTTCCTGCGTTGTGTCTCCTGTTCTTACTTTAATCCTGATTTCTTGCATTTTCTGCTTTTTCTTGACTATCTCTTCTATCTCTTTTAGAGGAGTAATCAAGTTGAAGAAAATATCATTGTTCAGTGCTTTAAGAGGAGAAACATATACACAATAGACTTTATTTTCAAGTTCTTGTTTTTTTGCCAAGACTACAAGATAGTTGATTATTGGCAAAAAAGCAGTCAAGGTTTTTGTACCTCCTGTTGGGGCTGAAATCAATATATTTTTTCTTTCGAAAATAGGTTTAAGCGCATAAAGCTGCGGTAAGCTGAACTCTTTGAATTTTGAAAAGAACCATTGCTCTACGTCTTTGTCAAGCAAACCAATTATTTCTTCACTTTTGCTAGGCTTTTCAATAATCTTTATCATTTTTGATATCTTTTTACTTTATTTTTCAAGTAAAACGTCTTTTATTGAACAATAAAACTTATAAATTTTAATCTTTTTTTCCAGAAATGCCACGAATCAATAAAGAAAAAGAAAAGAAAATTCAAGAAGCAATATTGCATTTACTTTTTCAAAATTCTCCAAAGATGCTATTTACAGTTCAAATTGCAAAAGAGCTTGCCCGTGACGAAGAATACATTAAGAAACTCTTGCTGGATCTTGAGGCCAAAGATCTTGTAGTGAGCGTTAAGAAAAACAATCAAGGTAAAGAATACACTAGACGCTTGAGATGGCGCCTTTCTAATAAAGCTTATGAAGCATATAAGTCTTTAGCAAAACCGCTTTTGTGATTTTTAAAATGACAGACAAACTAAAAGAGGCTTTTGATAGAGTAAAGCAAGACATTTTTGAATTGAAGCAAGAAATTAATCTTTTGAAAGCTCAAGTTGATCAGATTTACTCTTTTTTGGCTCAAATAAAGCAAATTCAAGAATCCAACACATTCCAACAGAAAATCCAACACATCGACACATCCGGTTTTGCAAAAATGGCAAAAAACGAAGAATTAAGCCTTAATTTCCAAAGTTCCACAGGAAATGAAGGGGTTCCAACAGACCAACAGACAAACAGACAGACACTCAACAGACAACCAACAGACGAATTAAAGCGAACTTTTTATGTTTCTAGCTCACAATCAAAAGAAGCGATTATCAACAATCTTAAGTTTTTTCAAAGAAAGTTTCAAGATCTAACAAAACAGGAATTTTTTATTTTTTCAGCACTTTACATTTTAAGCGAAAAAAGAAAAGTAACTTATAAAGACATCGCGCTAAAAACAAATTTAAGCGAAAGTTCTGTACGCGATTATGTTTTAAGACTTATCAAAAAAGGAGTTCCAATTATAAGAGAAAAGCTGAACAATAAACAAATACTTTTAGAAGTTCCTCGTGAGTTTCGAGAGCTAATGCCTTTAGATGTTCTTGCTAAGATAAGGGCTGATGAATATTGAAATCGTTTAACCGAATATTTTTATCCTAGCTAAAAAACAATTGAAAAAATCGAAAAAACTACAACATTTTGTGTTGATCTTAAATTTTAGTACAATATACAGTATTCGAACCTTTAACTCTCTTTTTTAGTTTTTTAAGTTTTCTTATTTAATTAAAGCGAACTTTTCAAATTTACGAACTCTCACTTTTTCTTTTTTGCTTAGCTTTTTTCTTTAAACTTCTCATTAAAATTTCTCTCACTTTTTCATTTATATAATACCTTTTTTTACCATTTTTTTCAAGAACCTCCTCAAGCAAACTCTCACTTTTCTGCTTTATGCTGTTTATCTGTCCGCGAATTGTGTTTTTTTGCTTCCCTAGCAAGGCTGCAAGATCTTCACAACTCAGCTTAAGGTCACTATTCAACAAAATCCAAACAATTACTCTTTCAGATGAAGTCAAATTTTTCAAAATTTCATCAAATAAAGGTGTTTGAACACCTGTTTGAACACGTGTTTGAACACCTTGAACACCTGTTTGTTTATAAACACCTGTTTGTTGGTGTTTAAACACCCTTCGCTTATCAATTGTTTTTAGCATCAAAAGACTGCTTTTGATATCGTCGATATCTTCCTTAATTTTTAGAATTTCTTCTGAAAGGTTTTCAAAACTTGCCTCTAGGTGTTTATTTTTTGCGTTCAGGTGTTTAATCCAGCCAGAAATATGCATCATATCTTGTTTAATATTTTCAAAAGATTCGCGAATCTCTTTTAGTTCGTCTCTTTTTTTACCGAACCATAAAAAACCCATGCAAAACTATGTTTTTTTTGATTTTTAAATTTTTCTAAAAAAACATAGCAAAAGCAAATCAAGATTAAAGTAAAATCAAGATTAAAGTTTATTAAAATTTTATTTTCAAGCAACTTTTTAAAATTTATATCAAAACCATATGCTTAATGATTTGTACGCTTAAGGTCTTGCAATTCAAAACACAGATAAAAGCACATCAACTTAAGCTTGCAGCAAGTCATTGCTTATAAACTATTAGTAATTGCTTATAAAAAACTATTTAGCATAAAGCAAAAACAACAAAATCAAAAAAGCAAAAAGCAAGTAAGAAAAACAACAAAAAGCAAGCAAGAGAAGAATAGCAAAAACAGCAAAACCTAAAAAACAACTGAAAAACCAGGGTTTATTAAAAAAACCAAGTTCGCTTTAAATTTTTAAATAACAATTAAAACTAAGCTAGCAAAGCTTGAGGCTATAAAACAATAGCAAAAAGATTTAAGCGATTAAAATTTGTGATTAATTTAGATCAAATGTGTTCAACATTTTAAGCTCAAAAATATAATCTTTTGAAAAATTAAAATAGAAGTTTCAAAACTAAAAGTTTCAAACACAAAAGAAAAAACGAAAAAAAAACAAAAAACAAAAAGGATTTAAGAAACCAAAAGCTAAAGCAAGATAAAGCAAGAAAAGCAAATAAAAAGCCAAACTTAGTCTAAAACCTTAGCTTAAAACTTTTTGCCATCGCTTAAAACTTTTAGACAGATATTAAAAAGTTCGTTTTAATAATATAAAATCAAGAAAAAGTTCGCACAACGTATATTAAGCGAACCACATTTTTATGCAAAATTTGTTATTTAGAACGACTTCTAAGTTCTTTGTAAGCATTTTTTATAAAAATAGCTAGCTTTTTATTTTTCCATAAAGCTTTAAGTTTTTTTCGATAAGGAGCAATTTCTTTACAAAAATCAGTCTTATATTTTGGACCAATTTCCTGAGATATTAATGAAGCTAAAGCTTCTGAAACCAGCCAACTTGCCTTGTTTTTTTCAATACCAAATCTTTGAATATTTTTCCAAAACCAAATATGGATAAGTTCGTGAAGAATTAATGAAATTTTACATTTAAAAGGAACATAAATTATTCCTTTATTGGGATTGTAAAGCCCGTATCTTATATGAGGCATCAAAACAACTTTTATCTTATTATTAATTTTTATGCCGAATTTATTCAACTTTTTCTCAAGAATCTTTTTATTAAGGTTCCATTCCTTTTCTATTTTCAACTTTATCTCCTCAATATTTTTATTTTTAGATTTTAACGACTTGATTATAGGCAACACTTCTTTAATTCTTCGAGATTTTTTTATTTTTATGTAGTCTTTCTTTGAAATAGGGATTTTGCTTGCTAAAACCAATTCAGGGCATGGCCTTTGCTTTATAAGCGATAGCAAAACAATAGCTTCCTCTTCAGGCGTAGCGATTCTAAATTTCATTTGCTCTATTAAAACTATTTAAAGATAATTTTAAAAAATTAATTAAAAAAAGGGTCTCTTTTTTGCGTGGAAAAGATTTCGATAAAAATTTATAAACAAGTTCGTTTTAAAAGCTAAAGATGGAAAACCAATTTGAAGCTATATTGAACGAGCTAAGAGCAGAGCTTAAGTTAAGAGGATCTAGTAATTTTACTATTCGCAATTACTCATGGTTCATAAGAAAATTTCTTACAACATCGAACAAAAAAATAGAAGAGCTTAATGAGCAAGATGCAAAGAATTTTCTTGCTTCTTTGCTTGAAAAGTCACAGAGCACCATCGCTTTAGCAGCAGCCTCTTTGAAGTTCTTTTTTTCCGAAATTTTAAAAAAACCCATAACCCTAAAGTTGCCGAAAAAAGAAAAAAAATTGCCGGAAGTTTTAACAAAAGAGGAAGTTAAGAAGCTTATCGAAAGTGCAGAAACAAAAAAATCAAAGCTTATCATTAAGTTATTATACTCGACAGGAATGCGCGTAAGCGAACTTGTAAACTTGAAGTGCAACGATATCGACTTACAAGAAAGAATAGGTTGGATTCGCAAGGGAAAAGGTAAAAAAGATAGAATTTTCATACTGCCAGAGAAATTAATCAAAGAGCTTGAACCATATGTTAAAGAACCTGGAAGACAATATCTTTTGTCAAGAGAAAAGCCATTGACAACAAGGAACATACAAAAAATAATAAAGCTTGCAGCAAAGAAAGCAGGAATCAACAAGAAAGTAACACCACACTGCTTGAGACATTCTTTTGCTACTCATTTGCTTGACTCGGGAACAGATATAAGAAAAATTCAAGCCTTGCTAGGGCACGAATCATTAAGCACCACACAGCTTTATACTCATCTAACAACAGAAGAACTAAAAAAAGTTAAAAATCCTTTGGATGAGCTGTAATTTTATAAAAGCAAATAAAGAATAAAGAATTAAAAAGGCAAAATATTAATTATTTTTGATATGAGAAAATGAAAGAAGGAGCAGACGAACAAATAAAATTCATTGTTGAAAGATTGAAAGAAGGTAAACCATTACCAGAGGAATTCAAATGGTTTTTATTTGAAGGAAAACAAAAGACCGAATTAGTTTATTTTGGAAAAGAAAGAGGTATTGATATAATAACAGATACTATGGCTGTTTCTCTTCGGAGAGTTAAAACATTTGGTCAGATAAAAGACGACGGGTGGTATAACATGATTATTTTCGGAAATAATTTACAAGTTCTTAAAGAACTATTGCTTTGGAAAGAAGCCGGGAAATTAAAAAATCCTGATGGAAGTTTAATGGACGAGATTTTCGGGAAGGAGAATTTTGAGGTGGAAATTATTATTAATAGATTTAAGAAGAGATATAGAGCGCTACTTGAAAAGAAAAGCAAACACAAACAAAAAGGCGAAAAATAAAATGTATAATTTTGATTTTGGTTCCAGAGTCGCCAGGGGAGGATTTGCAAATGAAAGAGCAGTATGCGAAAAATTTAATAAATGGAAGATGGATGAAGAGGCAAAGATATGGCTTTCAATAATGGGATACAAAATTAAGGATATCCAAAATGTTAAAGCCATACAAATTCCTGCTCGAATTAAAAGGACGCAAGTCAAAGAGTTCGGATTTAACGAAAACGAGTATGAGGCTTTGATGAAATTTAAAAAAGCAGATATTCAAGTTCAAATACGAATTTTAATTAAGATCAACGATATGTTAAAAATCGAAAATTTGTCTTTGAAGAAAGCTAACTCTGATGCAGACTATAACCAGGTAGATAAACGATGGGTGGATTCTTATAGAGAAATGTGGAACTTTGATGACGAAATAGCGATAGGGCTAAAGTTATTTACAGGAGAAATCCCGCCAGCGAAATATCCAGGTAAATTAAAAGTAAATATTCAAAATCTTAGAGATAAAAAGAGGGTATTTTTAGACGAGCTTAATGATATACTAAGAGATAAAATAGTAGATTTTTTTAAAAGAAATAAAATTCTAATAGTAAGCGACATTTTAAAAGGTCGAGGCGGATTCTCAGCTGATTGGATGTTAGTTACAAAATATGACAAGAGTAAAGATACTACTGCGTGGGTATTGAAAGACATAAATACTGTGATGAATTTCTTTGGTCAAGGTGACGTTAAAATTTCACCTCAAGGCAATCTATACATTGGTAGAATAACAATGCAAAGAAAAGGCGGTACGCCAGACCCCACTAAATTGCAATTTAAAATAAAACCTTGCGATCTTTTCAACATAGATAAAGGCGTCTAAGATGGTATATGACATATTCATCATAGCAAAAATTAAATTTGACTTAAGAGATCCTGACGAAGCTCATTTTGCGAAGCATGAAATAGAGAGCATATTAGGTGTGAAAGTAGAACCCATTAAGACCATCCCATCTATTTTTAAAAGTAGGCCATTTAATCAGTTAGACGATGAAGTAATACATTTAATCACAAGGTTATTATATTTAGGAGAGGTACAAGGATATTTAGCAAAAGTGGAATCTTGTGATATAATTAATATAGCAAAAAAAGCCACATTTTTTAGAGAAATTTATGCTATTAGCGAAGTTGATGGAAACAATTTGCATCATCTTTTTAACTCCTTAGGAATTAAATACGTACCAACTAACAATTTCATAAATCCTTACATTCAAGTATTTTTAAAAGAGATGGAATCAAAAAAATTAATTACAGTCAGAATAATTCCTGTTCATACTCTTTTTGAATACGCATCTGAGGTGAAAAAATTACCCACCGTTGTGTTTAAACCTAGAAACAATAGCAACTGGTTAGAATATTTTGAAGAAAAAGAAAAAGGAATTGATCAAGGATTAGATGAAATGATATCCCACCTTCAAACAGGACACTATCGCTCTCCTCATTTTGGGCTAGGCAAAACCCATATTGGAGATTTTATCGATTGGACATCTACTGACTTAAGAAAACCATTCCTGCATTATTTACATAAATACAAAGGCAAAGGCGACCCTAGAATATCTAGAGCTCTAATAAATCTTTTAAGAGTTAACGAAGGCGACACAATTCTTGACCCTTTTGTAGGCTCAGGAGCATTCATAGCAGACGCTCCGGCAATGGGAATAAATGTCATCGGTGTCGAGATTTTAAAAATCGGTCAACTTATTTCTAACGTAAAATGCAGATTAGATTACAACATCAAAAAACTAAGAGAAGAAATAATAAAAATTTTTAATTTGCCAAAAACAATCGATTATAACGAACTAGATAAAGAAATAACAAATATAAAAGAAAAAATAAAAGCACACACAATTGGAACACAGCTATATGAAAATATTTCTCCACATATCCCTGCTATAATTTCTTTGAAAAATGAAATAGAAAAAATAAAAGAAGAAAAAATTAAAAATTTTCTTTTGGTTCTTTTAAGTCAAAAAATAGTAGAGTATAGTGAAAAAAAACGTTTGTTAGATTTTTTAACGTCTTTTAAGACATATGTAGAGGATAGGTATTTGACACTTTATGCTACTTACAGACTGGCTGAGAAACTTAATATTAATCTCTCTAAAGGTAATGTAGATATAATCAGAGCAGATTCTACTGATATGTCTTTTTTAAAAGATTCGTCCATAGACGGTATTTTAACGTCACCACCATATTTTGATGCTCTTGATTACGTAGGTAACAACAAAGTCTCAATCATAATTTTAGGTTTTGATGATGATTTAAAATACGGATCCACAAAAGATTTTTATGATTCTTGTTTTAGGAACAATAAAGGTTTGCCATCTTTTATGAAAATTTACGAAACCATACAACTACCTGCATCCAGCATGAGACTTATTGAAATGTTAAAGAAATCTAAAAGATCTATGAAAGCCTTTATCGTCGAAAATTATCTAAAAATGATGAAATTATCTTTTAGAGAGTGCTATAGGGTATTGAAAAAAAATAAATTATATCTAATGGTTGTCAGCAAATACCATACTTGGAGCATAAATGGGAAGGAACAAAGAATAGATACTTCACCAATAATAGCTGATTTAGGTAAATCTGAAGGGTTCGAATTAGCGAATGTCATACAGCATGGTCTTTCAAAAGCCGATAAAGGAAAAATCTATGTAGAAGATATACTAGTATTTAAAAAATAAGGAATTGTTATTATACTGATAAGTCAAAAAATAAATAATATACTACCTTCCAACGGCACTAAATATATTTTTAAAAAAATCGAAAATGCTTCCGCAGGAAGAGTTTTATAACGAAACCGTTAGAAAAGCAGTACAAGATTTTTGTAAAAAGCATAAAGAATTCTTCAGTTGTATTTCAGAACTAGAGCTTAAAGCATCTGAAGTTTTTTATAAAAATTTGTCAAAAGTTCAATCTCAAGATTTGATGTGGAGACTTGTTTACATTTCTCTTTACACGCATTTTCTTGACGAATCAAAAAGAAAAATCGAAGAAGAAAAGTCGTTTTATACAAACTCTTTTGGCCGTGCTGGCCGTTTTGGCCGTACTGGTCGTAGAAGCATTATCGATAAAGAATATCTTCGGCATTTAAGAGAGAGCGGTTATTATGAATAAGAATGAGAAAAGCTAAAAAACCTTGAGTATATTGTTTATTTATGATCAAGGAACTGATCGATGAATTTTACAAGACAAAAAAAACAGAAAAAGAAAAGACAACTTTTTTTGTTTCAGATGCTGGTAAATGTCCTAGAGCTATATGGTTCTCGCTTAAGAATTATCCTAAGAAAGAAATAGATGCTAGAGTTATGAGAATTTTTGAACACGGAGACCATACGCATATGCGCATCCTTGGCGTTTTATTTTCTTTAGGGCTTGTCAATGCTGTAGAAATCGAAATTCCGAACAACGAGCTAATTCATGGAAGAGCAGACGCTATAATAAATATCAAGGGCGAGCCCTATGTTGTTGAAATAAAGAGCGTCAATGCAGCAAGATTTAAAAAAGAATCTCCAGACGAGGACCATGTAAAACAACTTCAGCTTTATTTGTATTTTTTTAAAATTAAAAAAGGAATTCTTATTTATGAAAACAAAGATACACAAGAACTCAAGGAATTTCTTATAAATTATGACGAAAACATTGTTAAAAAAATATTTTCGGAATTCAACAAGCTTAAAGAATTTGTCGATAAAAACATTGTACCAGAAATTCCAAAGGATTTAGAAGACTGGCGCTGCGATTATTGTCCTTATATCGAAGAATGCGAAAAAATTGAAGAGCAAAAGCTGAAAAATGAAGGAAATTCATGAACTGCTTTCAAAAATAGATTTTGTAATCGATAAAGAAATTTTTGTTGAAAAACAAGAAATAAGAAAGCCTCTTAGTTACAGACAAAGAGAAAAAGAATATTATGCCAAAGAAATAGATAATTTGTTTTTAAAAGTTAAAAAGAGCTTTCCAGACTTTCGTGAGCTAGAAGAGGTTTCCAAGCTTCTTGAAAAAAAGAATCACGAAAATTTGTTTAAAGCTAGAGAAATTCTTTTTTCAATTCTTTCGGCTATAGAAGCAAAAGAAAAGCAGAATCATGAAGCATTCACTTTTGTTTTGCCTTCATTACCCAAAGAAATAGAATCTGAAGTAAAGAAGAATTTTTCAGAAGCAGAAGTTTGTTTGAAGCATGGTTGTTATAGAAGCGTAATGATGCTGTGCGCTAAGATACTAGAAATCGCTTTTCATAGGAAGTATTTTGAATTGACAAATCGCGATTTGCTTGAAGAAGCTCCCGGCATAGGTCTCGGAAATCTTATAAGAAGAGTAAAAGAAAAAGGCATCGAGCTTGATCCCGGACTGAGCAATCAAATTTCTTTAATAAATCAGCTCAGGATTCATAGCGTACACAAAAGGCAGAAAATTTTTGAACCATCCAAGAACCAAGCTCTTGCAACAATCCTTTATACTTTGGACACTCTGAAGAGATTGTTTAGTTGAAAAGACGATTTTTTAAGTAAGATTTTTAAAACAAATCTTCTTATTTAAAAAATGCCAGATTTAAGGCTAATCGGTTTCGAGAACCTTGACGCAAGCGAGCTAGAAGCTGTTAAGAAAATTATTGCAAGAAGGATAGAGAAAATAAATATTAAATATCAACTTTTGAGTATAGAACTAAAACAACACAAGCACGAATATAAACATTTAACGAGAATAATTCACGAGCTAAGAGCAGATTTGTTTTTCAGTACAGGAAAAGCTATTTCGGCAAAAGCCGAGGACGCTAATCTTTATAAAGCACTAGATAAATTAATTGACAAGTTGCTTGTCGAAGTAAAGCATAAATTTAAAAAATGAAATCGAGGAAGCGAGTAAGAGAAAAAGGAAAAAAAAGACTTAGCCAGTATTTTCATTGTTACCAACCTGGCGATAAAGTAGCCTTGGTTCTTGATGTTTCAGAAGCAAAAGGAAAATTCCCAGAAAGATTTCATGGCAAGATAGGCACAATAGAAAAAAAACAAGGCAGGGCTTATGTAGTGAAGTTTTTAAATGGCAAAGTCGTTAAGAGAATAATAACAACCACAGCACATTTAAAACCAATAAAGATAAAAAAATGATAAAACAAGCAAGAGCTTTATCGCTAGCAGAAGTTCAGGAATTGTTGAGCAAATTAAAAGACGATAGAGAAAAAATTAAGAAATTGGAAGCTTTTATTAAAAAATTTAATAAAATAAGCGCAGCAAAGGCTCAAGAATTACGAAAAGAATTGGAGGCTTTAAACATTTTTGGCCTAAGACAAGAGGAAATCGTCAAGATCATAGATTTGCTGCCAGAAGATGCCGAAGATTTAAGGAAAATAACGAGTCCGGAAATTTCCTTGAAGCAAGATGAGATCCAAAAAATACTTGAAATTGTGCAAAAGTACAGAGCTTGAAAAAGAAAATGAAAGAAGAAAGGGCAATAATCCTAGACTTTTTACCTCATGGCTATCCATTCGATACGAAAAGAATGGCCATAGCGCAAGCTGTCGGATTACAACATTTCACGCTTCTAGAGCTAGTTCCTAAGCGTAATGTAACTCTACAACTTAAAGAAGAAGTTTATATCGGTCAAGATAAAAGAGACAAAATATACTTTATTAAAGGGAAACTTCCGAAAGAAAAGCTTACAGAAACAGCAAAAATTCAGCTTAAAGATTTTGTTCAAAGAGTTGTTTCAGAGCAAGAAAGCAGATTTGTAGAATTTTTCAATACATGCAATGCTATAAACAAAAGAGTGCATCAACTTGAATTGCTTCCGGGTTTTGGTAAAAAGTATACAGAAATGATCCTTAAAGAAAGAGAGAAAAAACCTTTTACGAGCTTTCAGGACATAAAGCAAAGACTTAAAAACATACCCGACCCTAAAAAAGTCATTGAAAAAAGACTTTTCGAGGAGCTGACACAAGAAGTAAGGCATCCTCTTTTTGTGAAATAAAATGGAAGAAGAAAAAGAAAAAACAATTGTAAGAATTGCCGGAACAGACATTCCTGGCCATATGTCTATTTATGCAGGCCTGACAAAAATAAAAGGAATTTCTTGGAGTTTTTCTAATGCGATATGCAACGCTTTAGGATTAGACAAAAAAAGGAAGATTTCTTCTTTAACCTCTTCTGAAATAGAAAAAATTCTAGATTTCATAAAAAATCCGAAAGTTCCAGAATGGCTTTTGAATAGAAGAAAAGATTTTGAAACAGGAGAAAGCACGCATCTTATAGGAGCAGACGTGGATCTTAAGAGAGAGTTCGATATTAGAAGACTAAAAAGAATTAAATGTTATCGTGGTATAAGACACATGCTAGGACAGCCTGTAAGAGGACAAAGAACGAAATCGCACTTTAGAGCCAAGACAAAAGGAAGAGTAAAAGGCGTAAAGAAACCACAAGTTTCTGGAAAAAGATAAAAATGGGAGATCCAAAAAGAAAAAGGAAAAAATATAAGAAACCTAGAAAACTTCACGATGCAGCAAGAATAGCAGAAGAAAGAGAACTTATCAAGAAATATGGTTTAAAAAACAAAAGAGAAATTTGGAAAGCAGAAGCAAAACTAAGAAAAATAAGAGAACAAGCAAAAAAATTAATTTTGCATCCAGAAAAACAAGAAGAATTTATAGAACATCTAAATAAACTGGGTTTAGTAAGCAAGAATGCGACTATAGACGATGTTCTTGCTTTAACAAAAGAAGATATTTTGAATAGAAGACTTCAAACAATAGTTTTCAAGAAAAAACTTGCGAGAACAATAAAAGAAGCAAGACAATTAATTGTTCATAAAAAAATTAAAATAAATGGAGCTGCATGCAATGTTCCCGGAAGAATCGTTAGTGTAAAGGAAGAAACAAGCATAACAAAAGAATAAAATGACCAAGAAAAAGGAGATAATAGGAATAGCAAATATAAAAGCTACGTGTAATAACACGATTGTTAACATTACAGACTTGGCTGGCAATACTATTGCAAGAGTATCCGGAGGCCAGATTACCAAGCACGACAGATTGAAAGCAAATCCTACTGTTGCAATGTTCGTAGCAAAGACGGCTGCAGAAAAAGCAAAAGAATTCGGCATAACGAGTGTTTTTGTTCGCGTAAAGGGAAAAGGCAACAAACTTGCACCTTCTCCAGGTCCTGGAGCTAATGCTGCTATAAAAACTTTGGCGAAAGAAGGATTAAAAATTTTAAATATATCTAATGTGACTCCATATCCAAGAGGAGGACCAAAAGTTAAAGGCGGTAAGCGTGGAAGAAGAGTGTAAAATGAAAATTGAAAAGATTTACGAAAGTGAAGAAAAAATGTCTTTTGTTATTAGAGGAATTAATTTTAGCTTTGCAAACGCTATAAGGCGTGCAGCTACGGAAATTCCTGTACTTGCAATCGATACAGTAGAATTTTACAAAAACGATTCTGCTCTTTACGACGAAATTCTTGCACATAGACTTGGCTTGGTGCCTTTGAAAGCGTCAAAAACTTTTACTTCTAAAGAAGAATGTTCTTGCAAGGGTAAAGGTTGCTTGAAGTGCACGGCTGTTTTAAAATTGAAAGCAAAGGGTCCAAAGACAGTGTATGCTTCAGAGCTAAAGGCAAAAGATTGCGAGCCGGTGTATGGAGAAATGCCTTTGGTAGTGCTAGAAAAGGATCAAGAATTGGAGCTGGTTGCAGAAGCTGTTTTAGGCATGGCAAAAGAGCATGCTAAGTTTTCTTGTGGCTTGATATGGTTCAATGCTTTGCCAGAAGTAACAATAAAAGGTTGCGATCTTTGTATGAAGTGTCTTGATGTATGTCCAAAGAAAGCAATAACCGTTAAAGATAAAAACATAACGATCGATCCTTTGAAGTGCGATCTTTGTGAAGCTTGCGTTGAATTGTGCAAGGAGCTTAAAAATGCAATAACTATTAAACCAAGCCAAGAGGATTTTGTTTTCCATATAGAAAGTTTTGGTCAAAAAACTCCTAAAGAAATATTTATCGAGGCAGTAGAGATTTTGAATAAAAATCTCAAACAGCTCGATAAGGCTATAAAGTAATTTTTTTGCAAACTTTTATAAAACCTTTTTATTTTCTATTTTATGCGGGAGTGCCGGAGCGGTCAAACGGGTACGGCTAAGGCCTATGGTGGAAACCGTATGGCTTAGTGCCTGCACAGGTTCGAATCCTGTCTCCCGCATACATAAAATTTAAAAGTACAAAAGGAAAAATGTTAAGATGCTAAGCAAAACTCAAATTAACAAAAAAGCACAAAGGAAAAATTTGGAACTAAAGGAAACGATATTTAAGTTGAAAAAAGCTTCGAAAGAAAAGCCCGAGTTATTGGTTGTTGCGCGTTATCTTGCTTTGCCGAGAAGAAAGCAAGTCGAGGTTAATTTAGAAAAAATCGATAAGAAGAGCGAAAATGGTGACACAATCATAGTTCCAGGTAAAGTACTTAGTAAAGGAAATTTGAATAAAAAAATAGAGCTTGTTGCTTTTAAAGCATCGAAAAAAGCTCTTCAAAAAATACAAAGCTCTGGTTCAAAGTTTAAAACAATTGAGCAATTTGTCGAAGAAAGCAAAAATAAAAATTTTAAAATAATAATTTAAAATGGAAATAATTATAGATGCACAAAATGCAGTAGTAGGAAGATTGGCAAGTTTTGCAGCAAAAAAAGCTTTGCAAGGGCATAATATTATTATAATAAATTCGGAAAAAGCAATAATTACAGGTTCGCCTGAAAAAATTTTAGAAAAATACATTAAAAGATTGCAATTAGGAAGAGGCGTGCAAAAAGGACCGAAATTTCCGAGAAGGCCAGAAATGATTTTAAGAAGAGCAATCCGCGGAATGCTTCCATGGAAGAAAGCAAGAGGCAGAGAGGCTTTTAAGCGAGTTAAGTGTTTCTTAGGGGTCCCGGAAGAGTTCAAAGATAAAGAAGCCATTAGGTTAGAAAAAGAGATAAAAACAAAATACATAACTCTCGAAAAGCTTTCGAATTTAATAAGACAAAAGCAATAAAATGAAAAAGATAAAAGAAAAAAAATTGAAGAAAGGTCAAATAGTCGTCGCTGGAAAGAGAAAGGAGGCTATAGCGAAAGCTACTATAAAACCGGGACAAGGAAAAGTCGTTATTAATAAAAGGCCGATAGAGCTTTTCAATCAATTTCAACAACTCGAGCTTCAAGAACCTTTTGTTATTGCTAGGCCTATCTTAAGCAACGATCTTAAAGCAGTCGATATAGAAGTTAATGTTAAAGGAGGCGGCGTGCAAGGCCAGATAGAAGCTTCAAGATTGGCTATTGCGCGCGCATTGCTTGCTTATTTCAAAAAACCAGAACTAAAGAAAGCCTTTCTTTCTTACGATCGTGCATTGCTTGTTGCGGACACCAGAAGAAAAGAAATGAGAAAACCGAACGATAGTAAAGCGAGAGCTGCAAGACAGAAAAGTTATCGTTAAAATTATTTTATATTTAACCAAGTTACTCGTATCTTAAAGCTTCGATAGGTTTTAATCTTGAAGCGTGAATGGCAGGCAAAGTTCCTGCAAGGCTTCCGATTAGAAATGAAAAAATTAATGAACCGAAGATAAGCCAAACGGGAGTTGCAATTTTTATCATTGCAGCAGTCTTTGCCAACAAGATTTCAGCAAGTTTGCCAGCTCCGATTCCAAGAGTTATTCCGATTGCGCCTCCTATCAAGCCTAAGAAACCTGCTTCTATTAAAAAAATTAGAAGTATGTCCGAGTTCTTTGCACCTATGGCTTTCATTATTCCGATTTCGCGCGTTCTCTCTAGGACGCTAGTATACATTGTATTCATTATTCCTATTCCGCCAACAACAAGAGATATTGCAGCTATACCCGTAAGAACACCTTGAACAATCGAAAGAATATTTTTAAATGTGCTAATTATTTGTTCTGGCGTTTCTACGCTAAAGTCTTCTTTCCCTTTCTCAGCATTTCTCGATTTTCTTAAAGCTTTCTCAACATTTTGCTTAACAGCGTCGATGTCTTCTCCGGATTTTATTTTAGCACTTAAAAAATCATACTCATTAGATATGTTTAGCAATTCTCTTAAGGTACTTTCCGACATTACTACCACTCTGTCTATTTGTGGGTTGTTGGTTTTCTTTAAAATCCCAACAATTTTGAAAGAGCGATCCTGAATTTTTATTTCTTCTCGTAATTTTATCTTTCTATTGAAAATATGCTTACCAAAATCACTTCCTACGATAACTTCTTCCTTTTCATTAGGATTGAAAAGTTTTCCTTCGGCAAGTTCGGCTTTGCTGTCCCTTATAAATCTTTCTCTTTCTTTAGTATCGTCTGGTAGAGAGAAAATATAAGCATATCTTACTTCGTCTCTAAACTCGAATTTAGCTACTCTTGAAAGTCCGCCGATAACAATATCGATACCTCTGACTTTGCTTACCGTTTCCTTATCTTCTTTTGTCAATGGAGAGGGAAGTTTGGCTCCGATAGTTCTTATGCTTGCTCGGGCCGTTATTGTAAGAGTATTAGATCCTAAAACTGAAAACTGTTCAACAACGCTGCTTTGAAGTCCTTGTCCTAAGGAGATCAAAGCAACTATAGCTGCAACTCCAATAACAATTCCAAGTATTGTTAAAAAGCTTCGCAAGCGTCTGCTTTTCAAATTTTTTATTGCCAACTTGAAATAATCTATTATCATTCTCTAAGCATTCTCAATTTCGATATTCTGCTTTCTTTTTTTAGAAACCACTCTCCAAATGAATATAGCTGCTACTAAAAAGATTATAATCAATGTCAGTGCTAAGCGAGACTTTGGTAAAAGGCCTGCTTTTTGTGCTTCAGAAATCGTGTAAACTTTAGAAGGAAGTTCTTCAATTTTAGTGTATTCCTGATTGTTCGAATCTCGATAATTGAGCAATAGTTTTAAGATTAAACTATTTTTTTTGGGAATAATTTGAAATTCGATAGTATCGTAATCGTCCGAAGATATTTTTCCAATGTACTCATAGCCTTGTATTATGTCATAATCGCTAGAGCTTAGCAATTTAATTTCGACAAACATAATATCTCCAAGGCCTTTGTTCAAAACTTTTACTTGAACTTTTGAAGGTTTTTGAATTATAAGTTTACTGTCTATGCTTAGTTCTAAGCGCGGTTCCTCATAAACTTGTAATGCGATTGTATCATTCTTAACATAACTTTGACCATAAGAATCTTCGTATGTAATTTTCAATGGAATTTTATAAGTTTTAATCTCCGCATCCGCCAAAACAAAAAGTTTCAATAAAACTTCTTTTTCTTCTTTCGCATCCAATGAAGCGATTCTTTGCTCCGTTACGCTTTGTGAAGCAAAAGGCAAATCTTTTATGTCAAAATTAAAAACAACATTTTTAATTTCAGAGTTTGCGGTGTTTTTTATGCGAATTTTTAATTCAACTTCTTTTCCTGGACGAACTTTTTCTGGATTGCGACTTATAGAAACGATTTCGAGATAAACATTCTTAGGAGCGATAAGAATATAAAAATGTTCATAATTCCAAGTTTCATTCGTTTTATATTTTAAAGTAATTTTTTTCCTACCCTCTTCTGCCGAAGGATCAACCAAAACTTTATAACCAACTACTTTGCTTTCAAAAGCTTTGAGATAGATTGTTTTTTCTTTGTTAGAGATCAAGTTAAAAGGCTCATCAGCGTCGAGCTCGAGAGTCAAATTCAGATCTTGCGCTTCATTGTTTTTTATTTCGAATTCTAATTTTAAGACATCGCCAGCACGTGCTGGATAAGGTTCGTAATTCAATGAAATGTCAACACTCTCGCCTCTAGTCAAAACAGATTGATAAACAAAGATCAAGCAAACAATAGCAATTAAAGCAATTAATTTTTTCATTTTACAACTTTGCCGTCTTTAATATAGATTATTTTTTTAGCAGATTTCGCGATATTTGAATCGTGAGTGACGATAATAATTGTTTTTCCTTCTTTGTTGAGCTTTTTCAATATTTCCAATATCTCTTTTCCTGTTTTACTGTCCAGATTTCCTGTCGGTTCATCGGCAAGTATTATTTCTGGATCGTTGGCTAGCGCACGAGCAATGGCAACTCTTTGCTGCTCTCCTCCGCTAAGCTCTTTTGGCTTGTGATTTGCTCGTTTGCTTAGTCCGACTTTTTCAAGCAAGTTCTCTGCTTTTTTTTCTCTTTCTTCTGCTGGAATTCCTTGAAAAATCATTGGAAGCATCACGTTTTCTTTTGCAGTCAGAGTAGGGATTAAGTTAAATTGTTGGAAAATGAATCCTATTTTCTTTCCTCTTAGCTTGGCCAGTGCCGATTCGCTTATCGAAGCTATATTCTTATCTTTGAAAAAAATTTTTCCAGCTGTAGGAACATCTAGCGCTCCTATTAGATTCATCAAAGTGCTTTTTCCAGAACCGCTCGGGCCCATAATCGCGATGAAGTCGCCTTCTTCTATTTCGAGAGAAACTTCTCTGACTGCAGGAACTTTTACTTTACCAAGCTCGTAAGTTTTGCACACTTTATCAAGTTTTACTATTGACATTTTCGTGAGTTATTTTAGCAAGATTTAGCAAGAACGTTCAATTTAAAAATGTTTCCCTTTTAGAGTTACGAAAATAGTATTGCTATTTAAAGCCAGATTTCGAATTAGTTAAATATAAAAACCCTTCTTTTTTTGTAGTTCAATGATAATTCCAATCAGGTGCTTTAGTTGCGGTAAGCCGATAGCTCATTTATGGGAAAAATTCAAAGCCAGAGTAGAAAAAGGAGAAGATCCTAAAAAAGTTCTTGACGACCTTGGCTTAGAAAGATATTGTTGTAGAGCAGTCTTTTTAGGACACGTCGATTTGCTCGAGCTTATAAGCAAGTTCAAAAAATTTTAATTTTTGAATTTTTTTCTAGTAACATGACCACACTTCAGGCATTTTATAGAAATTTTTCCTTTGCTAAGTCTAACTTTTCTGTTTGTTTCTAGCCAAGAGTTGCATTTATGGCAGAACTTGTTACGCCATTCTTCTGGAATTCTATAGTTTGCGTGCTTTGCTATTTTTCTTGCCTTTTTTACAATTTTTTGCGCTTCTTCATCATTTACGCGACTAATTTGTTGTGCCTTCTTAAAAAGCATTTCAACTTGTTGTTTAATTTCTTCCGAAACTTTTGCACGCATTTTTATCAATTTTAATTTTCTAATATTTAACTTTTTTTCCTTGAGCTTGACAGTAAAGCTTAAAAATCTTTTAAGCTATAATTTTATTGAAGGCGGCCATAGTAAGTTGGAAACACCCGATCCCATCCCGAACTCGGAAGTTAAGCAACTTACGTTGTGTGTTGTACTTCTTCGTTAGAAGAGGGAAGCACACAAGCTGCCTTCGTTTGCTTTAACGAAAGATTTATATACATAGTAAACTTCTCTTTTTTGAAGACAGGAATAATCTAGGGTTTCAGTTTAGCACTTCGGTGCTGACTGATGTTCTTCTTCGGAAGAACACCTAGATTCTTACTGTCTTCTTTTCTCAACGCTTACTTCAACACTTACTAGGGATTTTTCATTTTTTATTTCTAAAAATTTATAAGCCACAATGCTTTTAGTTATTAGCGCGGGAGTGCCGGAGCGGTCAAACGGGCGTGGCTCAAGACCACGTGGCTTAGTGCCTACGCAGGTTCGAATCCTGTCTCCCGCATAACTTTTCTAGTTTCTTTATTTTTTTCCAACTTCTTTCTAGTTTTCTGTTTGCCTCTTCGATAAGTATTTTAAGAAAAGAATCGTTTACAAGTATTCTTCCTTTGCGAATTATAGGCATTTCTATGTGCTCTGTTGAAACTAGTTCGCAAACAACACGTTTTCTTGAAGCGATTATTCCGCTTCTTTTCCATCCCGCAAATCTTGCTTTATCAACAAGCATCTGAGCATTTTTGATGTTCGAACACACAACATGCAGAATACAGCTTTCTTGTTTGAAATTAACATTTTTATTTCTTTTTTTAATTTTCTCTAAAACTTTTTTAATTTCAGCAAATCGCACTTTGTTGTGGCTTCTAAACAAAATTAAATTTTTCTTCTTCTTTGAAGAATCTTTAATCAAGATAATTCTTCCAGAGCAAGAAGAAGTAGTGTAGTATTCTTTCATCGAGTTGATTTTGTCGCACAAACTTTTTATTTTTTCGTCCAATGTTTTTTTACTGCTTTTGTCTTTTTTTGAAAGAGCCTTAATTTTTTCTTTTTGAAAAATTGCAAAATTCATCTTAAAACGAAATATCGATAAGTTTTAAATATTGCTTTCGATTTTAAACTAAATGAAAAAAACAAAAAGAGCAAAAGTAAAGCTACAAAGATACTTGGCAGACACTTCTGTTATTGCCCAAAAGAGACTGGTAAGACTGTTTAAGAAAAAATTGCAAGGAGAGATTTTAATTCCCAATGCTGTTGTTGCAGAACTCGAAAATCTTGCCAATAAAGGTCAGGATGTAGGCTTCGATGGCTTGGAAGAAATAGCAAAATTACATAAACTTAAACCGAGAGTAAAAATAAGATTCATAGGCCCGAGGCCTAGCGAGCATCAAATCAAATATGCAAAGTCTGGCGAGATAGATGCTTTGATTCGCGACCTGGCAAGAAAAAATCGCGCAACTCTAATTACAGCAGATCTTGTGCAAGCAAAATCCGCTCTCGCATACAACATAAAAGTTCTTTTTCTGAAAACAAGGCATAAGAAAAAAAGAAAGAAGTTTTTATTTTTGAGATAAATGAACTATTGTGCAAAATTATATAAAAATAAAAAATTGTAAGTTCTGGTTCTTAAGGAGAGTAAAATATTAAAAAGAAAAAGCCCATTAATTTCAAGCTCCCGTAGCTCAGCTGGATAGAGCAGCAGACTCGATGGCTGAACCTCCTAAGAGCTAAAGCTCAGGAGCCAGCTGAAGGTCGCAAGTTCGAATCTTGCCGGGAGCACTCTTTATAAAATCGGTAGAAGTTTTTGCAATTCGTAAGGGCTTATCTTTACTCTATATTTTTCCATCTCCTTCTTGCTAGAGAAACTTTTTTCATATTCTTCGATATGCTTTTTTTTGTTTTCTATAAACTTTAAAAACAAATGCTCTTGAAGAACTTCTTTGACGAAAGAGCTTTTTTCAGTCAATCGCAAAGCTTCAGAAAGCGAGGAAGGTAAATTTTTTATTCCTCTCTTTTTTCTTTCTTCATCGCTTAGTTCATAAACATTTTCCTCTGTCGGTTTTATAGGCTCAATTTTTTTCTTTATTCCTTCTAAGCCTGCTTTCAGTATCAAGGCAAAGGCAAGATAAGGGTTGCAAGCAGGATCTGGACTTCGCAATTCGATTCTTGTTGTTTCTTTTTTTGCTGCCGGTATTCTTATTAAGTCGCTTCTATTTTTAAAAGCCCATGTAATATAGCAAGGAGCCTCATAACCAGGTACAAGCCTTTTGTAAGAATTAACATATTGATTTAACACAGAAGTTATCTCGCTTATACGACGAATTAGACCGCCTAGAAAATGAAGAGCAATTTCCGAAAGCTTATTTTTTTCATCATAAAATAAATTTTTTCCTTCTTTAAATAGAGACATGTTTATGTGCATGCCGCTTCCGTTGATATCTTGTATTGGTTTTGGCATAAAAGAAGCAAAAAGACCATATTTTCTTGCTACTTTCTTTATCACATATTTAAGCAATAAAAGAGTGTCTGCCATTTTTAAAGCATTCATGAATCGAAAATCTATTTCATGCTGTGAAAAAGCGCATTCGTGATGATCATATTCGGGAATTATTTGCATCTTTTTTAGAATCAGCTGAACCTCTTTTCTTATTTCCCCAAATCTGCCTCCTTTGAAATAACCTCCGTGATCCATTAGAATAGGTTTTCCTTCTTTCACTAAAGGATTTCCATTTTCATCAGCTTTGAACAAGAAGAATTCCAATTCAGGACCAACATAAAAGTTATCGGCAATCTTGCTGCCTCGCATTTCTTTCAAAACTCTCTTCAAAACAAATCTTGTGTCGCCTTCATAGTGCCTACCGTCTGGTCTCAAAATGTCACAGAAAACAACAGCCTCTCTCCACTTTTTATTTATTAGTTTGGCTTCATAAAGCCATGGAAAAATTCTCAATGTTTTCAAGTCAGGCTTAGCAATCAAATCGCTTTCGTCGATTCTTGCCATTCCATGGACAGAGCTGCCATCAAATCCCTTGCCTTCTATTGCTTTTGGAAATTCTTCAATCGGAATAGAAAAATCACAAGCATCGCCCAAAATGTCTGGAAAAAAGAATCTTATAAAAGCGACTCTTTTTCTTTTAAGCTCTTTTATAATTTCTTGCATTATTTTTATTTTTTCTTTTCATTTATAAAAATTATTGTATTTTTGTAATTAAATTTTTTACTACACAAATCCATGCTTTTGCACAGTTCTTTGTATTGTAACCGCCGCCGCCCAAAGCAAGAATGTTGGTTTTCCATTTTTTAGCATGTTTTTTCAAAAATTTTGCAGCAATTTCATGCGCTTTTTCAAAAGCCAAATTGGCTAAAGGTTCATTAATGAGACAATCCGCACCAGCTTGAAATATAATGAAATCTGCTTTTAGTTTGCTTAAAAAATTTTCAGCTCTTTTCAAACCATTTTTGAAGTCGGAATCTGTAGAAAAAGGTTTCATTACTATATTCAACTTGGTTCCTTTTGCTTTACCTACACCTGTTTCATTTTCATAGCCCGTTCCAGGGTACAAAGGCATTTGGTGAAAATCTACAATATAAACTTCCGGATCTTCAAGAAAGCTATAGAAAACGCCGTCGCCGTGATGCGCATCAATATCAAAATAAAGTATCTTCTTTTTGTTGTATTTTTTTCTTAAATAATTTATAGCTATACAAACATCATTGAAAATGCAAAAGCCAGCAGCTCTGTTGTGGTAAGCATGATGCAAGCCGGCTATCGGAACAAAAGCGTTTTCTTTATTTTCTATCATTTTATCTATAGCATTCAATACAGCCCCAACAACATAACACCCGGCTTCATAGCATCCTTCGAATGCGGGAGTGTCGCCATAATCGAGAAAACCTCGCGACTCTTTGTTCTTCTTTTTTATAAAATCTACATAACTCTTTGTATGAAAAAGCAACAACTCTTTTTGCTTGGCTTTTCGTGCTTTGATTATTTTTATTCTTTTATTTAGTTTTTTATCTTTCAGCTCCTTTTTCAGTTCTTTTACAAATTCTTCATATCTAGTGCTATTGAAAGGATGCTTGGGGAAGCTGTATTTTTTTAATGAATCGTCAAGAACCAAGATCATTTTCTAATTTTTTTCTTAACTTTATTCTGTTTTTGCTTAATACTCTAAATTTAAAAATCTCTTTTTATTATTAATGTCTTTTAAAATGTCAAATATTAATGCAAGTAAAAATCCAAACGCAAAAGCAATTACCCATCCTTCTATTTTAATTGGAACGGTTTCAAAAATCTTATTTAGGTGATAAATCACAAAGTATGTTGCTAAAATAGAAATTAACGATGTGTAAGCCAACCACTTATTTATGAAAGGAGATCTTGTTAAAATCTTCTTTCTGAAGGATCTAAAATTAAAAGCATTTACAATTATTAAAGTAATCAAAGTTAGCAAAGCAGTAGTTCTGGCATATTCTGTTGGTTTTTTCAATATGTTGAAAGACACATAATAACTCAATAAAGTGAAAAAACACATTAAGAGTCCTGCAATCATCATCCATATTATTAAGTCTTTGTATAATATCCTGGTTTCTTTTCTTGGCTTTTCCTTCATAATGTCTGGAGAAGAAGGATTTAATGCTAGCGTTATCGCAGGAAGATCGTCCGTCACTAAATTCATAAATAAAATTTGTAGAGCTAATAAAATAGGCGCAACCCATCCTAAGAGTGGAGCAAGCAATACACCAAAAAATAAAACACTCAATTGAGCAAAGTTTACCGAAAGCTGATAGCTGACGAATTTTCTTATATTTTTAAATATTGTTCTGCCTTCTTTAAGCGCCTCTACAATTGTGTAGAAATTATTGTCTTTTAAAACTAGATCTGACGCTTCTCTGGCTACATCCGTTCCTCCTTTTCCAACTGCAATCCCGATATGGGCTTCTTTTAGAGCAGGGGCATCATTTACTCCGTCTCCAGTCATGATTACTACTTCACCTCTTTTTTTTAGGGCTTTAACAATTTTCAACTTGTGTTCCGGTTTAACTCTAGCAAAAATTGTTATATCCTCTATGATATCGTAAATTTCTTCCTCAGTAAGTTTTTCCAATTCCTCCCCTTCTATACATTTTTTGATTGGAAGACCAATTTCTTTCGCTATAGCCAATGCTGTATTTCTATCATCACCGGTTATCATCTTTACTTTTATGTTCGCCTCCTTACACATTTTTATTGCTTCTTTAACTTCTTCTCTGGGAGGATCTTCTAATGCAACCAAGCCAAGGAAAACAAGATTTTTTTCAAAATTTTCTCTTTTGCTAGATTCCGATTTTTTATATGCAAATCCGATCGTTCTGAACATATTCGATGTTAATTCCCTATTTATTTCTAAGATTCTTTTCTTTTCTCTTTCCGTTAATGTGAAAATGCCTTCCCTTTTATGAACGAACTTGCATTTATTCAAGAGAACTTCGACAGCTCCTTTGGAAAATACGAACTGTTCTTTTTTTGTTTTGCAAAGAACAGACATAATTTTTCTTTCTGAAGTAAATGGAATTTCTTCTATTCTTGTATAACTCAAGTCCTCTTTGAACACTTTTGCTTTCGCACCCAAAATTAAAAGTGCAGCTTCCGTAGGTGTTCCGGATACCTTATATGTAAAATCTTCACCGGTTCTTTCTATTTTTGCGTCGTTGCACAATACAGAAGTTAAGATTAACAACTTTAAAGTCGGTTCTTTTTCTAAATCGACTTTTTTTCCTCTAAAAAGGATTTCTCCTTTTGCTTCATAACCGCTACCCGAAACGTTGAAAAAACGATTATCCGCAAAAATTTTTTTTACCGTCATTTCTCCTTTTGTAATTGTTCCTGTTTTATCAACACATATTACTGTAATTTCTCCAAGAGTTTCTATAATAGAAATTTTGTTTACTATTGCATTTTTCTTTGCCATTCTATGAGCTCCAACCGAAAGAGCTGTTATTAAAGCAATTGGAAATCCTTCTGGGAATGCAGCAACACTCAAAGCAATTACTAAAATTAGAATATTCACTAAAGTTTCCTTGGAAAATGGACTAGGCTCCCTTATTAAAATTATCAAACCAACCAACAAAGAAGATACAATGGCCGTAATAACCATGTACTTAGCAATTTTATTTGATTTTTTTATTAAAGGAGTTTCTTTTTCAGCTTCCGAGATCATTCCAGCAATTTTTCCAAAACGAGTATTCATTCCAGTATGCAAAACCATTGCAATGCATTTTCCAGAAATAACAAAAGTGCCCATGAACAACATGTTTTCATCATTATAATTTTTCATATCTTTTGCTGCTTTTTTCCTGATTTCTTTGGATTCGCCAGTTAAAACAGCCTCGTTCACTAAAAGATCCTTTTCTTCTAATATCAAGCAATCCGCTGGGATTTTTTCTCCGCTTCTTAATAAAACAATATCTCCGGGAACAAGTTCTCTAGAAGAGATTTCTTTTTCTTTACCCTCTCTTATAACTATAGAAGTCGGGACTATCATCTCTTTCAATTTTTTTATGACCTTTTCTGCTCTATACTCTTGAATAAACCCAACGAAAATTACAATAGAAATGACCGCAAAAATAGTAAACCCGGTAATTGTTTTTTTTAGTAAAAAAGAGATTATCATAACTATAAAAAGCAGGTAAACTATCCAATTTCCCCTAAATTGTCTTAAAAAAATTCTTGTTGGAGAATCCGACCTTTTTTCTTTTAACTCATTGAAACCATATTTTTGTAGTCTTTCTTTTGCCTCTTTTTCACTTAGCCCTCTTTTTTTATCGAGCACCATAACCTTTAAACGCTTTTAAGCATTAAAAAACTTTTTATACGCAATTGTTTTCAAGTTAAAAAAGAGGTAAAATGGAGTGGGTTGTGTTTAGAGAAAATTTTACTCTGGCGCTTTTGATGATATTCGATAAATCTAAAGAGATTGTAACAGAACCGTTGCGCCATGCTACAATGCTTTGGATGTTGATCCCTTTGCTTACAGCTCTCTTTGTAATTGAAATTTATTTTGGTCATTATAAACATGAGGAACTTGGCTGGAATTCTGCTGTGAGCAATTCTTTGGCTTTATTTTTTGTCGGAATGAATCTTTTTTCTTATCTATCGACGCAAGGCGTGCTGAAACAACTTTCTTTTCATAACGGAATTTCTTTTTCTGGCTCACAGGAAAATTTTATAAAAATTTGTATAGCTGCTTTTGTTGTTTTTGAAGCAGCTTTACTTTTCTTTTTGAATTTTACTCATGCCTTGCCAAAAAAATTTGCTTTCGGTATTTCTTCTGGTTTGTTTTTAAACTTTTTAGGATGTATTGCAATAATTCTTGTTTATGGCAACATAACTTTTGATATTCTTTTGATTCCCTCAATACTTTTATTGTTTTTATTTTTAATAGTTTTTCTAGGCGTAATAGAAGCGATAGAACCGACGAGCTGGCATGCAGAATAATTTCTTTCGAGCAAATCGTATTTCTAGTTTCTCGGCTTCAGGACTACTCAGAAATGCGCCAGCCGGGATTCGAACCCGGGTCATTAGCTTGGAAGGCTAAGGTCCTACCGCTAGACTACTGGCGCTCCTAAGCAAAAAAGTCAAGAAAGTTTAAAAGTTTTGCTTGTTTAATTATGCAAAGATATTTAAAAGAAATATGGATGGAAATAAAATGGACGAGCAAGAGCAAAAGATAACAGAAACCGAAGAGCAAATGAAAAAAAGCGAAACTCAAGAAAGCAGAGAAAAAGCCGAAGAGAAGCAAGATGAAAAGCAAGCAAAGCTTCAAGAGAAAGTTTTAGAAAAAGATTCAAAAAAAGAAAACGAAGAAATAAAAGAAAAAAGGCCAAAATTTTTGAGTTCAGAGTGGTATGATAAGCACTATAAACTTTTTCTTTTTATTTCAATTGCAATTTTAGTATTGGCTATAACAGTAATTGGCTATACTTATTTTACTACTGGAGATATAATGAAAAAAGACGTTAGCCTGACTGGAGGAACGATCATTACTGTGCACACATCGCAGTCTTATGATCTAAAAGAGCTTTCTAGTTTTTTACAAGGCAAACTAAAAGAAGCGGTTGTTGTAAGAAAACTTCATGATGTTTCTACAGGCAAGCAAATAGGCATCTTTATCGAATCAAAAACAAATTCGACAATTTTGAAAGAAGCCTTGGAGCAATATTTCAATTTTGAACTGACGGAAGAAAATTCTAGTATAGAAAGCATAAGTCCAAGTCTGAGCAAAAGCTTTTTCAAAGAACTTGTGATTGCTGTTTTACTAGCTTTCACATTCATGACAGCAACTATTTTTATTCTTTTCAAAAAATTTATTCCTTGTGTTGCAGTTGTTCTTGCAGCAATTACCGATGTTCTAGGAGCTCTTGCGATTGCAAATCTTTTCAACTTTAGCATTTCTACAGCAGGGATTGCGGCTTTGTTAATGCTTATAGGTTATTCTATCGATACAGACATTATGCTTACAACGAAAGTTCTAAAAAGAAGAGAAGAAAGTTTGAATAGCAGAATAAAGTCGGCTTTTAAAACAGGCGTAACCATGACCTTAACAAGTCTTGTAGCAGTTCTCTTTGCATATTTTATTGTTACTTCTGTTGTCTTAAAACAAATCTTTTTTATTCTTGCAGCAGGTCTTTTCATAGACTTGATTTCAACATGGTTTGGAAATGCGTCAATACTTAAATGGTATTGTCATAAAAATAACATAGCATAAAATGAAACTCACATGGAGAATTTGGATGTTGATAATTTTTCTTATAGTTTTTACTCTCGTCATTATAAATCCTCTTGCCTTCACAAAAGGCCTACTCATCAAAGAAGTCGCTCAAAATAGCTCTTCGGCCATGGCAGGAATAAAAGAAAACGAAATTTTGAAAGAAATAAACGGACAAAAAATAGAGAATTTACAAAATTATTATGAAGCTATAGCTAAAATAAATATAACTCCGGTAAAATTTATAGTAGAGGCCGAGAACAAAACTTTCATTTACGAATCAAAAACTCTCGATTTTGTTCTAGAAAACGATACAGTAGTAGAAGCGTATGGAAAAGCTTTCGAGGCCGGCTTAAGAAAAGGAATGAAAGTCAAAAAAATAAACAATCATAGCATTGAGAGCAATAGTTTTGAAGAAATTAAGCAAAAGCTCGAGCCGAAAGTAAAAATAACTTTAAGAACAAACAAGCAAGAGTATGTTTTCTTAACGTCACAAGATCTTGGTCTTACGCTTGCCGAAATACCTAAAACAAGAATCACCACTGGCTTAGACTTGCAGGGTGGCTCTAGAGCTCTTGTTGTTCCGCAAGAAAAAATAACACAGCAAGAATTCGATAGCTTAATCGAAACAGTTGGTTATAGGCTGAATACTTACGGCATAAAAGATGTTAATATAAGAAAAGCACAAGACATTTTAGGAGAAACTTACATGGTTGTAGAGGTTGCAGGAGCCACTCCTTCTGAGCTTAGAGAACTTGTATCAAAACAAGGAAAATTTGAAGCAAAAATAGGCAACGAAACGGTTTTCCAAGGAGGAAAAAAAGACATAACTTTTGTGTGCAGAAACGACGCATCTTGCGCTTTCATAAAAGAATGCTTTGAAGTGCAAGACGGTTTTGCATGCAGATTTCATTTTGCAGTTCACTTGAGTGCAGAAGCTGCGAAAAAGCAAGCAAGCATAACAGCAAGACTTTCGGAGAACATAACAGAAGGCAGGCGTTATCTTAACGAAACTCTAGACTTATATCTTGATGATAAACTTGTCGATAAACTTTTCATCGATGCTGATTTGAAAGGTAAGGAAACTACAGAAGTTGCAATTACAGGTTCTGGTATTGGCAAAACAAGAGAAGAAGCCTATAAAGAAGCGGAAGAAAGCATGAAAAAACTACAGACGATTCTCATTACAGGAAGTTTGCCCGTAAAGCTAGAAATAGTGAAGCTCGATAGCGTCTCTCCAGTTTTAGGCAAAGATTTTTTGAAAAGCATTTTTATAGCAAGTTTTGCTGCACTTTTTGGAGTCTTGCTTATAATTTATTTACGTTATAAAAGACTTGCTTTGTTTGTGCCTGTAATCATAGTTCTTTTTTCAGAAATTTTTCTCATTCTTGGCATAGCAGCTCTTATAAAATGGAATCTTGATTTGCCGAGTATTGCCGGAATAATTGCAGCAATAGGAACAGGTGTTGATGATCAAATCGTTATGATCGATGAAAGCAGAACATCGCGTCAATACAGCATTAAGGAAAGAATCAAAAGAGCTTTTTTCATAATTTTTGGAGCTTATGCAACAACTTTTGTTGCAATGCTGCCTTTGATGTGGGCAGGAGCTGGCTTGCTAAGGGGCTTCGCAGTCACTACGCTTATAGGCATAACAATAGGCGTTTTAATAACAAGGCCTGCTTTTGCAGACATCTTAAAAATGGTAGTTAAAGATTAAAACTGCATTAAAGCAAGATGACAAAAATTTTAAAAAACAATCTAAAGCACAAAGTTCTAAAGAATGTATTTTATAACTTTCTTACAACTTTGATAAGCAGAATAGGTGCTTTGATTTTTACAATCATTGTTGCAAGATTTCTTTTTCCAGAGCTTTTCGGTATCTATAATCTTGCTTTGACAATTATTTTTACGATCGCAACTTTTACAGATCTCGGTCTTAATGCAACGCTCATAAGATATCTTGCAGAATCGCTAAAGAAAAAGAAAGCAGAAAAAGAAGCAAGAGCAAGGATAGCTTTTTTATTCAATTTTAAAATCTTTTTGACCGCAATAATTGCTTTTTTACTTTTTTCCTTTGCTAAACAAATTGCAATTTATATATTCAATAAAAGTTCACTTATCTTGCCTTTACAAATCGGCGCTATTTACTTGTTTGTCATATCTTTACAAGGTTTCTTAACTTCTATTTTCTTTGCAGTGCAAAAAGTAAAGTATAATGCTTTGACTGAAATAATTTTTCAAGTTTCGAGAATTGCATTGGTTTTAATTTTTTTCTCATTCTACAAGAATGTAGAAAGTGTTTTTATTGCTTTGTCTATAGCCATTTCTATTTCTTGCGCTTTTCTTTTTTCTATACTTTCTCTTAAATACAGATTTTTGATTAAAGGCGAAAAACAAGAGCTTAGTGCTGAGGAGAAAAAAAGATTGTTGGGTTTTTTTAGTTGGCTAACCATTAGCAGTATTTCTCTTATTTTTTTTGTTCATGTCGATACTTTCATGCTAGGTATATTTTTGCCAGCAGAGTTTGTTGGCTTTTATCATGCCATCTTCGCTATTGTCGGCTCTGTTGCTAGCTTTGTCGCTTTTGGCTCAGTGCTATTGCCTGTCTTTACACAACTTGAAAAAAGCCGTATCGAAAGAGGCTTTAAAAAAGTTTTTCATTATACCGCTTTAATTGCAATTCCCGCAGCCATAGGCTTGGCTTATGCTATTGTACCTGCAATTAAAATTATTTATGGTCAGGCTTATGTGCCAGTGCAATACGAGCTAGCGATAACACTGACTTCTGCGTTGCTTAGCTTGCTCGTCATCGAATCGGCTTTTTCTCCTGTCTATGCAGCTTTATTTCAAGCAAAAGAAAAGCCAAAAATTCCTGCTGTTTTAATTATTATAGCGACAATAGCCAACATAATTTTAAATTACGCTTTCATAAAAGCCGGCCTCTTGATAGCGCCTCAATACGGCTTGGTTGCTGTTGCTTTCGCAACTTTACTTGTTAGATATGGCAACATGGCAGGTCTTGCTGTGCTGGCAAGAAAAAAGCTAAAGATAAAAGCAAATATAGCTTCAATAGCAAAACCCTTGCTAGCTTCAGCAATCGTGCTTGCTTTTCTTTTTGCTTTTGATTATTTCGTGAATCTTAACATACTGACTGGAATTTTAATGATCATAGCAGCTGTTCTTGTCTATTTCTTTGCTCTTTGGATTATAAAAGGCGTATCAAAAGAAGATTTTGAATTGATGAGGCGGTTCTAAGGTTTCCCTATTTAGAGGGAAAGATTTTTAAATTCTTTCTTCCTATAGAGAACATGATAAATAAAGAAAAATGGGCAGAAATAATAAAAGATTTTCATGAAAAGGGAATTCCATGGCTTATAGAAAGAGAAATAGCTATTCCTTCTGAAATACCAATAAAAAGAGCAATCTCGATAATAGGCCCAAGAAGGGCTGGCAAAACTTATACTATGTTTCAGATAATTAAAAAATTAATCGATAAAGTAAAAATAAAACAAGTGTTGTATTTAAACCTAGAAAGAAGCGATTTAAGAGAAGCAGATGCTGAGGATTTGAATAAATTGGTAGAAAGTTTTTTCGAAATTTATCCAGAAAATAAAACAAGAAAAATATGGTTTTTTCTAGATGAAATCCAAAATGTTGAGGGCTGGGAAAAATTTGTTAGAACTTTACTCGATCTGGGAATTAACGTTTTTATATCTGGCTCTTCATCAAAATTTTTAAGCAAAGAAATAGCTACTCAACTTCGAGGGAGGACTTTAAGTTATGAAATTTTTCCATTTTCTTTTAGAGATTATTTGAAAGCAAAAAATATTGAAATCAAAAAATATTTATCATCGAGAGAAAAAGCAACAATAATTAAAGAATTTAGAAACTATTTGTTTTTTGGAGGCTATCCCGAAGTTGTTTTGTATCCAGGAGGAAAAGAAAAAATAATTTCTGAAATAATCGAAACCACAATCTATAGAGATGTTATAGAGAGATACAAAATAAAAAATATAAAGTTGTTAAGGCTATTGATCAATTCTTTAATTAGTTCTGCAACAAAAGAATTTTCAATTAATAAATTTTATCACTTTATAAAATCTAGAGGAATAAAAGCAAGTAAAAATTCTCTTTATAATTATCTTGAAGCACTACAAGATGTTTTCTTTGTTTTTCAAGTAAAAAAGTTCTCTTATTCTTATAGAAAAGCAGAACAATCAATTCCGAAAATTTATTTTGTCGACAATGGCATTTTAACTCATTTCGGAATTGAAGATAAAGGAAAATTGATGGAAAACTTAGTTTTTATTGAGTTAAAAAGAAAAGGAAAAGAAATTTATTATTGGAAAAATCGTTATGAAGTTGATTTTGTAATTAAAGAAAAAAGAAAAGTTAAGCAACTCATCCAAGTTTGTTATAACATTAATGATATTGAAACAAAAGAGCGAGAAATTAAAGCATTGTTAAAAGCATCAGAAGAGCTAAAATGCAAAAACCTTCTCATTATAACTATGGATCATGCCTCTGAAGAAAAAATAAAAGGCAAGAAAATAGTGTTTATGCCGCTTTGGAAGTTGCTGCTTGAGTAGCCTTTATATTGCTGAATTCTAGTAATCATAGCCGCCATCCTTTCTGTGTTGCTCTTTATGTTGTAGAAAATCTTGAAAGGAAGGATTAGCCAGTTAAAGAAATAGAACGCATTAAATTTTTAATATCTTTTCTATTATCTCGTTGAGCGGCTCATACTTGGATTTTCTGTGACAAATTTTTTTGAAAACCTTTTCATTGCAACCACGAGGCAAGTTATAAAGTTCCAACCAAGTTGCCATTCTTGCAAGAAATTCTTTAACACGTCTCCTTCTTTCGTTTGACTAAGAAGCGCTGTAAAAGTGTAAACTGAAATAATTGGTAAAAAATTGTCGAAATATACGTTTTGTTCTTTTAACGTGAGATCTTGAAGTTACAATAGCTAATTTTTTTCCGCTATATTTTTTTTGCTGTAGTATAGGCGTTTTCTTCTGTTGTGCCGGCATAGACAATATCAACATAAGGATAAATTTGCTTGATCTCTTTTTCAAAGGGCTTTAATCTTGGATCATTCCCACAGATCTCCTTCAAAACCAGGATCATGAGCCTCACGAGTATTGAAGCCATTTAAAACTAGTTTTACCAATTTCCCTTCTTTTTGCTGTTCATGAAATAGATCCAACGCTTTTCTTATTCTTAAAGAAGTTGTTTTTTCGTCTGCACTTAAAACAACAATTGCATCATACATAATATTATATCAAATCGGCCATTTTAAAATTTTACCATTTTAGAATAATAAAATTTTTGTTCACTTTAAAAATTGCTGCAAATTTTATTGCACAAAAAACTGGTTCTTAGGGTTGATGGACAATTAAGTCCCTCCAAAAAAGGAAGACTAGAAGACTATAGTGAGCTACTTTTAAAGGCCGATATGGTAGTTTTTTAGTTTCTCAAAATACTTAAAAAGCAATACTGAAAAATTTTAAAATGATAAAAGTTTAAAATTTAAAATGCTTTCCGTAATCATCCCTGCTCATAATGAAGAAAGATATATTGGAAAATGCTTATCTTCGTTACTAAATCAAAAATATAAAGACTATGAGATCATCGTAGTTAATGATGGCTCTACTGATAAAACAGAGCAAATAGTTAAAGAATTTCAGAAAAAAAGTAAGAGAATTAAATTACTTTCATTTAAGCAAGGTCATTCAGCTGCTTTTGCTCGAAATAGAGGTGCTGAAAAAGCTAGAGGAGAAATTTTAGTTTTTATTGATGCGGATCAGTTCGTTAAAAAAGATTTTTTAAGTAAAATAGCAAAAAATTTTCAAAATAAAGAGATAGAAGCTTTAGTAGGAAAAACGTTAGGTGCTAGTCCAACATTTATCGGAAAATGCTATGCAGCAAGAAAATGGTTTTTTTGGCTTACAAGGCAAAATAAAAAGCAAATTTTAACAAAAGATAAACCTGGATGTATTCTTGCAATTCGGAAAAAAACTTTTTTAGATTTAGGAGGATACAATGAAGCCATTTTTTATAGAGAAGATAGTGATTTTGCAGATAGAACTAAAGAAAGATATAAAGTTTTATTCAATCCTCAAATAATTATTTATCATTATGATCCTGAAAATTTTGAAGAAGTAGTTAGGCATGCAAAATGGGTAGGTAAAGGCTTAGCAACAGATATTAAATATTTTGGATTTAGAAAAGATTCTTTAATAAGATTAAGCGAAATTATTTT
>JAWANM010000003.1:13590-44822 GCA_038895375.1 Candidatus Pacearchaeota archaeon | reverse complement strand
TTTATCTTTAAATGCCTCGTAGTCTTTTTTGATTTTCTCGACCTTGGCTATGGCTTTTTTTACTTCCTCAAAATCGAAAATAAAAGAAGTCGGAATTTTTACATTTTGCTTTAAAAAAACTTTGATGTTTGCCTTGCTGCTCAGAGAATAAAAATTCAAAGCAAGTCTATTCACTCCTTTTTGCTTTTTTTCAAACTGACAAAAATTGTTGAACCAAATTTTTGCCATTGTTGCTCAAAACAATTAAAATTTATAAACATTTATTTGATTTATTGTAAGAATGACAGCGCCAGTGGTCCAGCGGTAAGACACAACCCTCCCAAGGTTGTTACCCGGGTTCGAATCCCGGCTGGCGCATTTCATATGCGAGAACTCAATAATTCTTCAGTAACTCACAATACTTGCAGAAATCACATTTTTCACCGGGCTCAGGAATTTTTGATTGCAAAAGTAAAGATACGGCTTCTTCTAAAGTTTTGCTTGCCTTTTCATGACTTATTTCTACTTTTTCTACTTGTACTGCAAATTTGATCAAATTGAATTTTTCAAATTTTTCTGGAAAGAAATAAATAAGATAAGCAAATTCTCCTGGTTCGTATTTTTGTTCTTTTAAAAGAAGAGCATAGCAATCTAGCTGCAATTGATAAAGTTGTGAGGTTTCTTCCTTAGTGGGAAATCCTCTTGTTTTGAAGTCTACAGGACAATAGATTTTTTTGTTGTTCTTTTCACAAACTACACAATCGTCAATAGCTCCATAGAAATTTATCGACTTTCCTTTGATTTCTGTTGTAAAAAAGAAGTGTCTCCAATTTCTCATTTTATCTATAGTTTTCTGATCAACAAGAGTTCCTTCTATGTATTGAGCGACTTCTAACGGCAAACCATTGTGTCTATTTTTATCAAAGTATTTTTTAATCGCAGAATCGATTCCAGAAGGCAAAGAAGAAAAAATTCCACGTGGTCTTTCAATTTTGTAGTTTTCTTGTAAAAAAAAGCACCTCGGGCACTCTTTAAACAAAGCCAACTTTGACGGCGAAAGACTGATTTCTGCTTCTTTTTTCATTTTTATTAATAGAGTCTACGAAGCACTTCTTCTTTTTTTAAGATATCTTCGATCTTCCTTCTTGTTTCTGCAATTACTTTTTTAGTAGGCTTTTTAAGCTCTTGTATAATCTCTTTGTAAATTTCATTTATTATTTTAGCATCGTCAGGATATTTTTCAACAATTTTTTTCTTAAACTTTTCGCTAAGTCCCTTATAGCTTATTCTTGGCTCTTCAAAAACAATGGCGGCAACTAAATTTATATACTTCCTTACTTTGTAACCTTCTTCTCCAAGAGAAATTATACTTTGTTCTAGTGCTTCAATCTTTGAAGTTAAATTATAAATTTCTTTGTACAAACCTTGTCTTTTCTTGACTAAATTATAAAACTCTTTAATTTTATTTTCAAGTTCATAAACTTCTTCAGGAACTTTAACTTTAGCCTTTCCCCTAGCTTTTTGCGGCATAACTTTTTTCATGTCGTTTATATTTATAAATGTTTTTATTATCATTCAAAAATTAATACATTTGCAAATAATACTCGTATCGGTAAGAACAAAGTATTATAAAGCTGTCTTGCCTCTTACGGAAATGACAAAAATTCAATTTTTTTCTCACAAGACAAGAAAGTTTTATCAGCTTGTTCCTACAAGAACAATTCCTACTTTAAAGATTAGCGGCGTTCCTATGCACAGACATATCAAGATAGATCCTTTGCAAGACACTTTGTTGAAAATCAAGGCTGTAAAACCTTATGGTGTTGTTCTCGATACTTGTACTGGTTTGGGCTATACAGCAATCTATGCAGCAAAACTTCCAGAAGTTAAAAAAGTAATAACCATAGAAAAAGACGAAAATGTACTTAAAATTGCAAAGCTAAACGAAGCCAGTAAAGAACTTTTTACAAACCAAAAAATAAAAATTTTTCATGCCGATGTAACAAAAAAAATAAAATCTTTCCCGAATGGTTTTTTTGATTGCATCATTCACGACCCGCCTACTTTTGTTTTGGCCCCAGAACTTTATTGTTTGAATTTTTATCAACAGTTGTATCGAGTTTTGAAAAAAAATGCAAAAATTTGGCATTATTGTGCCGAACCTGGAAAAATGAAAGGAAAAAGCAAACTAAAGAGTAGAATAATAAAAAATTTAAAATCGGCCGGATTCAAAAATGTTAGGTATGATGAAAAAAGCTCGGGAATTATCGCAAAGCGAGTGGAAACTCCCTCCAAGAATTAAAGTCCTAGAGGCAGCCGGGGCTATTGCCGACGGAAGAGTGAAGAAGATCAGCGAAAAAGAAGCAAAAGTTGTAAGTTCCGCGGGCAGAGTTAGAGTTTATACTGTAAAATGGAATGGAACAGATGCAATAAGCTCTGACGACAACGGTTCTGTTTATAAAAACTATTTGGGCTATCCCAGTATTGCTTTTTTAATGCTCGAGGGAATTCTTCCATATGATGCAAAAATAGGAGAAGCTTTAAAAGGAATAAAATGGAAAGAAATAAACGACAAATTCAAAAATTATTTCATGGTCGAGCAATTCGCGAAAGAGGTTGCAGCAAAGCATGATGTAAAGCCAGAAGAAATTGATTCTTTTGTTAAAAAAGTTTTGGAAAAGATTAAAATGTTAAAGCTGAAAAAGCTTTAAAACCAGATAGTTCCTTCGCCACTAAATTTTTTAGCTTCTTTTTTCAAGTATGCTTCTGCTACTAGCGCACAAATATAAGCGTCTTTTTCGTGCTTCGTTCGAAATCTTTTTTTTGCAAGCTTTCTTGCAATTTTTTTATCAAGAATAAGCACAGCATAAGGATAGGTTTCTATTATTTTGCATTTTATCGCTTTTTTTATCCTTTTCTTTAGTATAGAAGCTCTTATTGCCAGTTTTCTTAGTGATGGTAAATTAAAAGAAAAAACAGGAATTTTCTTTTTATGCAATTTTCTATCGCATTTTCTGAAGGCTCCTTTTTTTGGCAAGCTCAATGGAGCATCCATGGCTATGACTTTTGGCTTTGAATTCAAAATTTTTTCTATTATTTCTTCATCAGAATAAAGAATTTCTGTTTCTAGCTTTTTACCGAGTAAGCAAAAGCCACTCGGCCTCGATTGCAAGGCAGCAAGATCCAACCCTATGACTTTCGACATTCTACTTAGAATAAATTAGTTTTTTAAATTCTTAACGCTTTATCATCGAATGTTCGATCCGGTTGAACTTGCAAAAGCCACCGAAGCTTTTGCTTGCAAAAATAGCCTAAGAAAGTATTATCGTTTTAGAGCAGCTGCATTTTATGGCGGCATTGCAACAGCAGATTGCGTTGGATGTAACTTAAGATGTGTTTATTGTTGGGCTTACAACGTTGTAAAAAATGCAGGAAAAATAGGATATTTTTATTCGCCAAAGAAAGTTGCTGAAAAACTTCTTAGCATCGCTTCGAGGAAGAATTTTTATCGTATAAGGATTAGCGGAAACGAACCGACTCTGAGCAAAGAACACTTGTTGCAGGTTTTAGAACTAATACCAGAACGTTATAGCTTCATTCTTGAAACCAACGGAATAATGATAGGTTATGATAAAGAATACGCAAGACAGCTTGCAGCTTTTCCGAACTTGCATGTTCGTGTGAGTTTGAAAGGTACAACGCCCGAAGAGTTCTCAAAACTTACTGGAGCTAAACCAGAAGGCTTTGAATTGCAATTGAAAGCGTTGGAGTACTTAACGAAAGAAAAAGTTTCATGTCACGCTGCGCTTATCGAAATAGCAAATCAAGATGTTGCTGGCTTGAAAAGAAAACTTGCTAAAATCGATCATAGCTTAGAAGAAATCGAAATCGAACCTTTGATTTTATACCCGGCAGTAAAACAAAGGCTCGAAAAATTAACAAATAAAATTTAATCCGAGTGTTTTTGCATAATCTATAGCTTCATCAAACTCTTGAGCTGTTAAGAATCTATTGATGTCTTTGAACTTATAAGCAAGAAACTCCGGTCTGTACTGATCCATTATGTTGACTATTGCTTTATTTTTCAAATTTTTTGCTATCCATTCTAAAATTGGTTTTGTACAGCACTCCAAATGACCTGGCAAAACAAGATGTCTTATAACAATTTCAGCATCTCGAGCAGCAAGCAAGTGATTTCTTTTAACAACGCTTGTATAATTTTCAACTTTGCTTAATTCAAGAGCGCAATTATCATTTCCATATTTGAAATCTGACAAATAGACATCAACAATTCCTTTAAGAAGATTCATGCTAATTTTTGACATATAAAAATTAGAATTCCAGATTACCGGTAGATTGCTCTCGACGTAACTTAAAGTTTTTAGAATGAACGGCAATTGTGGAGTTGGTTCTCCTCCAACAAAATTTATATTTTTACAATAATTGTGCTCATCGATTATTTTTGCAAGTTTTTCTGGCCTCATTTCTCTTGGTTTTTCATATCTATGCGAAATCGTCCAATTTTGACAATACTGGCATGAAAAATTGCAAGACCAAAAAAAGATTGTAAAAGATGGAACGAAGAAAGGCTCCTCACCGTAGTGATCAAAATAACTGCTAATGAGCATTTTATTTTGCAATCGACAGAATCCTTCTTGACTCGCGATCCTATTTACACGACACTTTCTCTCGCAAAGCTCGCAAGATTCAAGTAGTTTGTAAGCTTGTTCAATTTTTTTCGCAAGAATGCCTTTCTTTTTTGCTATCTGAAATTTTGCTTCCTTGCCAGAAAGAATCGCAAAATAATTCTTCAACACTTGCTGTACATCTTTTTTTATATTAAGATTCATTTCGCTTTCGCTTGATGGCGCTTGAAGAAATCTCTTTCAATATCCTTTCTAGTTCTATAGGTGAGTTAACATAATAAATTTCTCCATTTACCTTGCGTAGGTATTCTTCAATTTCCTCGTTTAGCCTATTCTTAAAAAAAGGTTTATAAACAATAACCGAAAAAGTAACTCTTTCTCCTGCTTTTATTTCTTTATGAATCTTTTCTTTCTTTGCTTTCACTTCTGGCTTGGCTCCTACAAAAAGTTTATACAAATAATATCCGAAACATAGCTCCCCTAACGAGCCCAAACTATTGCCCAACATTAATATAACATCACCATAAAGACAGTGAGTCAAATTTTCTTTGTACCAATTTTGTGTGTCTATAATCTCGTCGATTACTTTTTTGCCATTGACTTTTGCATTTATGTATTGCTCTAAATGAGTAACGCCAAAGTCTTTGTCTGATAATGGAACTGTTCCATAAACTTTCTTGCCGCCGAATTCTTTGTATTTTTTTGCTACTTCAAACGAAACGCCTCTGTCTGGAAGAATAACTATTTCCACATTTGCTCTTTGAAGTGCTCTTGCTATATCTTCAACTTGCTTGTTAAATTTTTCTTCTGTAATTTTTAGCAAATCAAAATAATGAAATTTGATGTCTCCAGATCCAACGATGCTAACTCTTAGCATAGTGTTTGCTAGAAATAAGCAACTTATAAATTTTTTGTTGTAATTCAACATCATGAAATATGCCGCAAACGAAAACGAAATTGGTGGCAGAGGAGGATAAAAAATCAACTTGTAAAAAGTCTCAGCCTATGTTGCGAATTATGCGCTGCAATTCATGCCGAACAAATGGCAATTATAAATACGTTGACGTCGAAAAATTTGAATCGTTCTAGAAAGCCATCTTGTACAGTTTGCAGCAAAATGATTTATGAATCTAGAATTGCAGACTTTCGATCAGTTCGTAAAAAGAAATAAATTTATAAACTGTTAAGCAAAAAATGAAATAATAAAAAATGACAGAAGCGACTGAAGAAAAAGAACTAATTGAAAGAACAAAAAAATTAAGCATAGAGGAAGGAAGTATTTATTCATTGAGCGAAGGTTTTGGGCACAGGTACATAACACCATATGCTTTGGCTATTGGAGCGAGTAATTTTTGCGTAGGTGTTTTAAGTTCTTTACCCTCGCTAGCTGGAAATTTTTCGCAACTTTTTACAGCAAAAGTTATTGAAAAAGAATCGAGAAAGAAAGTCGTCTTTCTTGGAACTTTTCTCCAAGGCTTGATGTGGCTTCTTATAATTTTTGTAGGTGTTTTGTATTTTATTTTTCATCAAAAAAGCATTGCTCCTTTTTTACTTGTTTTTATCTACACTTTACTCGTTATTTTCGGAGCATTTGTCAGTCCAGCCTGGAACTCTTGGATGAAAGATGTCATAACAGAAAAAAGAGGAGTTTATTTTGCAAAACGAAACAGAATTATGAATTTCATTATTCTAGTTTCAATGCTTATTGCTGGATTTATTCTTGACTATTTCAAAAAAACTTATTTGTTTTTAGGTTTTGTAATTCTTTTTTCTATTGCTTTTTTTGCAAGAACATCTTCTTCTTTCATGTTCAAAAAAATGCATGAACCGAAACTAAAACTAGAGAAAGGTTATTATTTTAGTTTTTGGCAGTTTTTGAAAGAAGCGCCAAAAAGAAATTTCGGAAGATTCACGATTTTCGTTTCACTAATAACTTTTTCTACTGCAATTGCTTCTCCATTTTTTGCAGTTTATATGCTAAAACATCTTAACTTTTCCTACACGCAATGGATTACTGTAGTAATAGCTGCTTCTTCCGCTTCTTTAATTTCTTTGTTTTTTTGGGGCAAGTTTACTGATAAGTTCGGAAATTTGAAAGCAAATAAGCTTTGTTCTTTTTTACTTCCCCTTTGCGTTTTGCCATGGCTAGCAACTCCTTTCATTTCAAAAAATTTATTATTTCCTTATCTTATTGGAGTAGAATTTTTTTCGGGACTCGTTTGGGCAGGTTTTAATTTAAGCTCGACCAACTTCATTTACGATGCTGTCACAAGTCAGAGAATAGCTCTTTGCATTGCCTATTTCAACATGCTCAACGGGGTAGGTACTTTTTTAGGAGCAACTCTAGGAGGTTTAATAGCATCTTCGCCTCTAATTTTTGGTTTCTCATCAATTTTATTCCTTTTTTTGCTGAGCGGAATTTTAAGATTTTTTGTTGCTTTAACAATGACAAAAAGCATAAAAGAGGTTCGAGAGGTTGAGAAGTTTGAAATAAAGAGAATAAAAAAAGTGATGACAACTTTAACACCAA
Organism: Candidatus Pacearchaeota archaeon; assembly: GCA_038895375.1. Lineage (GTDB taxonomy): Archaea > Nanobdellota > Nanobdellia > Pacearchaeales > UBA284 > JANXDM01. The sequence continues at coordinate 37,667 of JAWANM010000003.1, read as the reverse complement.
ACGGATTGCTAAAGTATTTTGGAATAGGCTTGAAAGCTATCAAACCAAGACCGACTTCATAATTTAAGGTTTATGACTCATTTCTTTTTTGATTTCTTTTGCAAATTTTCTTGCTTTAACAATGGGTTCTGGCAATTTATGCGGCTTTCTAGTTAATCTTTTCACCAGCTCTACTGCACTGTCCAAAGAAATCATATGTCCAACAGAAACATAAATCGGTTTTGCGCCTTCTTTTGTTTGTAGCTTTTCTGCAACAATTTTTTTACCATGAAAAATTTTATTGTTTTGCTCTTCACCGATTATAAGATTTTTTGCTATTCCGATTGTCGGCTTATTTATCATGACACCAAAATGGCTGGCTATTCCAAGTCCCCGAGGATGCGCTATTCCATGACCCAAAATAAAGAAAACATCTGCTTGCTCCTGAAGTTTTTCATAAACATCCAGCATTACAGGCAGTTCTCTGAAAGCTCTATAGCCCGGAATATAAGGAAATCTTGCCTTTTGTATTGAAAATTTTTTTTCTATAGTTTCAAAGTTTTCATTAATAATTACGGCAACTGCAAGAATTTCTTTGCCCATCGTTTCTGTAATTATTGCTCCAAAGTGCGTAGCATTTTTGAAATCGAATGCGTCTTTTTCTGAAACTTGCTTTGCAAGTTTTTCTTGCTCTTTTTTTAATGCCGAAACATTTATCCCTCTTTCTTTAGCCTCTTTCTCCAACATTTTGCCTTAAGAAGAAAAAGACATTTATAAATTTTTTGTTTTTTGTTACTTAAAAGTGATATTACAAAGAAGAAATAATTTCTCGAATCTTTTCTACGGCGTCGATATTTACAGACAAACTATCTATGCCTTTTTTAACAAGCCACTTGGCCATTTCAGGATTCGAAGCAGCTTGTCCGCAGATTGATGTTTTTACGCCATATTTTTTACAAACATTTATAACAAGCTCTAAAAGCTTCAAAACAGCAGGATGCATTTCATCATACAAAGAAATCAGATTTTCGTTATTTCTATCAACTCCCAAAACAAGTTGAGTTAGATCGTTCGTACCAAAACTAACGAAAGAAATTCCTTCTGAGCATAAGTCTTCTATAATCAAGCAAGATGCTGGTGTTTCTAGCATAACGCCAAAATCTACTTCTTTGCAAGGCTCTAAGCCAACTCGACGCATTATTTGCTTTGCTTTCTTCAGTTCTTCTACGCTTATCAAGAAAGGAAGCATTATTCCAATATTTTTATAGCCTTTTTCATGTAAAATTTTAATCGCCTTGAATTCTGCTTCAAGAATCTCTACTTGATCGAGAGATCTTCTGATACCGTGCCATCCTAGCATGGGATTACTTTCTCTTGGCTCTTGTTCTGCTCCTTTAAGATGTCTATACTCGTCTGTTCTTATGTCGCTTGTTCTAACCCAGACTGATTTGCCTTTGAAGGCAGATGCTATTTTTTCTAAGCCAGCAACCAACAAATCGGTATAGTCTTTTAACTTATTCTGTTTAAGATAATAAGCAGGATGAATTCCTTTTTCAGCAATCATAAATTCGATACGCACCAAGCCAACGCCATCTGCATTTGTTTTTGCAGCTTTTTCAGCAATTTCTGGCAAGTCACAATTAACTTTGACTGAAGTCTTGAGATATTTTTTCTGCATTTCTTTCCATGCTTCCCTAAGCTCTTCGCTTATCATCTCTTTTGGCACTTCCAAAGTTTTTTCTTTTGTTTTTTCATAATAGCCTTCATATACCTTGCCTTCAGTTCCATCGACTGTAACAGTCATGTCATCTTTCAAAACAATCGTAGCTTTCTTCGTTCCTACAACGCACGGAATTCCTAGTTCACGAGAAACTATTGCGGCATGGCAAGTTGCCCCACCGGCATCTGTTACGATTGCAGAAGCTTTTTGCATCGCAACAACCATGTCCGGATTTGTCATCTTAGTTACGAGAACATCGCCTTTTTGAACTTTTGAAAGTTCTTCTATACCATGGATTATTTTCACCTTGCCCGAAGCTATTCCAGGAGAAGCCGGCAAACCTACAAGCAAGGGAGTTGCCTGAATTTCGAGCTTTTCCTTCACTTCTTTTTTTAAAGTTGTTACCGGTCTTGATTGAACGACATAAAAATTTCCAGACTCAAAACCGAATTCTATATCTTGAGGAAACGAATAATGTTTTTCTATTTTAGAAGCATATTGCCATGCAACCTTAAGTTCATGCTCTGACAAAACTTGTTTTTTCTTTTCTTCTTCATAAAGTTCTTTTTTTACTGTTTTGCCTTCGCTAGTCCTTACTACTGCAAAATTCTTGAAGCCGATTCTAATTTCAAGAACTTTACCGGTTTCTTTATCAATAACATAATGATCTGGTTCGATTGCTCCAGAAACTATTCCTTCTCCAAGACCAAATACTGCTTCTACTACTATTTCTTTCTCGTTATTTGTTAAAGGATTTACCGTGAAAATAACTCCTGCTTTCTCGAAATTCATCATCCTTTGAACGATTACCGCAATCAAAGCTTGTTCATGCTTAAAGCCGTGTCTCTCGCGATAATAAATTGCTCTTGCTGTAAAGAGAGATGCCCAGCATTTCTTAATTGCTTCTATAAGCTGTTTATGACCTCTTACGTTAAGAAAAGTTTCTTGTTGCCCCGCAAAGCTTGCCTGTTCAAGATCTTCGGTAGTTGCCGAAGAACGAACGGCAACAAAACAAGGTTCTGAATGCATTAAATGCTCTTCTTCGCTCAGCTTGTCATAAGCTTTTAAGATCTCAAGCTCTATTTCTTTAGGCATTTCCGCTTCTTCGATCATTTTTCTTATTTCTCTTGCCTTATCTTCAAGCTCTTTTGTGTTTTCTATGTCAATGCTTGAAAGAATCTTGTAAACTTTATTTTTTAGTGCGGTTGCTTCAAGAAACTTCAGAAAAGTTTGTGCTTTTATTATGAAAGCTTGAGGAACAGGAAAGCCAGCATTGTACATTTCCCCAAGATGAGCCCCCTTGCCGCCTGCAATTGCTACATCTTGCTTTCGAATTTCATTGAGCCAAACAATATTGCTCATTTTAGATTCAAACAATTTTTTCCACAACAGTACTATATTTTCCAGGCAATTTTGTTGTCGCTTTTCTTAGAATTTTACGAACATCATTAACTTTGTCTTCCATGCATGCAACAGAGAAAACTTTTGAACCTTTTTTAAGTTGAGCAGCAAGATTGATTGGCTTTCCAAAAGAATGCTTCATGCCAGACTGCATTCTGTCTGCTCCTGCACCTGTAAGCATTTTATTTTCTCGCAAAACATGATGAGGATAACAAGTAAGCAAAAAGCAAAAATTTTTAACTTGCTCGTTTAGCTCTCGAAGAATCAATTGTCTCAAAGCTTCGATCGCGTTATCCCTTATCTGTATTTCTTGCTTTGAAACGAGACTTACCAAACAGTTGAATTTTTTAGCATAATAATCTTGGAAATTTCCCATTACAAATTTAGATATTTTTGATTGAGGAACTGCTTTAATATAGCTTTTGCTTTTTACTTTGCTCTTCCTCGTATAAGGCCTTTCCGGCTTTGAATAGCAATGACCTTTCCTGAGTGCCATAAAAACTTTAGAATATCTGCATTTTTAAAGGTTTTTAAACAAAAAAGAAAAAGCCAAGATCTGCGTCTTTTTTCTTAAAGTTTTTACTATCGAATAACTACAAAACCGAAAAATTTAAATGCTGTACATTCTTGGTTCTTATAGATAAGAAAATAAAAAATGATCCTAAACATAGACTGGAAGGAAATTGAAAAAGGAATCAAAAACAATAATCCCGAAGCATATTATAAGAGAGGAGTTATTTATCTTATTGCAGGGGATGCTGTAGAAAAAGCAATTTTGGATTTTCGTAAAGCAATAGAATTAAATCCAAACTTCTCTGAAGCATACTGTGCGCTCGGAATGGCCTCTCATTGGGTGGGAAATCTTGAAAAAGCAATTGAGTGTTATAATAAAGCTATTGAAATTGACCCAAATAATGTCGACGCATATTTCAATCGTGCAGCGGCTTATGAAGCTCTAGGAAAAAAAGATGAAGCAGAAAAGGATTATAGTAAGGCAATGGAACTGGTAAGCACTGGTAAGTACCACACTAATAATTTACAATATCCTTAGAAAGCCTGGTTTGGGCTCAAAAATGGAACCTTCTTCTAGCAAAGCACGAATTTCCTGATTTATTTTTTCCGGATCTTCTTTCAACATTAAAATAATTTTTTCTATACTTATACCTTGCTGAGCTTCGGCTTCTCTAATAATATCGAGCAACTTATCTCTAAGACTTTTAGATCCTGCTTCTTCAAAAACCTCTTCGATTCTTTCTTGCTCTAATTGCAACTCTTGTTCCTCAAGTTTTTGCAATTTTTGCATTGTTTCATATAGAGCACCATATTCGTGCATCAGCTCAAGTTTTCTTGCTAAAAGCCATTTCGGATCGAGAACTTTGACCAAGTCTGGCAAAATGTAAAGCTCGTTGTTGAATTGCCTGAGCAAACCTACAACAAGAACTGTGTCGCCTATTTGTATGTCTTTCAGCAAAGCAACATCATCTGCAAACGCCTTTACTCTAATGGTGCCGGTATTATCATCGATAGTTATCGATATGTAAGGCTTTGTATCGCTTACAAATTTATCGACAACTGTCGCGATAACATTGACACGAGAGATTTCTTTATTGTTAAAACTAAGCGCATAAAATCTTTCTTCTTCGAAAAGCTGCTCTGCACATAGTATCATTCCTATGCTTAACCTATGAGCTGTAAATCTTTTTTTGAATTCTTGTTCTTGCATTTTAAACTCGCTGGACAAATCCTTTTCTCGGTTCGAAAATATCGCCAGAACGCTTCAACTTTTCTATAATTTCGTCCAACTCGTCTTTAGAAATTTTTTCTTCAAGCTCGGCAAGCAATTCTTGCAAAGGAATTAGTTTTCCGATTCTATTTTCGAGTCTAAAAATAGCGTCTCTAACAAGAATTATCTTACTTCTTTCGCTTGCAGGAATTCCTGTGATTATTTTATCTATGTCTATACTTCCTGTTTCTCTATCTATACCGACTTGATGTAAATAAAATTGCATTATTTGAATTGCTCTCTTTGCATCTTCACGAGTTACTTTCTTGCTTAATCTTGCTCTCGCAGAGGCTTCTGATAATCGAATCAAAGCCTCCAGTTGTCTTGCTGAAATCGGAATCGGTCTTATCAAATCTTCTGAAACACTCGGAAGATTTCTCAAATCAACATAAAATTTCTTTATTTCATCTATCGCTTCTTCCGTTAGCTCTGGAAAAACTTTTTGTCTCGCGTAAGCTATGTACTTTTTCAATAGTTCCGGCTCTATCGGTGCTCGAATAGAGCTTCCTTTGTGCTCTCTCAAAACATGAGTTGCTATTGCTTCATCTTTCAATTTTTCAGGAATATCTTTCAACACGAAAATTAAATCAAATCTATTGATCAAAGTAGGAGACATTTCGATTTGTTGGGCAACCGGCTGATAAGGATCGAATCTTCCAAATTTTGGATTTGCTGCTCCTAGAACAGAGGTTTCTGCACGTAGAGTTGCTTGAACGTTTGCCTTGCTAATAGTTACTGTTTGCTGCTCGAGAGCTTCATGCATCGCGCTTCTGTCTTGTTCTGTCATCTTTTCCATTTCATCTATGCAAACAAGACCTTTGTTTGCTAGCACCATGGCTCCTGCCTCAAGAGCCCAACCACGCAAAAACTCGTCACGGACAACAGTAGCTGTGATTCCAGCTTGAGTTGCGGCTTTTCCTACAACGTAACGACCTTTCGGTGCTATGCTTGAAACAAATTTCAGCATAACGCTTTTAGCAGTACCGGGATCGCCTACAAGCAAAATATGAATATCGCCTCTCGAAAAAGTACCATCGCTCTTTCTCTTTTTTACTCCTCCTAAAAGCTGTAAAGCGATTGCTAGCTTGATTTCATCATAACCAAAAATGCTTGGAGCAATACTAGCAATAAGTTTTTTATAAATTTCTGGATCCGATGCGAGTTCTTTAATTTGAGCTTCTTCCTCTTCACTTATTTCAAGCTCTTCATAGGTTTCCTCAAGAGGCAAAATATTGTTGGCTTCTATTATAAAATCAAACCTCGTTGAAATGCCGCCTGTTGTTAAAGTTATTGGTAGCTCTTTCAGTATACCTATGACTCTAACTCGCGAGCCAGGATTTGTACGCTCTTCCATTTTTGGCTCGACCAAGTCTTCTTTTAAAAACACACTAATGCGTCGTGGCTGTTCTCCTCCTGTCAGGCTTTCAGGACTCTCTTCTATTACAATTCTCTGAGCATCCACAAGCTCTTTACTCAAAAGCTTGAATCCTGTTTTTCTTCCACAAGAGCATCTAGAAGGTTCGCGGAATTTTTTTTCAAGTTGCAGCACAGCTATTATAGTTCCACAGCTCGGACACTCGAATTTAGCATTTACAACTTGTGGTCTAACTTCAGAGGCTTGTCTAACAATGCCATCAAGCACGAGAAGTTGATTTATGTGCTTGGCCCTGATTTCACGAATTTTCAAAGCTTGAGAAGGAGGCAAATCAGTAAACCTAACTCTTGGTCCCACAATCAAACCAAGCTCTTCTATAGCCAACTCTAGCAAAGCGATCGCTTCTTCTGGTTTGCTTAAAATGTAATCTGCAAGTGCATGCGAAAAAGAGGCAATATCTTGAAAGGAAACCTGTACAGCCTTAAGACCTTTTTTTGCCGCTTTTCCGATCTTTTCTTTATAGTATTCAAAAAACTCTTTGGCTTCAAGCAGCAAATCCTCTTGATTGCTTTGTAGCATTTTAACCCTTTTTTACCTTAGCCTTTTCTTCAAAAAGATTTGTTTTTTAAATATTTTATGGTAATGCGGCTGTGCGATGCTTTTATGAAACGCCGTATTGATAGAATCTTCCCTTTCTTTTAAGCTAAACATAAAAAAGATTGACCAAAGTTGGAGACGAATTGTTTAAAGAAGGAAATCTAGAGGATGCACTTGAGGCTTACGCATTAGCTGAATACAAAGAAGGATTGATCAAAGTAAAAAACGAATTGTTAAAAAAGCTAAGTTGGGAAGGAGATAAAGGAAAAGATAGCGCAATCAACTCACATCTTGCTCAAGGCTGCTTTTACATTTTTCAGCAACTGTTTCATTGCCTCCTCCAGCTGCTGACGATTTTTTGTTCCAGTGCAAACAAGCTTGCCATTGCTAAACAGAAGAAAAGTGGCATTCGGCTCATTCAACTTATAAACAAGTCCTGGAAACTGCTCTGGTTCGTATTCTGTATTTTCAAGTTCGAGAGTAAGTTTGTTCAAATTCAAAGTCAAATCTATAAAACCAGAAGCAACAATGTTCTGAACAGTTATTTTCGGCTTCCCATGAACTTTTACTCCTATCTTACGCAATTGTTTTATTACTTGTGCAATAACAAGATTAACTTGCGCTATACTTTTTGTTCCAGTGCAAACTAGATTGCCAGAAGAAAAAACAAGAACAGCTGATTTTGGTTTTTTAATCCTCAGCACCAAGCCAGGAAATTGTTCTGGATTGTATTCTGTGTTTGTATGACTTCGAACAAGCTTTACCAAAGGCACGCGAGTCCCCAAAGAAGTTGTTGCAACTATATTTTGTATTTTTAGATGAGTTTTGGTCATAAATCTAAGAAGAAAAAAGCCTTTTAAAAGTTTTTCTAAGCTTGACTTTTATTAAATTTTTAATTTTCTTGCAATTTTTTCTAGTTGCTTTTTTGTAGTTTCAATATCGTAAGAATTATCGATTTTAAAATCAACAAGTCTTTTATTTTTTAGTATGTTGAACATTGCATTTTCTAAAGCATCCTCGTGCAAAAATTCATCATAACTTTTCGGATCTCCTGGACGTGCACGCTTTTTTATTCTTAAAAATCTTATTTCTGGTTTTGCGTCAACAAAAATTATTTTTGCTTTTAATTTTTTCTTTGCAAATTTAATATCTGCAGCAGTGCGCAAGCCAGAAATGACAACATTTTTCAAATTTTTTTTCACAATTTCTGAAAGCAACATGTCTATCAAAATATCTTCGCCATATTTTTTTCTTATTTCTAGCTGCAATTTTCTCAAGTTGCGTCTTGTTGGTTTGATTTTTCTATGCTTTTCTATTTCTCTCAAGAAATCGCTCATAACTATTTTTTTAAAACCTTTTTTAACAAAAAAATTTGCTATAGTATCTTTACCAGAACCCATGGTTCCCGTGATGCCTATTATCATTTTCCTCTTTTTTATTTAATAGCCAAGGTAATTTAAAAGGTTTTTGAATTGTAAAGGCTATGAGGCCGAGAATCGCAGCTAAAAGTTCAGATATGCTTGCTAGCCCACAACCAAAGTTGAGTAGCGCCAATGTTGATAACCAAACTTTTGAGACTCTGTCGAAAATATTCATTGCTCGGGCTGTAAACCTTTACGTTCGCGGATCTGTTTTATTATTTTGTCTTGCAATTCTCTCGGAACTGGAGCAAAAAGCTGATCTATAACATAGAAAGTTGCTCTTCCTTCTGTTGCACTTCGCAATGCATTGCTCAAGCCGATCATCTCGCTAACGGGCATTTGCGCTTTTATACTAGTATTATCTTCTTCTTGTGTGACTTCTAACAATTGACCTCTTTTACTTTGAATGAGTTTTGTAACTTCGCCAAGAAACTGAATAGGAGTTTCGAATAGTAAAACTTGTAAAGGCTCGTAAAGTAAAGGCTTTGCATCATGGATGGCTGCTTTAATAGCCTCACGAACAGCAGGAATTACTTGAGCCGGGCCGCGATGAATAGCATCTTCATGAAGCTTACAGTCCATTAACGAAACTTTCAATTTCATGCATGGCTCTCTCGCAAGAACTCCTTGATCTACTATTTGCTCGAATGCTTGCATAACCATTTCTATGACTTCTCCTATTGCTACAATACCACGTGTTTTATCGCAAAAAACACAATCACGATAAATTTCTTTGTACTGATGCGCTTCTTCCGTGCTCACACCCAAACTAACCAATTTTTTGAAAAGAGTCTCGTCTTTTTTCTTTATCTTACCTTGTGGGATTTCTTTTGCTTTTATTGCATCATAAACTTCTTGTTCCAAAGGTTCGACTTGTAAATAAAAGATGTTGTGTTTGTTTGGCGAACGACCTTCAAAAACGCGACTAGGTTTGCTTACAGTTTCTCTATACACTACAATTGGCGCACTAGTTACTATATCGACATTTTTTTCTGTCCTTATTCTATTGGTTATGATTTCCAAATGAAGTTCTCCCATTCCTGAAATAAGATGCTGGCCTGTTTCCTCGTTTATCTCTACTTTTATGCTTGGATCTTCTTTAGCAACTTGTTTAAGCACTTGAATTAGCTTCGGTAAATCTGCAGGCTTTCTAGCTTCTATAGCTTGTGTAACTACTGGCTCGAAAATGTGTGTAATTTCTTCAAAAGGAGTTTCTGGCTCTAAAGTTATTGTTTCGGAAGCATTGCCGGTAACGCCTGCTATTGCCAAAACATTGCCCGCAGGAATCTCATCAAAAGGTTCTGTTTTAATGCCATCGTAAATCATAACTTGTTGTATTTTTTGTCTCGTTTTTGCTTGATTCAAATAGACTTCCATACCTGCACGAAGCGTTCCAGAGAAAAGTCTACCAACTGAGATTTCTTTTCCTGTTCTAGGATCTACGATTACGCGCGTGATAATGAAAGCAACTTTTCCTTTGGGATTGCAATTCAACAAATCTTGCCCAAACTCTGAATCGAGATCGCCATGCCAAATTTTGGGAATTCTATATTTTTGCGCTTCTACGGGAGAGGGCATATGCTTTATAACCATGTCCAAAATAACTTCATAGAGAGGAGCGTTTTTCCAACACCATTCTTTTCTTTCTTCTTCTGGCATTTCATAAATTTTTTCTATATCTTTAAAAGTAATTCCTCTTTTCTGCATGAACGGAAGCGATAAGGCCCAATTGTCTACAGCAGATCCGAAAGCGACGCTTCCATCCGCAATGCTAACTTGCCACTTTTTCTTGTATTCTGGTTCTGCATATTTTTCTATCAACTTGTTAAAATCATTGATAATCTTGACTATCCTTTCTTGCATTTTTTCTGGAGGAAGTTTTAATTCTGTAATAAGTCTGTCGAATTTGTTAATGAAAAGAACCGGCTTTACACGCTCGCGTAAAGCTTGTCTTATCACAGTCTCTGTTTGTGGCATGACACCTTCGACGGCGCAAACAAGAACAATCGTGCCATCGACTGCTCTCATCGCTCTCGTTACATTGCCAGAAAAATCGACATGACCAGGCGTATCGATTAAATTGATAAGATATTCTTTGCCATTGAACTCATGAACCATTGAAACATTTGCGGCGTCGACTGTAAGCAGTCTCGTTTGCTCGTCTTCATGCTGCCATGTCATCATTCCTTTTTCAAGATCTCCGGCGTATTTTGCGGCCATCATGCCTGCTGCTGCAAGCAAGTTGTCCGTCATTGCTGTCTTGCCATGATGGATGTGTGCGCTGGTGCATATATTTCTTATATTTTCGCGTTGCGAAATTAATCTTTTGAATTTTTCAAGTCTTGATTCTTTTGCCATATAAACATATCATTAGAAGGTTTTAAAAAGTTATGCTTTTTGCTTTTTTAAAAATCTTGTAATTTTTATTTGGAAAACGACTCTAAAAATTACCTTGCAGAATCGGCTTGTTTTTCCATCTCGATTTTCTTTTTTATCGCAAAGCTCTCGTTCGAGTGTTGAAAAGCTGCAATAATTTCTTGCGCCAAGGCTTCAGAGAACTTAATTTTTTTGTTGAAACTTCTGTCAAAAGCTCCATGAACAAGATGCTTCAAGGCAAGATCTAGTCTACGCTGAGGCGAGCAGTCCACGGCTTGCGGATAACGCGCGCCACCATACTCGATGGTTGTAATTTCATCATGCGGAGCTGCATTTTCAATGGCTTTCACAAGAACTTGAATTGGATTTTGTTTCGTTTGCTGCTCTATAATTTTGAAAGTTTCGAGAACAGTTTTAGCATGCTGTGTATATTTCCCTGAAACACGCGTAATTATTTTATGTTTTTTTCCTCTGTGTCCAGGGACTGCAATTTTATTTATCAACCTTTCAACAATATGCACTTTGGCTTTACCAAATCTTTCACGTTCACGACCATGCGACTTTGGGAGTAGTTTTGCATCTAAATTTATATAAGGCCTTAAACCAGGATCTTCTACTTTAACATTTTCTGTTGAATATAAATTAAAAACTTTCATTTTATTTTCTCGCCTTTTCGATTTTTCCTTTTACAAGCATTGAAAGGGGCTGACCATTGACAGCTATCACCTGGTATCTTACACAAGGAATATCGCCTTTTGCACGACCCATCTTACCGCCTATACTTTCAACTAGCACTTCGTCATGCTCGTCTATAAAGCGTGAAGCTAAATTGCCAGGAACGAAAGCTGTAATCTTTTTGTTGTTTTTGAGTAACTGAACTCGAACGCATTTACGCATTGCCGAATTTGGCTGCTTTGCTTCTAGCTGAACTTTTGCAAGGACAATGCCTCTTGCTTGTGAAGCTCCTTCCAAGGGGTCTGTTTTCTCCTTTAGCTTGAGCACTCTTCGTTTGTATTTCCAATCGTGCCATCTAAATTTTTTCCTTCTTTTCTTCAGTTTTCTTGCGCTTAGCAATCCCATGTTAAAGCAATCAAAAACAGATTTATAAAACTTACTTTATTTATAATTTTCGATTTTGAAAATGTCAAAATTGAATGAAATTTCAAAAGTAATGCAAATTCTTGAAAAGTACTTCCATTATAAAAAAAGAACTACTTTGAATAGAATGCGTAAAGAACAGAATGCTTTTAAAATTTTAATTGCATGCCTGCTTTCTTTGCGCTCAAAAGATGCAACAACAGAGAAGGTTTCAGAAAAACTTTTCAAAGTAGCGGATACACCTGAAAAAATAGTAAAGTTGCCAGTAAAGAAACTTGAAAAATTGATTTTTTTTTCCACTTACTACAAAAGAAAAGCCAGAACGCTGAAGCATGTTGCAAAAGAGCTTATTGAAAGATTTAATGGACGCGTTCCAAGTACGCGTGAAGAGCTTTTATCTATAAAAGGCATAGGTCCAAAGACAGCAAACATAGTGCTTGCGTTTGCTTATAAAAAGCAAGCTTTGCCTATTGACACACATTGTCATAGAATTCCCAATAGACTAGGATGGATCAAAACAAAAACTCCAGAACAAACAGAAAAAGAACTTGAAAAATTGCTGCCGAAACGCTACTGGCGCGAATTCAATGCACTTTTTGTTTTGTTTGGCAAAACAATATGCACGGCAGTTTCTCCCAGATGCTCAAAATGTCCGATACACAGATATTGCAAAAGAGTCGGCGTTGAAAAAAGCAGATAATTTTGTTGTATCTAAGTAGTGATAATATGCCAAACATCTATAGAAAGATTTAAATAAAGAAAAATCAAAAAAAATCGAAACATGCAAGAGATTCAACAAGCGAAAGAAAATAGTATTACTTTTTATTTATGCTGTAGAGAAAGCCACAACAAAAAATTATAAAAGTTCATGCTACAAAACCAATGAGCACGACGCGATGAAGCAAAATATAAGGAGGTAAAAAATGAATGTAAACTTAAACCAAAAACAAAAAGAATTGAGTAATGCAAACTTAAACCAAGAAAAATTGCCACTCGTCTTAGAAATTATTCCAGGCCAAGCTAAAGAAGGTCTTTTAGTGTTATTTAAGCCAGGCGAGTATGAAGAAAAAAATCTAGAAGCTCTTGTTAAGGAAGCACTAGAGAAAGAAGTATCTATAGAAGAGAGAGATCTTGTTGAAAAAATCAAAGAACAATTGGATGGTGGAAAATTGCTTCACATTTACAATAACAAAGAAGTTAAGGGTGAAGCAATTAAGCATGCAGTAAAAGAAACAACAGAAGTAGGAGAAAAATACTTATACATTGGTGTAAGAGTAATAAAACCAGAGGAAGGAGGATCCAAATACGGATACCAATACTAAAGCAAAAAAGGAAAAAATGAAAAAGCCAGAACAAATACTTGTAGAGAACGGTATAATTTATTATCCACTACTTTTAGATGAAGTTGTAAAAGAAAAATTTTCAAAAGAAAATAAATGCGTAGTAGTAAGAGGTGACAAAGTATTCATAAAAGGAATCGATCTTGAGACAACAATTGATTCATGTTCAATTACTTATAAAGAAAAATATAATAAAATATATGATGGAATACGAAAGCAGATCTTGGAAAAGAGCAGTTCAGACGTAGAAAAAGAGACCAACGAAAGAAAAATTCTCGAAATGATAATTTTTGAAGTTATGCCATATTTTATTAAAAAAAGAAAGAAAATTGATCTTAGTAAAGGAAGAGCAACAAGTAATTTTAGTAAAGAAGAAATATTAGAAGCTATAAGGCAAACCGCTCAAATACCAGATAGTTTCTATAAAAAAGCTAAATCACCTAGTAAGGCTTATTATACTAAGCTATTGAAAGAAATAGAAAAAGAAATTGCTAATATCAAAATAAATGAAATCGAAGGAATTATTTCTTTGGATGATTTATATCATGAATATATAGACGAAAAAATCAAACTAAACATATTAAATTTAGAAAAAGAAAAAATAGAAGAAAAATTAAAAAAAGAAAAATTAGAGAAAACAGACAAAAAAATAGCTGAAATAGCAACTTTATTATGGCTTCAAGAGCAAAACCAATTTGAGTTGGATGATTTTGGGTTCTGTAAACGTTCGTATGGATATATTAGTAATGATAATGGGGATCCCATAGGGAATGAGGGACATACAGTTTATCTCAAAATTGAAAAATATGCATTAAGAGATTTTGATGGCAAAGTTTACTTGTTTCCAGCATGCAAAGTAGGAGTTCACATAGATTACCAAAACTTATACGGTCCGCTGGTGCTTGGCAACTACGAACATCCTTTTCTTAAATATCAAAAAAACGATCAAAAAATTTGTATAGGAAATGCTAAAATTGAAGGAAATACAAAAGCTGAAAGAATAAAAAATATGCTTGAAATAGGAAAAAACGTCCTTTTGTACGGATACTTTAATGATTCTAAAGAGTTTAAGCCATATCACCGCTTAAATAAATTCCCGCATAGAGAAATAAGCGAAAATGATCCACAAATAAAATCTGGTAAAATAAAAATAACAAACGATCCTTTCATAAAATGATATCACTAGAAGAATTGAGAGCAAAGAAAAAAGAAAGGCAAAAATTTAAAGAAAGCCTTTTTACTAGAATAAGCTTTATTTTAGATAACGACGAAGGAAAACTTCAAGAAATTCAGCAAACGTTAGAAAAAGAAAAAGCCGACTTCATAGAAAAAAAACGGCAAGAGCTCTTTGAATTTAAAGCACAGCTGACGCAAAAGAAAAAAATAGAAGTTCCGCCATTTTATCTTATTCCAAAAGAAAAAATTCAAGCTGTTGAAAAAGTAATGAAATATGCAAATCCATATTTTAAATTTGCAAACGATGCTGACGAGCTAATCACAGCTTATTTCCTTTATAAGATTGATCCTAAGATAGATGAAAAATTGCTTAAGGCCCATAATCTTGATAATTTAATCTACGCAAAGCTAGCAAAAGATATCTTAGAAGAAATAAAAGCCAAAAATATAGAAATTAAAAAGAAAGAAGAAGAATGCCAAAGAAATTGCTTGAAGGAAATTGGAGAAAAGTTTGGTATAGCTTATGAAGATAATACTAATGTTGCTGAATTTTTTACTAAGATTATTGATAAAGCAAGAAATGCTTATATTGAAGATACATTATTAAAAACATTCGGAGCTAAAAACCTAGAAAGCATCACAGAAAAAATTATTTCTGAATTTGAAAATAAAAAAGAAAAATATGACGAATATGTAAATATTCTTAAAATAAATAAAAAAGACATCCTTGTATCAAAAAGTCTCGGCACTCTTGAAGTATTGATAAAGAAAAAACTGGAAATGTTCATTAATGATGATAAAATTGAGACAGAAATTTACAAAGCAACTCCAGATTTAATTGGAAAAAAAGTTAGAATATATCCTGGAGGAGATCCAAAAGGAGAGGAATATGATTACGGAGAAAACATAAAGAAAGTTCCTGCAGGCAGTGAAGGAATAATTGTAGAAATACGTAGTGGCGCGGAAGTAACAGTAAAACTTAAAGAGCAAGGTTTAGGATGGACATCCAACTACGTGAATTTAAGTAAAGTCCCACAAGAAAAACTTTCTTTCTATAAAGGAAATTTTTGGTATGTGACGCCAAGAGAAATAAAAATTCTTGAAAATCCCTTAGTAGCATTTATGCAAGAAAAATATGGCTTAAACGAATCTGTTGCGGAAGGCATTTTCAAAAACAATTATGAACAAATCTTAAAAGAATACTCAAAGCAAAAACTAGCCAAGCTTGAACAAGAAAAATTGAAACTAATGGAGATGAAAAAATATCTAACTAAATTTATTGTCGAAGAATAAAATAATTAAAATGAGTCTTGAAGACTTTGAAAACCAAAAAAGAAAAAGAATAGAAGAACTAGTGAAAGAATCAAATAAAAAACAACAGCTAGAAGCAGTTAAGCATCGCATTTCGAATTTCAATAAGACACCAAAAAAGCTTAAGGAATATCTTGATGATTATATAATTGGTCAAGAAGAAGCTAAAAAAATCGTTGCAGTCGCAATAGCATTCCATTATCAAAGACTAGCAAATGCTCTGGATGAAGAGATGAGAAAAAACGGTGGAGACTTTGAGACAGCATTAAAGAATGCCACAACTCCAAAAGCAAATATCTTATTAATAGGTAATTCCGGATGCGGCAAAACTTATACTGCAGAAAAAAGTTCAGAATTTGTTAATGTGCCCTTTGTTAAGGAAGATATGACAAAATTCTCTGAAACAGGATATGTTGGTAGAGATCTTAGTGAAATAATTTTCGATTGCATTAATGCTGCGAATGGAAATCCTTACCTAGCACAAGTTGGGATAGTTTATCTTGATGAAATAGATAAAATAAAAGCCGCCCCAGTGATTGGTAGAGATGTTTCAGGCCTTGGTGTACAAAATGGTTTGCTTAAACTAGTTGAGGGAACAGACAATTTTATCGATACCCTAATGGGGAAATTAAATTTCTCAACTAAGCATATACTTTTCATAGCAAGCGGCACCTTTGAAGATCTTGACATTATAGTTAAAAAAAGAATGGAAAGGCAAAAAATAAAAGCTGATAAAGAGAAATGGAGAGATTATCTTCTAACGTGCGATCTTGTAGAATATGGTATATCAACACAACTTGCCGGAAGATTTCCAGTTAGAGCATTCTATTATCCATTAACAAAAAAAGATCTTGTTGAAATAATGAAAAAAAGCAAGGACTCACCATTGCAAGCCTATGTTAGAGATTTTGCAGCTTGGGGCATAAATCTTACATTTGAAGATGGCGCTCTAGAAGCAATAGCAGAAGCTGCTGAAAAGGAAGGGACAGGAGCAAGAGGGCTTGTAGGAATACTTAACAAAGTACTGCTAGATGAGATGTATGAACTTCCAGGAAGTGGTATGTCATCATTAAATATAGATAGAAGGTACGTAGAAGAAAAACTAGGAAAAAGATAAAAATGGCAAGAATAAAAAATCTTGATGAATTAAAAAAAGAAAAGGAAAGCTTAGAAGAAGTTATCTTAGATGTTTTGCCACAAAAGATAAAGATATATGATATTGCATTAGAAAAAGCATATAAAATAAATGAGCTTGTTAGAAAAATTTATGGAGGAAGTTATGAGTGGTACGGCTTTCTTCTTGGAAAAAAAGATTGCCCTGAAATAGTTGTAGATATAGGACTTGGAGAAAATAGTGATAATAGCTATGCCTTTACTAGAATTGAACCTGAAGAAATACAGAAATTCCTTGCATCACTTCAAGAAGATTATATAATAAATGGATGGATTCATTCTCATGGAGATCTTGGCTATAGACACTTTTCAGGAACTGATGATAGAAATATGGAAACTGTACTTAGCTTTGTATCTCTTGCTACAAGAAAGCCAGTAGCAAAGAGAAAAATTGCAATAAGAGATCTTTCTATAGTTTCTAAGGAAGATTATACTATTGAAAATTTGAAAAAAGGAAGCGTATCAATTGTGATTGATGGAAAGGCAAATAATGCAAAAATTTATGAGACAATTTTTGGGGCCTTTAGTTATAGCATTGTTATTGATGACGAGAGATGGCATAAGCAAAGCATCACATATGAGGAAAAAGGCCTTTTGACAGGATATAAAAAAGTTAAAACTGAAGAATGCGAGCTTGAAATAATTCAAACAGGAAAATTACTCGATGGCCTTGAATTAGAAAAGCTGAAAAAAGAAGTTAAAGAAAAGATAAAACCATTCATCTGCAGAAGGCAATTTGTTTTCCCTTGGCCTTGCTACCTGCTGGGTTATGGCGATAAAGATGAAGATCGAATCTTGAGGAAAAAAAATAAAGGAAAAGGTGGAAACTTTGGAGATAAAAGGAAAGAAATTGATGCTATAGAAAAAAATGAATGCGGAAATGGAATTTATGGTATCAACCATGAAAAAAATTACGAAATAAAAGAAACAAAGAAAGAAGGTAATAATGACGAAAAAGAAAGTGATAAAAAGATGAATGTAAAAACGAAGCCAAAAAAAATAAAGAAATTAGCTAAGAATATTTGAAAAATGAGAAATGAAAGGCTAGATAGGCAGTTAAGAATAGAAGGTTGGAATCAAGAAGCTCTTGAAAATAAGCTAGTAGGCATTATAGGAGATAATAAGTTTTTGACATCTTTTTATGTTTTATCTGCAGCTGCTTTAGGAATAAATAAACAAGCTGTTATTGCACCAAGTTTAAATGAAAGAATTATTAAAATAGCAAGCTCGATAAATCCTTATCTTGAACTTGGCCATATAAGAGGCTATTATGTTCATCCACACATGAGAGTTTTTTTGAATACCAAATATATTATAGATTTAACAGGTTATAATCTTGCAAAAAAACTTCTTATAGAAGACGCGTTCATGAATGATTTAAATGTTTTACTTACAAATTTTTCAGATGGAGTTAAAATATTTAATTATTCAAGAGGAAAAGAATACAAAGAGCTTGAGGAAATTCTTACAGAGCACGAACTTCCTATAGAGAGAAAAATAGATCCTATTACAGCAATTATAGGCGCTGGCATAGCACTAGAAGAAACAAAGAACATGCTTATGGATAAAAAAGTTTCAGATGAATTAATTAAATATAGCACTTCTAATAAAGAAAAAAAGAAACACTACAGCAGGATAAAAGCATTAATAATAGGAGCAGGAGCACTTGGAAATATTGTAGGTATTGGCTTAGCACTTATTGGATTAAAGAAAATAGATATCATTGATCCAGATAATATTGAAGAAACAAATCTAAACAGGCAAATAATGTTTTATGAGGCTGTTGGTGAAGAGAAAGCAAAAACCTTAGCTAAAAGGCTAAATGAACTCTTTAATACTCATGCGAGAGGTATTAGAGGATATTTTAGGGAAGATTTTAATATTAAACCTTACGACGTTATCTTTGATTGTGTTGATAACTTTGAGACAAGAATTGTAATAAGTGAAAAATGCAAGAAAGAAGGAAAATTGCTTATAAGTGGTGGAACAAGCTATAAGGCAGGACAAGTTGTAGTTTATAATCCAAAAATTTCAGAGAAAACACCAGCAGAATTTTTGGGCCTTTATGAAATTGTCGACAGAAGAAAAATTGCAGAATATCAAAGAGTAAGAGCATCTTGTTCCTATCAACCAAATCCTTCAGTTATAATGTCAAATGAAATAATAGGTGGTATAATGGTAGATAAATTTAGAGCAGCTATTGAAGGAAATAATATAGAGCCAGTTTTTTATGACGCAGAAAGTGAGAAAAAACTTGGTTAAACAATGGTTGCTTGCTTAGTTTATCAAGCCATTTTAAGAGGACAGTCTTAGCTAGAATTGAAAGCTGAATGTCACTCGACCGTTACGCTTTTTGCCAAATTTCTTGGCTTGTCGACATTTCTATTCAGCAATACAGCAAGATGATAAGCAAAGAGTTGTAAAGGAACAACGCAAAGCAAAGGCATAAGAAATTTATTGGTTTCAGGCACAAAGATTAAGTGATCTGCAATTTTTTCTAAATCCTTTTTTGCATTCTTGGTTGTTATCGCTATTATCTTACCCTTTCTAGACTTAATTTCTTGTATGTTCGACAAAGTTTTAGAAAAAATATCGTCTTTCGGAGCTATAAAAACAGATGCTATTTTCTCGTCGACTAGAGCTATAGGTCCGTGCTTCATCTCACTAGCACTCAAACCATCACAGGGTATGTAAGCTACTTCTTTAAGTTTGAGCGCGCCTTCTAAAGCAACAGGATAATTCGTTCCTCGAGCAAGGAAAAGAAAGTGTGTCATTTTTTTGTACTTTTTTGCTATCCTTTCGATTTCTTTCTCTTTTTTTAAAATCATGCTAACTTTTTCTGGAATTTCTTTTAGATCTTCAAGATAATTTCTCAATTCTGATTTTATCAAATTTTTTTCTTTCGCTATTTTCAATGCGAGCAAGTATAAGCAAACTATTTGGCCGGTGAAAGCTTTTGTGCTTGCTACGCCGATTTCGGGGCCTGCATGAATGTAAATTCCAGAATCTACTTCTCGAGCAATGCTAGAACCAACAACATTCACAATACCAAACGTTCTTATTTTTTTCTTCTCTTCTTTTGCTTTTTCTTTTACGTGCTCTATGGCTCCTTTTGTATCTGCTGTCTCGCCAGATTGACTTATAGCTATAATGAAATCGTTTTCTTGAATTATGGGGTCTCTATAACGAAATTCTGCTGCTTCTTCTACTTGTGTAGGAATTTTCGTCAAAGCTTCGAAAATGTATTTTCCATAAAGCCCAGCATGCCATGAAGTTCCGCATGCCAAAATTACGATACGATTTATTTTTTTGAAAAACTCTGGGTCTTGCTTTAAAATTTCATCAACGCCATCAAGCCTAATGTCTTCATCTAACAAACGACCTCTAAAAGCATTGCGTATTGTTTCTGGCTGCTCAAAAATTTCCTTGTGCATAAAATGTTTATGACCTTGTTTTTCGAGTTGCTCTATAGTGAGAGTTAGTTCCTCAAGATTTTTTTCAATTGCTATATTATCGAGACTCTTGACTTGAAAGTCTTCTTTAGTTGCTATAACAATCTGATTGTCTTGCAAGTACTGGACTTTTTTTGTATGTTCAAGAAAGGCTAGCGGATCTGAAGCTATAAAAATTCCATCGTCTGCTTGACCAACAACCAAAGGCGATCCTTTTCTTGCACCGATTAACTTGTTGTTTGCAAGAATGGCAATTCCATAAGCACCTTCCAACTGCTTTAATGCAAGTCTTACCGCCTCTTCAAATTCATATTTTTTACAAAATTCTTCTATTAAATGTACAATCACTTCTGTATCTGTATCGCTCAAAAATTTATGATTTCTGCTTTCTAAAAATTTTTTCAAAACAAGATAGTTTTCAATTATGCCGTTATGAACGATGGCTATTTTTTTATCGCATGACAAATGCGGATGTGCGTTCAGCTTGCTTGGCACACCATGCGTTGCCCATCTTGTGTGAGCAATTCCTATGTTGCCTTTCAATTCTTGCTTTCTGCTGTTTGTTAATTTTTCAAGCTGTTCTACATGGCCTTTCGTTTTAATTACTTTTATGCTATTGTTGTTGAAGATAGCAAGACCGCAAGAATCATAGCCTCTATACTCTAGTCTTTTTAAACCATTCAAAAGAATTGGCAGTGCTTGTTTATCGCCTATATAAGCTATTATACCGCACATAATTTCAACATGCAACTTCGATATTTATTTTTTTCTTTCATATTCAATGCTGTATGCGCTTTGATGCTCGATCAAATAATTTTGTTGCAATTCTTTTTAATCGAAAAATTTATAAATTCTTAAAAATATCCAAATAAAAAAATGAGCTGGATGAGTGCCTTAATTATGCTTATTATTAAGGTATGATGTTGTAAGGGCCTTATTCAGCGAACCATTGACTTCTTCAATTCTAAGGGAATACATTAACCAGAGGTTAATGCCTTGCGACATAATTCCAGTTTATCCTGCTGGAGAGTGCTGCTATCTAACTCGGACTAAGCCATGCAAGTTACAGCCTTGTCTTCTGACAAGGGCTGGGCGAACGGCTGAGTAACACGTAGCTAACCTACCCTCAACTCCGGGATAACCTCGGGAAACTGAGGATAATACCGGATAGGCGATGCTTTCTGGAATGAGGCATCGTTGAAAGCGCAAGCGGTTGAGGATGGGGCTGCGGCCTATCAGGTAGTTGTTGAGGTAACGGCTCAACAAGCCTATGACGGGTAGGGGCGCTGAGAGGCGGAGCCCCCAGAAGGACTCTGAGACACTAGTCCTAGCCCTACGGGGTGCAGCAGGCGCGAAACTTTTGCAATGCCCGCAAGGGTGACAAAGCGAGTTAGAGTGTGTTCTCTTTTCGAGAACACTTTTGTCTTCTGTAAAAAGGAAGACGAATAAGGGCTGGGCAAGACCGGTGCCAGCAGCCGCGGTAATACCGGCGGCCCGAGTGGCACTCACATTTATTGGGTCTAAAACATTCGTAGCCGGCTTTGCAAGTCCTGTGTTAAATTGTTGCTCTCAAGGCAACAGCTGCACAGGAAACTGCAAAGCTAGGGATTGGGAGACGTAGCGAGTACGGCACAGGTAGCGGTAAAATGTGTTAATCTGTGCCGGACTAACGATGGCGAAGGCACGCTACGAGAACAACTCCGACGGTGAGGAATGAAAGCTAGGGGCGCAAAAGGGATTAGATACCCCTGTAGTCCTAGCCGTAAACGCTGCCAACTAAACATTGCGACCTCCTCGAGAGGTTGCAGTGCTGAAGTGAAGACGGAAGTTGGCTACCTGGGGAGTATAGTCGCAAGGCCGAAACTTAAAGGAATTGGCGGGGGAGCACTACAAGGGGTGATCGCGTGCGGTTTAATCAGATTCTACACCGTGAACCTTACCAGGATCGACAGCAGGATGAAGGTCAGTCTGAAGGGCTTACCTGACACGCTGAGAGGAGGTACATAGCCGTCGTCAGCCTGTGTCGTGAGATGATCTGTTAAATCAGGTAACAGGCGAGACCCGCGTGTGCAGTTGCTCTTCGGTAAGAAAGCACACTGCACAGACTGCTTCCGCAAGGAAGAGGAAGGTGCGGGCAACGATAGGTGGCATGCCCCGAATACCCTGGGCTACACGCGCGCGTCAATGGCAGCAACAATGGGATGCGATGCCGAAAGGCAAAGCTAATCCCCTAAATGCTGTCCTAGTCTCGATTGAGGCTTGCAACTCAGCCTCATGACACTGGAATCCCTAGTAATCGGACGTTAGCAGCGTCCGGTGAATAGGTCCCTGCTCCCTGCACACACCGCCCATCAATCCGACCGAGTTGTGTCTAGGTGAAGCTCCCTCGAGGAGAAGAACCTGGACATGATGAGGTAGGGTAAGTTGTCACAAGGTATCCGTAGGGGAACCTGCGGATGGATCACCTCCTTTTTAAAAAAACATAAGCAACGCTGGCTACATAAATCGCCCTTACAACATCCAATAAGCATAAAAATTAAAAAGCTACAGACTCTACTTTTTGTAGGGCCTGTAGTTCAATGGTAGAACGCCTCCCTTGCATCTCCGTCGTTTTTATCGACGGAAAAAGAACGGAGGAGGTTAGGGGTTCGACTCCCCTCGGGTCCATCATCATGCTCACTTTAAATAGATGAAGTCGGCAAAGATATTTGCCGACGGAGTTCGAGAACTCATGTTCGATGAGGACATCATAGTAAGGAGGGCTCAAGCTACGAGATGGATGGCTCGGCTTAGACTGCGAAGAAAGACGTGGCAAGCTGCGATAAGCGCGAGGGAGCTGCACGCAAGCTTTGATCTCGCGATTTCTGAATGTGAAACACTTCCGCAAGGAAGTTCGCAATGAGGCAACTCGTTGCGAACGCATACCCCGGGAATTGAAACATCTTAGTACCGGGAGGAAAAGAAAACAAATCGTGATTCCCTGAGTAGCAGCGAGCGAAAAGGGAACAAGGCAAACCGAATCTTTTTCCGAAAGGAAAAAGAGATGTGGAGTCGGCCGGACGCACATCTAAACTTACCGAGTCGAAGTTCCCTGGAATGGGACGCCATAGAGAGTGACAGCCTCGTAGACAAGGTAAGCATGATGATTGTCCGTGCCCAAGAGTAGTGCACTCTGGATTGAGTGCACGAAGATGGCTGAACTAACAGCCAACCTTAAATATGAGTCTAAGTCCGATAGCGTACTAGTACCGTGAGGGAAAGCTGAAAAGCACCTCTAACGAGGGGTGAAAAGACCTGAAATCTCGTAGCGATAGTAAGTTACTGCTCCTGCCTAAAAAGCAGGGGTTGTAACGTGCGTTTTGAAAAACGAGCCAGGGAGTTAAAGTAAGTGGCGAGGTTAAGTCTCTTGCGAGACGAAGCCGTAGCGAAAGCGATTCTCTCTCGAGAGCGTCCGAAAGGGCGTTAGTCACTTGCTTTAGACCTGAAACCAGGCGATCTACTCGTGGGCAGGGTGAAGTCTCTCGAAAGAGAGATGGAGGCCCGAACCAGTGTTGCGTGCAAGCACTTGGATGACCTGCGAGTAGGGGTGAAAAGCCAATCTAGCCTGGCGATGGCTGGTTCCTGCTGAAATATACCTTCGTATAGTCTTTCCCCTTGCAGGTTAACAAGGTAAAGCCACGGATTGAAAATGCAGGCAAGTTTTCTTGTCGGTTTTCAGTCCAACTCAGAACTTGTTAACTGCTCGGGGAAGGAAACAGGGCTGGGGGGTAAGCTCCTAGTCCGAGACTCGAACAAGAGAGACCATAGTTAAGGTCCCTAAGTACTAGCTAAGTGTTTCGAAAGGAGTCTCTATCCTGAGACAATAGGGAGGTAGG
>JAWANM010000003.1:0-13580 GCA_038895375.1 Candidatus Pacearchaeota archaeon | reverse complement strand
GCCATCCTTTAAAGAAAGCGTAACAGCTCACCTATCGAGGATAGAGGCACTGAAAATTGACGGGGCTAAGCTAGTCACCGAGACTATGGTGGCTCTTCTTAGAAGAGCTCAGGTAAGCAGGCGTGCTGTTCGGTGCGAAGCACTTTCGTAAGAAAGTGTGGACCGAACAGTAATGAGAATCCTGGCGTTAGTAGGATCCTACTTGCGTGAGAATCGCAAGGGTCGTAAGGGCAAGGGTTCCTTGGCAATGTCGATCAGCCAAGGGTTAGTCGATCCTAATCGTGCCCTTAACTGAGGCACGAAAAGGGGAAGCAGGTTAATATTCCTGCACTATTCAGTAGCTATGAAGTCATTAATGACGTTTCGAGATAGGCAGAGTGTCTTCGCAAGAACATTTTCTGCAAGAAGGTCGCGGAGTCTCGTAATGAGGAGAAGCGACCGAATTGCAGAAACGAAAGTCTGCCGATTCTTGGAACTCGTAAAAAGTTAATGATGGAGCTACTGAATAATCGTACCTAGAACATGCACTTGTGCCCTAGCTGAGAAGGCTAAGACCTGAAAGTCTAAGGCTAGTAAGGGAACTCGGCAAATTGGTCCCGTAACTTCGGGAGAAGGGATGCCTATTGATGTTCTTTCTGAAAAAGAGAGAGCATCAGTAGGTCGCAGTGACAAGGGTGGCCCGACTGTTTATCAAAAACGTAGCCGAGTGCAAAGCTGAAAAGCTTCGTACACTCGGTGAGGTCTGCCCAGTGGCGGTGTCTCAAAGTTCCGTTCAAGGAACCTAAGGCCCGTCAAACGGCGGCCCTAACTCTGAGGGTCTTAAGGTAGCGTAATACCTTGTCGTCTGAATGACGACTTGCATGAATGGCTTAACGAGGTTGCCACTGTCCCTACTAGCCAACTTCCGAACCCTCCTTCCTGGTGCATAGGCCAGGGACACCTAGTGGGAAGCGAAGACCTTGTGGAGCTTTACTGCAGCTTGTTGTTGTGTTTTTTTATTTAATACATAGAGTAACTGGGAGAGATGATGCGAGGCTTCGGCGTAGCTGATCGCAAGTGTAACACCAGTTATTAAATAAAAAAACACTCACTCTTCCGCAAGGAAGAGGACAGCAGCTGGCGGGCAGTTTGGCTGGGGCGGCCCCTGTCGAAAAGATATCGATAGGGTCCAAAGGTGAGCTCAGCTCTGTCGGAAACAGAGTGTTGAGTACAGAGGCAAAAGCTCGCCTGACTGTGTCTCGAAAAGAAAGAGACGCAGCTACGAAAGTAGGGCTCAGCGAACCTCCATAGCCTTTTAGTGGGGCTTGGAGATAACAGAAAAGCTACCCCAAGGATAACAGGCTCGTCGCGCCCGATAGTCCATATTGACGGCGCGGTTTGGTACTTCGCTGTCGGCTCTTCCTATCCTGGCTGTGCAGAAGCAGCCAAGGGTACCGGGGTTCACGCGTTAAAAGGGATCGTTAGCTGGGTTCAATACGTCGTGAGACAGTATGTTTGATATCTACTAGGTGTGTAGTTGCCTGAGTGGAACAAAGCCTTAGTACGAGAGGAACGGGCTTTGGGAGCCTCTAGTGCATCGGCTGTCCTAACAGGGCACGCCGAGCAGCCACGCTCTGGTCGATAAGCACTGAAAGCATCTAAGTGCGAAGCGACCCGCGAAAATAGGCAACAAAGGCCGTCCTAGAAGAGGACGTTGATAGAGTCGGTGTGTAAGCTGCGAGCTTCGGCGAGCAGTTCAGCACGCGACTACTAAAAGCCTCATCCTCCTTACTATGATGTCTAATTTTCTTAGAAAAAGAATTAGTCTAAACTTCTGACGAATTCTTTCAATTTTTTTATTGTTCCTGAAACACGAATGCATTCCAACTGAATTTCTTTTGTCCTAGCGAGAATAAGAGCGGCTTTAACATGATCGACAAATTTAGTTATTACACTCAAAACAATTAAATTTTTTTCTTGCATCAACTTGTTTATTTTTTCATCTTCTATCTTTACAAACAAAGGTCCTGCATTTGCATAACCAAGAACTCCTATAAACTTTAAAATTGCTTCATTTATTCTTGCTTTCAACTCTTTTTCTTCAATAGGTCTCGAAGACTTTATTAGTAAATAATGTCTCTTTTCTCGCATGCTTGGTTTGAGCTTAATATTCATTTTCTTATTGCTTTACACTTGTTGTTCTTGCATACGCATTTTTCAATATTGCAATTATAAACTTGAATGCATACGACATTTGGCGAGCATTCTGCCAATAGCTTATCATAAATTGGTTTTGCTGCTATGCTAACACATTGCTCTTCTCCTCCCATGTTGCAAGGACAACAAGAAAGCTGAACTTTTGTGCAGTCTGTGTCATAAATGCATTCGCGAACATCTTCTGGCTCTTCTTTAAGCGGAACTTTGCAGCCATTCAAAGCTAGAATCAGAAATAAAAGCAAAGCTAAAATTAATTTATAAATTGCTTTTTCTCCTTTTTTCATGTTTATGGTTATGCTTCTTCAATTTAAAACTCTTACTGTTTGGAAATTCTTAAAAGTTAAGAAATCATGCTTCTCGCTTGAATTGCAAGCTAAGCACCGGCTGCTGCAAAGCTTTCATCAATTATGTCTTTAGGCCATCCTGCTTCGAGTAACTTTGCTTCTATTTCTTTCTTCGAAGCTCCTGCCGCAAGAGCTTCTTTAATGTAAGAAACGACTTCAGGATATCTTGCCTCAGGTTTTGCTTTTTTAATTTCTAAAGTCTTGCCTGGCAATCCCGTTGAAGGCTTTCTGAAAAACTTCAAGAACAAAAGGACTGCAACAGCAGCTGCAATTATTATAATGATTATGTAAATCATCAAGCCTCCAAAAATTGTCTTTCTGCAAGACTCTTCTTGTACTGGAATATAGCTTGAAGGATCGTTTTCGTCGCAATTGTTTATTTTATTGCAAGTTCTGTACCTTCTGCCTTCTTCACATTTGCTCCAAGCGCTGCATTGCCAATCATCTTGAGAGCATGGCCTTGTACGTGTGCATGATTGCACTTCATCAGGCTTTGTTGCATTCTGTATTAAGCACTCCATTGTTGTTGACTCTACACAAGTTCTTGTTTGCGTTAAATTTTCAGGACATTCACTAGGTTCCCATTCTGTACAAGACCAACAACAAGTTCTATTCTTGAGTTCTTGTCTTCCTGTGTTTGTTTCTGTACAATTGGCGTATTGCAAACCATTTATGCATGCCGACCAAGCATCGCACGCCCAATTTTCTTGACTGCCAGCGCCACCGCCAAGAGGAGTTCCTACTGTAAAAGAAACTGTTTTTGAAAAAATAGTGCACGGATCATCATACTCACCATCACCGTCCTCATCACATAGTGTGCTTCTTGGAGTATAGGTAAAAAGCCATAAAAGTTGATATGTTCCGTTTTCGTTAGGAGCTGCCAAATTTAGCTTGCTTAGATTTACTTCATAAGCATTATTCCAGTTTCTGCAGCTTACCAAGCGAGAAGTATTGCTTGTATCAAGACAAGCTGTATAACCTTTACCAGCATCACCTTCGCCACACCAATCATACAGCTCAATTATAGCCCCATCAACAATTGCTTGACATAAACCTTCTGTTTTATTGTATTTTTGAGATTGCGCAGACTTTGAAATAAATTCTTGCAAAGTCATATTAACACTGTTGGTACATTTGCTCCAACATTCATATCCAGGATCGCATGCAAGCTGTTCACCGTAATAATTGCCGTAACCAGTTCCAGCCACACAGCATTTTTTAGGCGACTCTCTTGTGTTTGCTTCCTCGCAACGTTCTGGAATGATTGCGGGCTTTTTTATTTTAACATTGTCAAAATAAACTACTTGTGAATAAATTTCATTGTTGCTTACTTTACTATAAGAAACTAATTCGATAGATGTTAGATTGTCTTCTGTAGAACCAAAGAAACCAATCCAATCTTTGTAAAGATTTTCTTTTAATGATACTAAACCAATTTCAGGCTGTTCTAAAGCTCTTGAAATACATTTCTCGCTTGCATTATTTCTACAAAAGTCAGTAATAGGACAAGCTGAACTAAGATTATAGAAGTAATGCAAAGCTCTTGGAGCATTTTCCTTAGAAACACCTCTCACAACAATCTCGAAAGCACAAGGATTATCGCTTTCATAACTAACATCATAGAAAAGAGAATCTATTCCCTCTCTTAACTTGAAAAACGCGCTAACTGTTTTTTCTGAGTTCATTGTTACAGTGCAAGTTGTTGCGTTTCCACTACAAGCACCGCTCCAACTAACAAAATTACTAGCAGGACTTGCTGTTAAGATAACGTTGGTGTTTGCAACATATGTTGCTTTACAAGTTACATTAACACCAGAGACTCCAATACAATTAATTCCTTCCGGTTGACTTGTTATTGTTCCTTCACCAGTTACTATCACAGTAAGAGTATAATGGAGTTGAGGCGGAGGTACGACGATTGCTGCACCAGTTACACCAGGTCCTTCAGGACTTTCAGGAGGAACAGGAACAATCCATTGCGTTAGATCTGAAATTTTTATTGATCTTGCGCCTGTAAAGACTTGCTTCAAAGCAACAAAGGCTCTTGCTTGTTCGCCACTAGGACTACTATCTAAAGCAGCAACACGTGAAATGTTTTCTTCGTCAATCGGAAAATCAATTATAGAAATTTGCTCTGGGCTCGCATTTCTTGCGATTTTTTGCCATCTTCCGCTAGCTGTGTCAAGATCAGCGTCAAACCCGCTATTGAGAACTATTTGCGCACAATTTTGCCCTGATACTAAACAGCACTTTCCTTCCGGATCCGGCTCTATGATGTCAGTCTCGTTTTTCCAAAGAATAGTTCTTCCATTGGGGCAAATATATTGTTTAGAAATTTTAGAAGCATTTGTTAAAATGAGAAATTTCATCACAGAATTTTTTGGCAAAATGTCTTCTGGTTGCAATGTTAAAACTACATTAC
Source organism: Candidatus Pacearchaeota archaeon (assembly GCA_038895375.1). Taxonomy (GTDB): domain Archaea; phylum Nanobdellota; class Nanobdellia; order Pacearchaeales; family UBA284; genus JANXDM01. The sequence goes on along the minus strand of JAWANM010000003.1, from coordinate 8,618 downwards.
CTTGTAACTTTTCACTAGCATTCAACTGTGTTTTTTGAAGTTCGATTTTTGTGATAGCAGCTCCAAGCAGTTTTTGCTCTGGCAATTGCGATCTGAACATTATGATAAGTGTAAGAATCACAAAAACGAGAAATAAAAGCAGAATTACTTTTTCCTTATTGACTTCTGCTGCCGGTTTTTTTATTCTATCCTCGAAAGTTACCGCGCTTTTTTCTGTTTTTTTACTTTTGCTTTTCTGCTTTTTTCCTCTTTTTCTTTTCATTTTTCTGAAAAAGTTAAAAATTTTGGGTTTAAATATGTTTCGATTTTTTTCAAAAACTAAGTGGCTATTCACTTTATTTTAGCCTTGCAAATTGAACTCGGTTGTGATCCGATCTGCAAACTAAAAATGCGACGATTTGTATTTACGATGATTGTTGCCTGATCTGCAAAAACAAAAATTAACTTGTTTGAGTTGCCAAAAACTTGCAAGTCACTTTGAAAGCAAGATTTAAAAAATGTTTTTCATTACTAAACTCATGTTGGAAGAAGCGAAAGAAAAATTTGACATACATGCTATTGAAAAAGAAATAAGAGAATTCTGGGAAAAAGAAAAAATTTTTTCTTTTGATTTCAAAAGCAAGAAAAAAATTTTTTCTATCGATACGCCGCCGCCTACTGTTTCCGGAGAGCTGCACATAGGGCATGCCATGAGCTATACGCATCATGACATAATTGCACGTTACAAAAGAATGCAAGGTTTCAATGTTTTATATCCGTTTGGATTCGATGACAATGGATTGCCTACAGAAAGATTTGTTGAAAAAAAGATAGGAAAAAAGGCACAACAGCTCGATAGAAAAGAATTTCAAACAATTTGTCTGCAAGAAAGTGAAGAAGTAGAGAAAAAATGGCTCGAAACATGGAAAAAAATTGCCTTGAGCGCTGATTTTGATTTGCGCTACAGAACGATCGACTCAAGATCGACAAAAGTTTCGCAATTGAGTTTTATAGAACTTTTAAAGCAAGACAGGGCTTATAGAAAAGAAAGTCCTATTTTGTGGTGCCCTGAATGCAAGACAGCTATATCGCAAGTCGAATTAGAAGATAAAGAAAAAGAAACGATATTTTGTGATATTGTCTTCGAGCTTGAAAAGGGTAGAAAACCTTTTATTGTTTCTACAACAAGGCCAGAGTTCCTTGCAGCTTGTGTTGCCGTGCTTTATAATCCTCAGGACAAGAGATACAAAAAATTCAAGCATCAAAGAGCGATCGTTCCTTTGTTCGATTTTTCAGTTCCCATTATCGAGGATAGCAAGGTAGATATGAACAAAGGTTCTGGAATTGTAATGTGTTGTACTTTTGGCGACACAACAGACATAGAATGGTGGAAAGCTTACGGATTGCCATATAAAAAACTCATAACAGAGGACGGAAAATTAAGCAGCATAGCGAAAAAATATGGCGGTAAAACTATCGAGGAAGCGAGAAAAGAGATCATAGAAGATCTAAAAAAAGAAAAGAAACTCGTAGCTATGAGAAAAATCAAGCATACTGTAAATGTGCATGAAAGATGCGGTACTGAAATCGAATTTATCGTAACAAAGCAATGGTTTATTAGGTATCTCGACTTGAAAGAAAAATTTCTCGAGCTAGGAAGACAAGTAAGATGGTTTCCAGAATTCATGCGTTCACGCTATGAAAATTGGGTCAAGGGCCTGCGATGGGACTGGTGCATTTCAAGACAAAGATATTTTGGTGTGCCTTTTCCTGTGTGGTATTGCAAAAGATGCGAGCATGTTATTGTAGCAAGAGAAAAAGATCTACCTGTAAATCCTTTAGAAGACAAGCCGCCTGTTAGCAAGTGTCCGAATTGCGGCTACAATGAATTTGTTCCTGAAAAAGATGTTATGGATACATGGGCAACTTCGAGTTTAACTGTCGACATAGTAAGAAATCTTGTGGCTGAAAAAAACAAGAAGCTTGCAAAAAAGATAATGCCTTTTTCGTTAAGACCGCAAGGCCATGACATCATAAGTTTTTGGGCTTTCAATACAATAGTCAAATCATGGTTACACCATAAGATTATTCCTTGGAAAGACATACTAATAAGTGGCTGGTGTCTTGATGAAAAAGGGAAAAAAATGTCAAAAAGCAAAGGCAATATAATAAGCCCAGAAGAAATGCTAGAAAAGTATTGCGCCGATGCTTTGCACTTTTGGGCTGCAAGCATTAAACCCGGCGAGGATACGCATTTTTCAGAACGCGAGTTTATTGCAGCAAAAAGATTGCTTACAAAGCTTTGGAATGCTTTCCAGTTTTTGAAGCTACACATAAAAGAGAAACCGAAAGAAGTAAAGCTAGAAGGTTTTGATAAATTCGCGCTTCTTAAAACAAACGAGCTTGTAGAAAAATGCACAAAAGAAATGGAAAACTACAATTATACTGCAGCAAAGCTCGAGCTTGAAAAATTTTTCTGGCATTTTTTTTGCGACAACTTTATCGAAAGCATAAAGCATAGATTGTACGGAACAAACAAAAAAGAAAGAGAATCTGCTTGTTTTGCACTTTACAATTCTTTCTTGAAAATTTTGAAAATGTTTGCCCCGATAATCCCGCACATTACCGAGTATTTATGGCAACACTACTTCAAAGATTATGAGAAGGTAAACTCGATACATCTTTCGGAATGGCCAAAATATGAAAAGATAAGCAAGGAAGACAAAAAAATAATCGAGGCAGGTGAGAAGTTTTTAGAAATTTTGGAAAAAGTTCGAAGAGAAAAAGCTAAAGCCAAGAAATCGGTAAAAGCAGAAATAGAGCTTACAATCGAGCCTAAAGAGTATGAGCTGCTCGAAACTGTAAACATGCTTAATGACCTTAAAGCAGTTTGCAATGCAAAAACTCTAAAGCCGGGAAAATTTGAGGTCAAATTTTACTCATAAATCATAACAAGAACTGGACTTATGGGCTATACAACTATTCTGTTCCTCTTGAAAGAATTTCTGATGTGATTGTTAGAAAAGATTGGCTGGAAAGAATTTTCAAGTTGGGAAGCTTGCATTTTCAAACACTTGCCGGACAACTGAGCAAAAGCGGATTTGGAGCTGAAACGCGTTTTCTCGGATTAGAGAATTCAGAAGAGCTTCAAAAAACAATCTTAGAGCTGATAGAAGCAAAAAGAAAACGGGAAAGATTGTCTTTCTAAAGAATTGCCTTTCCAAAGCGTTTTCTTTAAATTTTTAAACATCAAAATCTAAACATAAAAATGGAAGAAGAGCAAAGACAAAAATTGAAAGAACTCATAGAAGAGCTTGAAAGCTATCGTGGTAGACATACAGAGCTTATTACAATTTATGTTCCTGCAGGCTCAAGCATAAATCAAGTAATTTCGCAAGTGCTAAGTGAGCAAAGTACTGCACAAAACATTAAGAGCAAAACAACAAGAACCAATGTGATTGATGCTCTCGAAAGATTGGCAAGACATCTTAAGCTATATAAAGAGTTGCCGAAAAATGGATTGGCGCTTTTTTGTGGAAATGTTTCTAAAAAAGAAGGTCAACCAGACATAAGGCTTTGGGCCATAGAACCTCCACAGCCTCTCAAGGTTAAGTTCTATCGATGCGATCAAACTTTTGTTTTAGAACCTTTGAAAGAAATGCTAGAGTCTCATGAAGTTTACGGGCTCATAGTGCTAGATAGAAAAGAAGCAACAATCGGCTTGCTCGAAGGAAAGACTATTACAAAGTTGAAGCATTTAACATCCGGCGTTCCCGGAAAGTTCAAAACAGGCGGGCAAAGTGCTGCTAGATTCGATCGCTTAACAGAAGAGATGGCAAAAGAATTTTATAGAAGAATTGCAGAGCACGTTAAAGAAATTTTCTTTGGGATGAAAAAATTGAAAGGATTGCTGGTTGGCGGTCCCGGGCCGACAAAAGAAGAATGGCTTGCTGAAAGCAATCTTGTTACAGAATTGAGAAACAAGATAATTGCAGTGAAAGACATAAGCTATACAGACGAACAAGGCCTGGAAGAGCTCGTGCATGCTTGTGAAGATGTTCTAAAAAATGAGGAAATTATGAAAGAAAAAAAATTGCTTAACAAATTTTTCTTTATGCTAAGCAAAAATAAAGAAAAAGTAGCATATGGTTTGGATCAAGTCAAAAAAGCTCTAGAGCTGGGTGCTGTTGAAATTTTAATCTTGTATAGCGGAACTGAAAAGAAAGTCCAAGAGGAATTGAAAAACAAAGCACAAGCAATCGGCGCAAGTGTTGAATTTGTTTCTGACGAAACAAGCGAGGGTTTGCAATTCAAAAACCTTGGCGGCGTTGGTGCAATTTTGCGTTTCAGTATTGAAAAGCTCGAAAAAAAATAGTCAAGCTCTTGATCAAAAATTTTATAAGTTTTCTCGGGATGAAAAAATTATGGCAGATCAAGAAAATAATGAAGAACAAGAACTAATGAAGAAAGTAGAAGCGGCTTTGTTTCTTGCTGCAAGATTCATGAGTATCGAAGAACTCACTCGTACGACAGGTATTAATCCGATACTGCTAAAGGAATTGCTTAAAAAACTTGAAGAAAAATTCAATAAAAACAATTCTGCAATCCATATTGTTAAGCAAACATTTTTTGAAAACAATAAAGAACAAGAGTACTATAAGATGGATGTTAAGCCGGAATTTCATAAGTTGATAAACAAAATTGTTTCTGGCGATGCAGAGTTTACGAAAGCAGAGCAGGAAACTTTAGCGATTATCGCTTACAAGCAGCCTATAAAGCAAAGCGTTGTTGTGAAAATTAGGGGCAACAAGGCTTACGAGCATATCAAGCATCTTATTCTAAGTGGCTTGGTGCATGGCAAGAAAGTAGGAAGAACGCAAGAACTTAGCTTGACACAAAAATTTTATGATTACTTCAATCTCGAAAATCCAAAAGAAAAAAAGAATCAATAAGTTAGCACTTCTTTTATAATTTTTTCTACAGCTTCTGTTGCTTTATCATCGTTCGTGCCGCTAAACCAATTAGGATGTAAATTAAAAATACAGGTGCAATAACTCTGCTCAAAAGCGCTCACTTGCTTGATAGTACCGTCTTTAGTATAGTAGTAAGGAAACATCTCATGCGAGGGCAACAATGGAAGCTCCATCGAAGGAATTTCGATAAGTTTTATGCGATGTTTATAAGCTTTGCTTTTTTTCAAAAAGTTTTTAACATATTTAGCATAATTTATCGGATCAAAGTTTATTATTTCTCCGATTTCCTTTGCATAACTTTTATATTGTTTTACAATCTTCTGGTCTTCTTCAAATGCCTCTTTTAACCATGCGAGATAATTTTTCATAACCAAAACATTCGTTCCTTCAAGAAGAAAGAAATTTGCTGCTGTACTAGCATCAACAGGATCCTCAGAGGTAAAGTTATGTGCATGAATTTCAAGAGCCATTGCTTCGCTTTTCTCGGCAAGAGCATTTTCTATGTTGCGCACTCTACTTACATAATCGTCCAAAGACAAAACTGCACTAATAACTTTATTTTCTTCATAAGTACTTCTGCCAAGACTTTTTCTTACTTTCCATCCTTTTTCCATTGTTGACTCGTTTTTAATTTTTATAACTTTTATGTCTAGTTCTTTTAATTTTTCTTCAAGAAATTCCATAAACGAGAAAGCAGCTTGCTCGTTTGCATGTGGCACAATAAGGCTTACCTCTTTTGGAGTGCACTCTCCTGTTGGCTTGTAAGGTTCTAGGTCTTTAAGCGTAGGTTCTTTCATAAACATCCACATTCCCATTTTCCTTTTGTTGCTACTGTAAAATAACTCCTATTTTTAAATTTTTCTAACAAAATTCTTAAAAATATGAAATGTTGAAATGTTATCAGCAAAAATGGAAAAAGTAGTTACAGATACGAATTTTTTGATTTATCTTGCAAAATATAAATTGTTCGACGAGCTCATGACTTTGGGATATGAACTTCTTGTGCCTAGGGCTATCGAGTTTGAGCTTGAAAAAATAGCAAACAACAAAGAAAAAAAGCTTAAAGATCGCGAGGCTGCATTGCTTGCTAGGCAAATCATAAAGAAATGGGTCGAGCTAAAAAAGGCTAAATATGTTGATATTAACAATGACAAAGCTATAGATGATGCTATTCTTGAATTTGCAAAGAAAAGAAAAGCGATGGTAGCCACGATGGATGTTGCTTTGAGAAAAGCTTTAAAAAAAGAAGGTATTAAAATCTTGATTTTGAGGCAAAAAAAATATTTTGTAGTGGAATAAAAAATAACATTCAAAAAGATTTAAAAAGCAAAAAAATTTATCTTTTTAATTTTGTCTTAAAATGTTTTACATACTTGAAATTGACGATTATGTGCGTGTAGAACCAGAACTTTTTGCTTTGCCAACTAAAGAAGCTGTAAAGAAACAACTTGAAAAGAAATATCAAGATTACGTTGACGAGGATCTCGGTTTTGTGATAGGCGTCATAGATGTTTTAAGAGTCGGAGAAGGAATTCTTATTCCAGAAGATCCTGCAGCTTACTATGATTCTACTTTTCTGTTGCTTGTTTTCAAGCCCTTGCTTCAGGAGCTTGTTTTTGGTCAGGTTTCACAAATAACAAATTTCGGAGCTTTTATCGATCTCGGCATGACGGAAGCTGTAATACACATAAGCCAAACGATGGACGATTTTGTAAGCTTTTCAAAATCAAATAGCTTGCTAGGAAGAGACACTAAAAGAAGCTTGAAGAAAAATGATTTGTGTCTTGCAAGAATAATTGCTATAAGCTATAAAGTCATTCCTCCAAAAATAGGCCTAACAATGAGACAGCCTGGTCTTGGAAAGTTGGAATGGATCGCCGAAGATAAGCGAAAAGCAAAATTACAAGCTGAAAAGTTGGCCAAAGCAGAAGCAAAAGCAGAAAAAGTTAAAGAGAAAAAAACAGAAAAGAAAAAATGAAAGAAGAAAAAGCATGCAAGAAATGTAAAATAATTTTTCAACAAGAGAAATGTCCTATATGCCAAGAAAGTAATTTTAGCGATAGCTGGAAAGGTAAGATCATTGTTTTCGATCCAGAAAAAAGCGAAATAGCAAAAAAATTAAAAATAAAGCAGCAAGGAAGTTATGCAATAAAAATCTGAATTAAGAAATAAAAAATGATAATAAAGATAGAAAAACAAGAACGCAAGCCACTTGTTGAAAGAGAAGAAATTATCGCAAAAGTCGAATCAGAAGCAACGCCAAAAAAAGATCTCGTGCAAGAAGAACTTGCTAAAATGCTCAACAAGGAAAAAGAGCTTGTGGTTGTTAAGCATGTATATCAGCAATTTGGAAAGCACGAATCAAAAGTTATCGCTTATGTTTATAACTCTTTAGAAGCACTTCAAAAATTCGAAAAGAAAAAAGAAAAGAAAAAGCAAGTCGAAACAGAAACAGGAAATAAGACTTGAGGGCTTAAATTTAAAAGATGCCAAAAGAAAAAAAAGAAACAAAGGTAAGGAAGGGTAAGAAAAAAAGGAAAAAAAGAAGAAGTAGCGAAAGATGGAAGAAATACAGAATCGAGGGAAATAAAGTTATAAGAGAAGCCAAATCGTGTCCTAGGTGTGGTCCCGGTATTTTTTTAGCCAAGCATAAAGATAGATTGTTTTGCGGCAAGTGTCATTATACAGAATATACTAAATGAAGCGACAGCCGAATAAGCTCAACAGAAAACATGAAAACCCTGGGAGAGGCTCTTGAGCAGCTCAAAAAGATTTGCTCTCAAGCCTCTCCTGGGGAAAAAGAGGTGATATAAAAGTGACTACTTTAGAGTTTATAAATTTTTCGGTTTTGTATAAATTTAAAAGTAGTAACTAAATCCGATAATTTTTAGTTCCCCTTGAATTTTTAAGTTTTAACATTGATTAAATTTATTAAGTTTCAATTATTCTTGTGAAGATGGAAAAAACGAGCTTAGAAAAAAATCAAGAAAAAGTAAATCAAGATCAACTTTTCAATTTGCTTGTCTCAAGAGAGCTAAGCTGGCAAGCAATAATTTATGATTTGGTCAACACAGAACAGCTCGATCCTTGGGATATCGACATTGTGGTGCTTGCAAACAAATTTCTCGAACGTTTGGCTCAACTGCAGCAAGAGCATTTCTTCTTTATATCTTCGAAAGTTCTTTTAGCGGCTGCTATTTTGCTAAGAATGAAATCCGAAATTTTGTATGAAAGCATTAAAAGTATTGACGAGCTCCTAGAAAAAGAAAAAAAGGTGGAAATAGCAAAGCCGTTGCAAATAACAATTCCAGAGTCTATAGAACTAGAAGCAGATCTGCTCATACCTAGAACTCCTTTACCAAGAGCAAGAAAAGTTACACTGCAAGAGCTCATGCAAGCTTTGGAGCGCGCAATCAACACAGAACAAAGAAGAATAAAAAAGAAATTGCTTTTTGTTAGGGCAAAACGCGAAGCCGAAAATATGATTCCGAGACCATTGCTAAACATTCCGCAAAAAATCCGTGAGCTCTGGTCGAAGCTGAAGAATATTTTTCATAAAGAAAAAAAAGAAAAAATTCTTTTTTCTCAGCTCCTATCAAGCTGTAATCGTGAAGAAAAAATCGCAACTTTTTTGCCTTTGGTGTTTCTCGATCATCAAAAGCGTGT
>JAWANM010000002.1:0-65467 GCA_038895375.1 Candidatus Pacearchaeota archaeon | reverse complement strand
TCTACTTTCGTCCATAGCGAAAGAGCTCTCTCAAGTTCCTCATTTCTTTTAGAAAAACCAAGCCCATCGGATAAAATTAATGAAAGCAACATCCAAGTCTTTCAAGACAAAATTATAATCTATATTGGTAATGCAACAATCGTGAGTTATGCCGATACAAACAGTATGGATCCGACTATGGACAAAGAAGCAAACGGTATAGAAGTAAAGCCATCAAGTCCAAAAGAGATCCATGTCGGAGACATTATTTCTTTTAAAAAAGGAAACGAGATTGTTTCGCATAGAGTTGTTAAAATAGGTAAAGACGAAAAAGGATGGTATTGTGAGACAAAAGGCGATAATGCCGTATTTAGCGACGGAAAAGTTCGTTTTGAACAAATCGTTGGCGTAGTAGTAGGCATCATTTATTGATCTCATAACACTATCAAGAGCAAACCGAAGAAGCATCCTACACTCAAGAAAGGCATTGCCGGATAGAATTTACCTTTTTTTGCAAAAATGAGCAATAAAGCAAGAGCGAGAACTGTAGTAGCGATTACAGTTAAAGCAGATGCCAAGCCATATTTCAATAAAACAGTTCCAGCAAAAATTAAAGGGAATGCAACGTCACCCCCTCCCAAAACAGCCAAATTTATTTTTATCTTTTGTCTTTTCAAAAAATCTTCTCTTTTCTTTTTTGATTTTATCTTCTTAAGTTTTGTTTTTATTCTTTCAATTTTAATCTTATCTTTTTTACTTGCATAAGGCAAAAAAAATCCGGTAAAAATTTTCAATCTTTCTATCTGAAATTTTGCCATTGCTTGCATGTGCTTTGTTTTCCAAACAGCTATCATATCGTATATTGAAATTAAAACGAGCAAGATAGAGGCGGCTATGACGTTAAGCAATGGAACAAAGATTACAGCCAATCCAGGATAAATGAGCAGTTCAGAGATGTTGTGTGCTATTATGCTTTTTTTCTTAACTTTTAGAAAAGTTAAAACAAAGGCAATTGGCAAAGCGAGAAGTTCTGCCACTGAAATTTTTTTACCAAAGAAATCGAGCAATGCATAAAAACCTATGAAATGATAAAAAATCAAGGTTATCGAAACTACGAGACAAATAAAAACAACAATCGCGAACCATCCTTTTATTACTAAGTGAATTTTTATCTTAGAAAGCAAGAAAAACAAGCCCACGGCGATTGCGAGGGCGATTGCTATACTTACAAGAACACTGACTATATCGATTGTTCTTTTTAGTTCCATTGGCGGCGGGACTGTTTCTTGGACAATGCTGATTTCAGGTTTTTCTATTGTTATATTTCTCTCCTTGGCTTCTTTTTCTATTTTTTGTGCGGTCTTGCCAAAATATTTGTCATAAGAATTTATGACTAAAAGACCAATGAGCATGCTTATTGTAAACATTGCTATTATGATAATCGTTATCTTGACGTTGTGCTTCATTTTAATTTTACGAGCAAGAAAACTTTATAAAATCTTTGTTCCTAGTGCTTGAATGAAAGTTACGCCTTACGAAGTTAAAGGAACAGTAACTGAAAAGGATTATCAAAAAATAGTGCAAGCATTTGGTCTTGAAATTTTAACGCCAGAACTTCTCGAGAGAATTAAAAAACATACTGGCGATTTGCATTTCATGCTAAAAAGAAAAGTTTTTTTTGCTCATCGCGACTTGGCATGGCTTCTCGACGAATACGAAAAAGGTAACAAATTTTTTCTCTACACAGGAAGGGCTCCTTCTGGACCGATTCATTTTGGACACCTTTTACCTTGGGTTTTTTGTAAGTGGCTACAAGAAAAATTTTCTTGTGAATTGTGGTTTCAGTTTCCAGATGAGGAGAAATTTCTTTTTCGTAAAGATTTAAGTTTCGAAGAGGTTCAAAAATGGACTCGAGAGAATATGCTCGATATTATTGCTTTGGGTTTTGATTATAGAAAAACGCATTTTATTATCGATACAAAGCATGCCAACTTGCTATATAAAGAGGCTTGCAAAGTGGCAAAAAAAATAACTTTTTCTACAGTCAAAGCTGTTTTTGGTTTTACAAACGAAACAAATGTTGGTTCTTTGTTTTATACGGCAATGCAAGCCGTTCCTTGTTTTTTGCCATCCGTGCTTGAAGGAAAGAATTTACCATGCTTGATTCCTTTGGGCATAGATCAAGATCCTCATTTCAGAATAGCGAGAGATGTGCTGCCAAAGCTTGGCTATTTGAAGCCGGCAATTATTCATGCAAAGTTTCTTTCAGGACTAAAAACCTATGGAAGCAAGATGTCGACAAGCGATCCGAATTCGACGATCTGGACTACGGATACGCCAGAAAAAGTTCGAGAAAAAATTATGAAACACGCATTTTCGGGAGGAAAAGAAAGTATCGAAAAGCACAGAAAATTTGGAGGAAATCCAGATATCGATGTTTCTTTTCAATGGCTCTACTATTTTTTTGAACCGGATGATAAAAAAATAGAAAAAATTCGCGAGGACTATAAAACTGGAAAGCTCTTGACGAGCGAGCTCAAGGCTTATCTCATCGATAAAATAAACGCTTTTTTAAAGCACCATCAAAAAGAGAGAGAAAAAGCTAGAAAAAAAGTTGATAAATTTATTTTCAAGTTTTAAGATAAGCAGCAAAAGCAAAGTAAGCTTTTTAAAGTAAATTTCACTATAATTTAAAAATGGAAAATTTGGGACAGTATCAATCGCTTGATGAAAATATTCGAGAAAAAGCTACAAATCAGCCTGAAAAAGTTCATATTATTACTAAGCTATTAAGAGCTACTGTTGCTCTGCCAATAATGAGATGGCTCATTGTTGGCTATCTAGAGAGAATGATCTACAAAACTCTTGTCGAAAAAACTCCGAATAGGCTAAAAGAAGTTCAGTTGATGAAATTCTATTTTTTGAGAGCAATGTTGCATTGCGCATTGAGAAACTTCAAGAAAGGCTACATTTCAAAAGAAGTCGGACAAAAAATAATAAATACTCTTGTTAGAGCGCAATGGACAGAAGGCAGATATGAAAACAAAGCTCCAGAAGAGTTCAAACAAAAATATGGTTTTGCTCCTCCTTGTTTTATCGTGATTTCACCGACACAAAAATGCAATTTAAAATGCTTGGGATGTTATGCAAGTTCTAAAGCAGAAGCTCCTACCTTGCCTTTTCATATAGTAGAAAGAGTTATTCAAGAAGCTCACGATATTTTTGGCGATAGATTTATAGTAATCAGCGGTGGCGAGCCTTTCATTTATAATTCAGAAGGGAAAACTTTGTTCGATATATGGAAAAAGTTTGATGACATATTTTTCTTGGTCTATACAAACGGAACTCTTATAAGCAAAGAAGTTGCTTCAAAGCTTGCCGAATTGGGCAATGTTACGCCTGCAATCTCGATGGAAGGCTTCGAAAAAGAGACAGACGAAAGAAGAGGAAAGGGAGTTTTTAAAAAAATTCTCGAGGCCGCAAACAATTTGAAAGCCGTAGGTGTCCCTTTTGGCGTTTCTTTAACGGCTACAAGAGAAAACATCAACACGCTTCTGGATGATAAGTTTTATGATTTTATTTTCAAAAAACTTGGTGCAACATATGTGTGGCTTTTCCAATTAATGCCTATCGGAAGAGCAAGAGCAGTAAAAGAATTGATGCTAACTCCAGAGCAAAGAGTTGCTCTGTTCAGAAAATGGGTTTACTTGCTTAAAAAGAAAAAATACTGTATTGCAGATTTTTGGAACTCCGGGGTTTTATCAGATGGTTGTATCGCTTATGGAAGAGCTTACTTTTATATCGATTGGAACGGCAACATAATGCCATGTGTTTTTATACCCTACTACGAGGACAATATTCTTGATCTATACAAAAAAGGCAAAACTCTTAAAGATGCTTTATTCTCTCCTCTGTTTAAGAGAGGAAGAAAATGGCAAGACGAATATGGTTTTGCACATCAAACAAATCCAAAGAACTGGTTGATGCCATGTTCGATTCGTGATCATTATAAAAATTTCAAAAAGAATATTCTAACAAGAAAGGCAAAACCAGAAGATAAAGATGCTGCAATAGCAATCAAGTCAAAAGAATTTGAAAAATTTCTTGACAATTTTGATAAAAAACTCGAAAAGCTCACAGAGCCCATATGGAAAAAAATATTTCTTGCGAAAGGTCTAACGCCTTGTTCTAAGTAATTTTTTATGGGTCCGAGGGGATTTTCATTCCAACCTTTTTGCAAGGTTAGATTTTGAACCCCCGACACCTGGCTTAAAAGGTTCACCGTTCCGATGCAAGGAACACCAGTGCTCTTGCCAAGCTGAGCTACGGACCCTGTAGAGTAGAAAAATTTTTAGTTTAAAAAGTTTAATGTTTTTCTATTGTGTTAATGTTGTTCTCAATTTCCCATTCCTTTATCTTTTTTTTCAACAATTTTTCAGGGTAGAGCGTAGCTTGTTCTTTAGAAATACTTTGCGTCGGAAAATTGAAAAAAGCAATAAAAGGAAAAAGGAGAGGATAGCGAAAAAAGCTATGCACGCATCTTTTTATTACAGATTTTAAACTAAAAAATTTTTTAAAAGCCCAAACTTGTATTTCTTTCAACTCTTTTGGACTCATGTTTTTAGGCTTGAAAACAACATTACCAAAAGTATAATAAGACCAATTGTCATGAAACTTTCCTCCTCGTTCGCCATCAACTATAATTCTTTTTTCTTTTTTTAATTTCTCGTATATTGCTGTTTTTTTGAATGGCGTTAAAATGCAGAATTGAGCATAATCCAAGTTTGCTTTTATTGCAAAATCTACAGTTTTCTTTATACTTTCTTTTGTGTCAGAGTCAAAGCCAAATACAAAACTTCCAAAAATAGGAATTTTTGCACGATGTATATTTTTTGTTAATTTTATAAATTGTTCTGGTTTGTTTACCTGTTTATGTGCTTCTTTCAAGCTTTCAGGATTGACGTTTTCGTATCCTATGTAAAGTCCGCAACATCCTGCTTTTTTGGCAAGTTTTAAAAGCTCCAAGTCATAAGCTTGCATTAAACTTGCTTGACTAATCCACTTGATCTTAAGTTTTCTTTTTATAATTTCTCTAAAAAGTTCTTTGGCATAATTTGGATTGGCCCAAATATTGTCATCTACAAATAAAGCAAAGCCCAATTTTTTTCCTGCAGCTTTGAAGAGGTCTTCCACAACTTCTGTTACGGGCCTGAATCTATATTCTGCTCCATAAATATTGGTTACAGTACAAAAAGCACAGTTATAAGGACAGCCTCTCGTTGTGTAGGTTACTACTGTAGTAAGATAATTTATTTTATGGCCTCTTTTCTTCATGTCTTTTATTATACTTCTGTCTATAGATAAATTGTTAAGAGATACTGGTTTTTTATTTTTGTAAATCCTTTTTAGCTTATTGTTTTCAAAATCTTTTAAGATTCTGTGCCAATAACCTTCTAGTTCGCCGATGCCGACAAAATCGCAAAACTCGAGAGCTTCTTCTGGCGCAACACTAGGATGTGGTCCTCCGATGCCTACTGTTTTGCCCCTTTTTTTGAACTCATAAGCAATTCTATATGCCTTAGGAGCTGCTGCTGTAATCACACTCAGCAGCAGTATTAAATCAGCATCGCTATCAAAATTAATTTTGCCTCCGAGATTTTCATCTGTTATGGTAATTTTAATTTCTTTTGGCGTTAAAGCTCTTAAAATAGCTGCTGCCAAATTACCTATATGAAATCTTTGTGAAGTTTTGCTTAGAAATCCTACCGGAATTATAGCATAAATATGCTTAAGTTTCATTATCCTTCTTTCTGTTTGATCTATTTAAACTTTTAGACAAACTTGCTTGCTTAAGAATTAGTTGTAATTTAATTAAATTTTAACTTTTGCTTCTTTAATGTCTTTCGAATGTTGATCTAATTTTCCCTTGTTCAAACAATCGAAGCAAACGTGCACACTGCCGTCTTTCTCTTTTACAATTCCTGTATTGTTGCATTTAGGACATTTTTCTTCTGTCATGCCTTTTTCATGTTACGCCGATTTATAAGTTTTATTATACTGTAGAATCATAAAATTGTTGGGCTATAAAGAAACTGAAAGAACGCCCCGACCGAGATTCGAACTCGGATCTGAACCGTGACAGGGTTCTGTGTTAACCGTTGCACCATCGGGGCATGTATTATATATAGAAAGAGATTTTTTAAAACTTTTTCTCACGACCAAAACTTACGGCGACCTGGATAAAAATTAATACTCCTGGTGGCAAACTTGCCAAGCATTTTATCTACATTTTCAAGGTTAGCAAAACTAAAAAGAATTTTATAATTACATAAGAAAAATTCTAATTACCCCGTTGTGTGCAATAACACAAACAGCGCAGTAGCTTCATATTTTTTATAAGAAATTCTTTATTTTTTCAAAAATTCATAAGCAGAGTTTGCTGCTATAGCGCCATCGCTTGCTGCAGTAACAATCTGCCTTAGGGGTTTTGCGACACAATCGCCGCAGGCAAAAACTCCCGGTACATTGGTTTCTCTTTTTTCATTCACAACTATATAACCTTTTTCATCGAGTTCTACTTTTAGCTTTCTGGCAAGAGAAGTCACAGGAACTTTACCGATTTCGACAAAAATTCCTTGGCACTCTAACACAGAACCATCATCAAGCACAATGGCTTCGACAAATTTTTCTCCTATAATTTTTTTCACATTTCCTTTAATTATCTCTATTTTTGCGTTTCTTTTTATTTCTTCTACTTTAATACTTTCTGCTTTCATTTCCTCGTATTTTGTTATCAAGTAAACTTTTTTAGCATATTCTGCAAGCAATAAAGCAGTCATGACAGCAGAATTTCCGCTTCCGATTACAGCAACTATTTTATTTTTGAATAAAGGAGCATCGCAAGTAGCACAATAGCTTATTCCTTTACCAATTAATTTTTCCTCATTTTCCAAACCTAGCTTTTTGTTTTCTGTACCCAAAGCAATTATAATTGCACGAGAAAAGTAAGTTCCTTCATGAGTTTTAATTATAAAATTTTTTTCTTTCTCAATTTCAATGACTTCTTCTTGTCTAATTTCAACTTTGAGTTTTTCAACCTGCGATTTCAATTTTTTTATAAACTCCAAGCCGCTTATCTTTTGAAACCCCGGGTAGTTTTCTATAACATGAATATAATTAACTTTGCCTCCGACTTCTTTTGCTAGAACGAGCGTTTCGAGTTTATATCTTGCGCAATACAATGCAGCAGTTAGTCCTGCAGGTCCGGCTCCAAGAATTATTACATCATAAATTTTCATTTTTTTCTTAAAAAAATAAAAGTTATAAATTTAACTCTTTTAGTCAACAATGAACTTCAACCGATCTCCTATTTTTAGGTCAATAATTCCGGCAGGGATTTCGAGAATAAATTTTGCATCCTCTTTTGGCACTACACTCAAGCAGAATGGCCTTATGTTTTTTGCAACATCTACAATTGTTTTATTTTTATCAAGCCAAAAAGCATCAATAGAGAAAAGCATGAAAAAAGTGTGAATTGCTGCTAAACTTCTTGAAACTTTTGGTAAAACTATTAAAGCAGATTGTTTTTTTCTTAGTATCAAGCCAAACATTCTTTCAAAAAAAGTGCTGCATAAAATTGCAGTACATATTTTTCTTTTTTTCAAAAAAATTTTTACTTTTTTCATTTCTTGCAGCAATTATTTGTAGACTGTTGCGAGTCCTTCTTGTTCTAGTCTTTTTTTCAACTTGTTCGGATTTGTTTCAAGAAAAACTTTACTTTTGAAATCTTTTTTTAGTAGATGCTCTAAATATTTAGCAACATGCAAGTCGCTAGATATTAGAAAAGGATAACCGAAATGAACATCCACACCGAGAGAAGCGAAAAACATTCCGATTGCAACAGCTTTTTCTGTTATAGGCATTGGACAAGAAACTAAGAAAGGCATTTCATGAATTTTTTTGCGTGCTGCTTTTGCAACTTGCTTGAAAATTTCTGCAATTCGCGCATTATTGATGCAAGAACCTAGATGAAAGAAGTTCTTGCCGTTTAGCAGGCCGTGCTGTGCTAGCTTAAAAGCGATACAACCAGTAGTTAAGAACAGATAGTCCTTGCTCAGTTCTTTATAAAATTTAGGCCAGTTTTCTTTGACCCTGGGATTTTCACAACCGATTACAGCTATTACGCCTTTCAATTTTCCGTTTTTTATTCTTTTTGCTATCTCTCTTGAAGTGAAAGGCAAATTTTTTTCATGAAAACCAACAACGGCAAGCTTTTTTTCAGGTTTTATTAAAAATTCTTTGTGTTCTCTGTATTTCGAAAGGATTCTTGCAATCTTGATGATCTGTTTTGCAGCCTCCTCGGCATCTTTTTTACTCTTAATAGGTAAATGAATAGCATTAGGAATCTTGCAAAGTTCGTTTGTAGTTACAATTTTAGTATGATAGCATTCAGCAAGATCTTGTAGTGAAGGCATAATGCACTGAACATCTACTACCAAGACATCTATGCAGCCGGTTGCTATAACGTTTTCTTGCAGCAAAAAATTTGCAGCCATAGGGATCCCATGACGTGCAAGAATGCTAGCTCCAGTACAACAAACACCTACTAGGTTGATATCTTCGTTTTCTTTTTTCTTAACTTCTTTGGCAATGGCTTCTGCAAGCATAGGTTCATGTCCGTGAACAGCTATGTTAATTTTTTCTGGTTTAATCACGCCAAGATTCAATTCGCCTATTCTTATTTTTGGTTTTCCAAACTCTTTATCTTCGAGCTCTGTTGCGAGATATAGTCCATAGTAGCCGTCGAGAATTCCCAACTTTATGCACCATTGTAATATATCTTCATAATCCGCATTGCAACCCATGGTTGTCGTGTGCAAAGCTTCGGATATCTCTTTGAAATGTTCTAAATTTGCTTGAGGCAAGAAATTATATTTTTTCCACAGTTCATACAATTCTCTTGGAGCTTTTCTCTTTATATAGTCTTTAGGATATTTTTGTTTTAAATAGTTCAACAAATGATAAGCATGTCCGCAGTGAGCGGCAGTTCCTCCTGCAACAAATCTAAGCAAGTTGCGTGCAACAATCAGATCTTGAGAAGCGCCGCAAGCTCCTTTGTTTTTTGAGCTCCATACAATGCAAGGACCCATTAGACAGTTCTTGCAACACTTTCCGTCTCTTCCTATAGCACACTGATTGCCGAGTCTATTCCAAATAAACAGCTTCCTCATTTTTTTCATACAATGCTTAACAAAATCAAAGTTTTAAAACTATCTTCATCTTCAACTGTTTTTAGATGTATCTATCAAGTGGTGACAAATAAAAAAGATTTAAAAATCCTGGTTTATTGTGTAATTTATTAAATTTAGTTAGAGAAGCTATTTTGAAACATGACCTCAGAACACAAAAGTTGCCGCAAGACTCTTGAAGAAATTCTCGGTGCCGAAAATGTAGTTCATGTAAGTCTTAAGGGAAAACCTTTTTATGTTGTATCTGACGCACACGATGGTTATGAAAATTATATGAAAGTAAAGAAAAAAGAGGGCTTGATTGATAAAATGAAAAATGGCGAAGCTTATGTTATAGATCTAGGCGATTTTGTGCATCCCGAAAGAATTAAAGAGTGGAACATGGAACCTAAATTTTTGGACAGAGAAATAGAAATAAAAGAAACTTTGAAAAAATTAGGAAAAGAAGAATATTACATTTGTGTAAAAGGGAATCACGAACATGAAGCAATAAAAAGTTATGAAGCACGTAAAGCAGTGGATGGTCATGATGCTGGAATCTTTAGATTATTTTATAAATGGCTCAAGAAATTCGGACTTGGAAAAGCGCTTACGAATTTGTGGCATGAGATCAGGTTTCCTTCAAAAAGACTAACAGAAAGGCAATATCTATATTTAAAATCATTGCCAATTGCTGTAATAGTAGAAAACAGCATCGTTCTTACTCATGGAGGTTATCCAAGCAGAAAGCATTACTTTAACAGAGAGAAAGCAATTCACGAAACTCTATGGAAAAAGTCTGGAGATGCTGCAGAATTTCTTAATGACATAGGAGCAAAATTATTAATTAATGGCCATGTTTCACCAAATCATGGAGCTTTCATATACAATCTATTTCTTGCTTTGCGAGGAAGAGCAACGTAACATTGAAAAGAAGATTGCAATAATTTATAATAATGAAAAAATACCTACGAGAGTAATGATAAGTCCGTTCAAGCCAGAAATATTTGGTTCTTACAAGGGCTTCTTTGGCGGTGGTGGAGGAAGTTATCTAAAGCTAAACTCATCAGATTGCGATCCAGATAAGTGGGAAGTTGGCAAACAAGTTATGTATTTAGATTAGTGCAAATAGAAGCAAAAAACCAATTACAACGAGAATTATTCCTGCTATGAGATGCAACAATCTAATGTTTTTTTCACGCCATCCGCTTACTTTCTCTACAGTTGTAAAGCCGAAATAAACGGCCAAGGTAATTGCAACCATCGGCGAAATAAAAATTATATTGTAAAGCAAAAGAAGAGGCAATGCTTTGAAAAAACCTAATGGCTGTAATAAGCCAGAAGCAATAATGTAAGGACCCATTGTACATGGTGTTAAAAATAAAGCAACGACAATACCAATAAAGAAAGCTCCGATTGGCGAGGTTATTTTTGCAATCAAACTTTTCATCGAAGGACGCCAGCCACGCGGTACTTCGGTTACAAAGACGGCTCCATAAGCAAAAAAATCTTTTATGTTTAGTGCACCCAAAACAATACCGACAATGCCGAATACTTTATAAAGAATTGCAGAAACAGACTTTATTTTAGCGATAATGCTAAAAACATTTATGAGAATCAAGCCGTAAATCATGTACATCATAAAGATAGCTGCTGCAAAAGCAAAACCTACATACAATACTTTTTTCCTTTCTCTAGGATATTTTGTTAGAATAGCGATTAAAGCCAATAACAAAACAGCGAGCTCACAAGGATTTACAGCGTCGGCTGCTGCGAGAGCTATTAAAGAGGGAATAGATATCATCTTTTTTTGAAGAATCTTTCATTTAAAAATTTAATTTTATTAGCGAACTCTCTTGCTTTTTTCAGATCTTTTTCGTTTGGGCGTCCCTTGTTGATGCCTCCAAAAAGCTTAAGCAAGCAGAAAGTGTCAAAACCTGGGCAATTAAACTCGCCTATGATTTTAAATCCTTTGCTTATCAATTTTTTTCTTAAGGGAGCATGAAACCATGATGCAATCGAAATACCGCTCGTCGAAAAAATAAAAGCTTTCTTATTTTTCACAAAAGGAATCTCATCGACGAAATTCAACAGCTTTTTGTGGTGTTTCCAGAAATAAATTCCAGAACCAAAACCAATCAGATCATATTCTAATATTGTTCTTGCTTTTATCTTTTCGGGATCCGCAAGCTTGGCATTTAAAACTTTTGCAATTTCTTTTGCAATTTTTTCCGTGTTTTTGTGATGTATTGATAAAAAAACAACGATAGATTTCATTAAAGCAATAAATCACTGCTGTTTTTATATGTTTGCTTAATTCAGTGCTGGTTAAAGAAAAAGTATAGAAAGCATAAGTCTAAGAAATTGCTTTTTCAAAGTCTTCAGCTTTATATCCAGATCCAATAAAAACTTTGCAATTAACTATTACGCAAGGGACCCCCTGTGGCAATATTCCTAAAGCTTGCAACTCTCGCAGATCTTTCTCGAGGGCAACATTATATCTCTTGAACGTTAATCCTTTTTCTCTTTCTAATTTTTCTATTTCTGGAAGAATTCTTACACAATGCGGGCATCCTGTTTCATAAATGAATACATACTTGTCAAGAAGTTTGCATTTCTCTTGAGGAATTTGCATTTTATCTTTGAGCACTAAAATATTTCCGCGTGCGCATCCATTTAGAATTAATGAAAAAATTAAAATTATCAAGAGAGCGCTTTCAATCGCTTTACATTTTTTCTTTGTCATCTTTAGCAAAAAGAATATCAAGAAATTCTTCCAGTGAAATTTGCTTTCCACACAATTTTTCTAATTCATCACGAGGCAAGATGAAATATATTTTATAATTCCTTCCCTCATATTTGTTTAATTCTTCCTTCAAGTCTTCATAGTTGTTCGATATTATTTTTTTATTTCTTTTATTTCCGTGTACTTCTGTTATCGAAATTGTTCTACCTTCATACTTAATATAGACTTCCATTTTTTCTTAAATTGTGCTTTTAGTAGTTTTCGCAATAAAGCTCAAAGTAATTTCTTGGATATTTGCAATTAGGACATTCTTTAGGAGCCTCTCTTCCTTGATGCACGTAACCGCAATTTCTGCATTTCCACTTTACAACTTTATCTTTTTTGAAAACCCTGGCATTTTTCAAATTCTCTAGGAGTTTTTTGAAACGCGCTTCATGCTGAGTTTCTACTTCGGCTACTTCTTTAAAAAAAGTTGCAGCATCTTCTTCCCCCTCTTCTCGTGCAATTTTTTGGAATTGCGGATACATTTTTGTCCATTCATAGTGCTCTCCTTCGATAGCTTTTTTTAAAGCTTCTTCTGTATTTTTAGGATTTTCGCCCAAGAGCTTGAGAATTATTTTTGCATGCTCGAGCTCGTTGTTTGCTGTTTCTTCGAAAATCGCCGCAATTTGTTCGTATCCTTCTTTACGAGCAACTTCGGCAAATAAATTGTACTTTACTCTTGCTTTACTTTCTCCTGCCAATGCTTCAAGAAGAGCCTTTTCTGTATTGAGACCTTTTTTTACTTGTTTAAACTCTTGTGGCATTTTATTTTCTTTAGATTTTTAACTTATAAATTTTTCTATATGCTAATTACTTCATCAACATGTTTTGAAAATTTCAGAACAAACTCCTTTGCTTTTTTTTCGGCTTCTTTCCCTTTACCTTGCAGCAAAACACTCGGACCTGGTTTGCTTTTCAACTCAAAAATTTTTTCGTTCTTTGCTCTCAACTTCTTCAATTTCAAATTTTCTTCGTGATTTCTTCCCACGATTATTTTAAAATCTGGGAAGAAAAAATGTCTTCCGAATTTCAACAATTCTATATCTCGAGGCGTAATCTCGTTCAATTTTTTTCTTTTGAAAAGGTCTTTAAGCCTTTCTGCGAATACTTTTTCGCATAGCAAACAACCTCCCGCAGGACTCGGATAATCGATGCCATAATGTTTTGCTAGAGCTATTTGCTTTTTTCTGCTTCTTCCGCTTATGCTTAATAATTTTCTTCTTTCGACAAGTTTTTGTTTTTCCGGCAGAGTTTCCGGAAGCAGCTTAGCGCTCAAGGGTCTTAAAATTTTTCCTTCAAGCTCTGTTTCTTTTTCAATCAACATCAAAGCCTTGCGATGCTGTGACATCGGTCTTTCATTGAGCACTTCACCGGTAACAATAAAATCATTATCTCTAAGAAATTTTTTTGTTTCTTTTAGAATAAAAATCCTGCAATCGATACAAGGATTCATTCCAGAACCATAGCCAAATTTTGGTTTTGCAACCATCTCAAGGTATTTCTTGAAAAGTTTTCCTTTTGTGCAATCAATGATCTTTTGCTTTACTCCTTGAACTTGACAAAAATTGAAAGCACAATCCACAGCACAGCATCCAGTGCCAAAGGGAAATTTGAAAGTTATTGCAATAATTTCGAATTTATCGTTTTGCTGCTCTTTCATCATCTTTAGAGCCAATCTAGAGTCGAGACCGCCAGAAAACAAAACATAGCACGTTGCTTTCTTCATTTTTATTCGATTTTCTTTTTGCAAAATACTAAATAGCCCGTATGAGCAATCATTCTGTCTTTTGGCCTCAATCTTTCAGGATTCGGCTTGTAGTATCTAATTAAAATTTCAAAAACTTCTATGTCTGTAAAAAGCGACCCCATTTCGCTCAGCAATTTACATACTTGATTGACCGTAGGAAATAAAAATCCACAAACCTTGCCTGGTTTCAAACTTTGCCAAATTTTTTTCAGATACAACCAAGGCTCTTTGACGTCGACAAAGCAAGCATCAAAAAAATCTTTTTTAAGCTTCACTTTTTGAAAATCTGCGTTGATTGCTTTAACATTCTTACATAGATCAAACTTTTTCCAATTTTTGAGAGCAAGTTTGTAAAATTGTTTTGAAATTTCAAAAGTATAAACTTTTTTGGCAAGTCTTGAAAGCACGGCCGTCAAGGCTCCGCTGCCTGTTCCTATTTCAAGAACCTTGTCTTCTTTTTTGATGTTCAATTTGAAAGCTATGAAAAAAGAATCTTTGGGATAGATTATTTGAGTTTTTCTTTTGAATCCAAGGAAAATTATGTCTTCGATTGTTGGCCTGAAAAGATAGAAATTTCCTACTTTCTCGCCTTCTTTTTTTCCTACTATGTTCTCAAATTTTATGACATCTTTTTTTACATTCAGGACCATTTTTTCATGAAGTCTCCTTAAGAATCTTTTTTCATTGTGGACTATGAGCACATAGTCTCCTTCTTGAAATGGGACTCCCGAAATTTTATTTTCTTTTTTGTTCGACATTCTTCACCATATTATTTTATTTTTTGCATCAATCTGCAGAAATAACATTTTTTGGTTGTCGAAGGATAACCGCAAGCAACACATTGTCTAAATTTTCTTTCTTTTTTAAATATTTCTTCAAACCTTTTTCCCAACTCGATAAAAGCGAAGCCGAATCTTCTTACAGTACCGGGTCTTTCTTTTTCGATTGCATTCAAAAACTTTTTGAATTGATGAAGCGAAGGCGTGTTAGCAGTATATGGACATTTTTCTTCCAAAAAAGGAATTTCATTTGCTCGAGCAAAAAGCCAGATTTCTTCATCGCTCAAGAAAAACAATGGCTTAATCCTTCCACAAAGTTTTTGTTCTTTTTTTGTTGGCAATAAAGGCAAGAGATTTTTGAAGCCATCGAATTGGTTGTTTATCAAGATGTTGAGGCCTTGAGCAGCAATGTCGCTCAAGTTGTGGCCTGTAGCTATGTAATCAAAATTATTTTCAAAGGCAAATTTGTTGAAAATATATCTTTTTACTGTGCCGCAAACTTTGCATGGAAGCTTCTTTTTATTTTTCATAAGCAATTCCTCTATAGAAAAACCAAGCTCTTCTTTCAAGTCGATTATTCTTACTTTTTCTTTCAATAGCTTTCCGAGCTCCAAACTTTTCTCTAAAGATTTTTCAGAAAAAAGAGGAATTCCTAAATTTATGTGAAAAGGAGTAACTTTATAGCCAAGATTCTTCAAGACATAAAAACAAACAGCAGAATCTTTGCCGCCAGACAAGGCTACACAAATTTTAGTATCTCTATCGATTTCTGTAGCGCCATACTTTTTACTTTCTAAAACTTTCTTCACTTGTCCAAAAAAATATCTTGTGAAATGTTCCTTGCAATACCTTTTTTTTCTCCATAAGATTTCGATTATTGCTTTTTTTGAACAATTCGAGCATTTCATTTTCAAAAATTAAAGACCTCTTCTGTCGAGTTCGTTTTGCAATATCGCAATCGCTTGACTTGTAAAATAAGTAATATCGCCGAGAGAAATTTTTTTTCCAATCTTGGCAATTCTTTTCTTTTCTTTTTTTGGAAGTCCTTTATGATCTCCTAGGACAAAGATGCTATCTTTTTCTATTTTTGTCTCTCTTATGTCCTGGCCTTTTTCATCAAGCAAATAAATTTTTTTTCCTTCGGCTGCTTTTTCTTCGAGAAAAGTTATTAAACTTTTTTTCTCGATAAAACAATCTTGTAATGCTTCTATGCGCTTGCCTTCTTTGTATTTGTACAACATTATTTTAATGATCTTTGCGACATCTTTTTTGCTGATCGGCGCTTTGCTTCTTATCTCCAAATGCTTCGGAGGATCTGGAGGACCATAAAAAAATAAATGCAGTACAACATCTTGTCTTCTTGCATTGCTTATAAAGAAACTCATTATTATTGCATGACAGGCTATGTCCATTCTCCCTGCTTTCATCAAGTCTTTAAAGTTGCCGGTTGTCCATGCAGTTCTACTGAAATATACGATTTCTCGCATTAAGTATCGAATTTATTTTATTTTTTAATTTTTTTCTTCTGTAAGCAAAGCCATAAGAAATTTATACTTCAAATCTTTGTTTTAAGAATGCCAAAGCTAAAGCGGAAAAAGCAAATACATGTGAAATTTTGTCCAAAATGTGGAAGCGTTAATGTTAAGATAAGCAATGCAGGAGGTTCTGCAGGCATTATCTTCGGTGCTCCTACCGTTTATATTTGCTTAAATTGTGGCTTTAGCAGTTACGCATTTCCAGAAAAAATTTTAAAGCATAAAAAGTAATTCCCGAATGGTTTATGAAATTTCTTTCAATATGCTACAAGCTTTACAAATTTCTCGTCTTGAAGGCTCTCCGCAATTTTTGCAATAAAGAATAGGTTTTTGTTCTTGTTTTTGTATTAACAATTTTTTAATTTCCAACCAATTCGATACAATGTTCTCTTTAATGTTTTTATTCTTTTTTTCAAGTTCATCCAATTTTTTTCTTACCTCATGTCTTAAAGCACTAACAACGCATGGACATCTTCGATAGAGAACAGGAAATTTCATCAGTTCAGAATATTTTCTTATATCTTTTTCTTTGCAAAAAAACAATGGTTTGATTCTTGTGACGAATTTTTTCTCTTCTATTGTGCCAGTCACAGGTCCTTGATTGATTCCGAGCCAAGGATTTCCTTTGATCAAATTCATGATAACTGTTTGAGCTTCGTCATCAAGATTATGGCCTGTAGCTACCTTTGACGCTTTCAAAGCACGAGCTTTTTTGTTTATCAACCACCTCCTTATAATTCCACAAATAGTGCATTGTTTTAGTTTTGCTTTTTGTTGAACGACCGATTTAATATAGCAGATACTATATCCTAGTTCATCGCGAATCGAAAAAATATACAGCTTTATTCCATGCTCTTTACAAAACTTCCTAATGTTTCTTTCGTTTTCTTTACTCCAAGGACCCATCAATAGGTTTATGTGCAAGGCTTCGACATTATAACCAAATTTTTTTAACAAATACAAGGCTGTTGTGCTATCTTTACCGCCAGAGCAAGCTACTAAAATTTTATCTTCTTTGGTTGCAAGCTTGTATTTTTCAATCGTTTCTTTAACTTTTTTTTCAAATTTTTTTATAAAGTCTTGCATAAATTTGTTTATAGGATTTTCTTAATAAATTTAACTAAGAAATAAATTTAAATGTGGTTTGCTTTTTAGTTTTATGAAATTTCAACCGAAGCCAGAACTCAAAGAAAGAATTTATGCATTGCTCGGCGAAGAAGCCGAGGAATTTTGGAAATTTTGCGAAAAGCCATTGAGAAATGTTATAAGATGCAACACTCTAAAAATTTCTATAGAAGAACTGAAAGAAAGACTTGAAAGAAAGTGGCAAGTTTTACAACCTTTTGAAAAGTACAAAGAAGTAATGATAATAGAAAACGAGCTTGCTCCCGGCGAATTAGGACGTTCTTTAGAGCATCAACTAGGTTATTATTACGTTCAGGAGCTTGCAAGCATGCAAGCTGTTTTTGCTCTCGATCCAAAGCCTATGGAAAAAGTACTCGATTTGTGTGCAGCTCCTGGAAGCAAAACAACACAGATAGCAGCTATGATGAAAAATTCTGGACTAATCATAGCGAACGACCCTTCTTTTTCTAGACTGTGCGCCTTGAACGCAAATCTCGAAAGATGTGGATGTACCAATGTTGTTGTCACGAGAGAGCATGGCTCTAAGCTATGTAAAAAATTTGAAAGCGCGAAGTTTTTTTTTGACAAAATTCTTGTAGATGCGCCTTGCTCTGGAGAAGGAACAATTCGTTTCAACCCGGCAATCCTTAAAATGTGGAACATCGATATGATAAAAAGACTTGCAGGATTGCAAAAGAAACTAATCGCTTCTGCGATTTCATGCTTGAAGCCTCGAGGAATTCTGGTTTATTCGACATGCACTTTCGAACCAGAAGAAAACGAAGAGGTAGTTCAATTTGCTTTAGATAATTTTTCGGTTCGGCTCGAATCCTTTAGTTTGCCTTTGAAGTCGAGACATGCAATAACCGAGTGGCGAGGAAAAAATTTTTCAGAAGAAATTAAAAAATGCAAAAGAATATGGCCTCATGATAACGATACCGAAGGATTTTTCGTTGCAAAACTTAGAAAAATAAAATGAATTTTGAAATATTGTCAAAAAAACAGAAAAAAAAGATAGAAGAATTGATAGAAAAAAACTATGGAATAAAGTTTGACTCGTTTTGCCTTATCAAGAGCGGAAAGGAAAAAATAAGGATTTTTACCGGAAACTTAACAGGAAAAGAGCTCGAAGCTCTCAATAGATTGGTAGAAATTAACAACATTGGCCTATATCTTTGCTCTTTAAAAGAAGAGGAGTTGAGGCTGAGCTTTGATGCTGCAATCCTTTTTGGAAGAAAAGCAAAAAAGAATGTTATAAGTCTTGATTCTGCGCAAGCCAAAGACTGGATGCAAGGTAAAAAAATAATTTTAAATGCAAAAGAAGATTCTAAAATTGTACTTGTAAAATATAAAAAAGATATTCTTGGTGTAGCAAAAATTCTTAATAACGAACTATTGAACTTTGTACCTAAAGAAAGAAGAACAAACTTGATCGATTTCTTCGATGAGACAAAACCAAGGCAGCAGAAGCGGAATTGACTTTTGTTCAAGAAATTCCCAGAGCTAGTTACAGAACTAAAAATAAATGAAATTGAAGTAAAAAAATTTAAAAAGATCTGTGATAAAAAATAAAAATGGCAAAAAAACTTTTTTTGGTTATATTTTTTATTAGCTTAATTGCCTTAACTTTGATAGCTCTGACTTCAATCGTTAATGCGCAGGAACCTGAAAAAATAAATGTAAGCCTTTATATTTTGAATCTCGGCAAATTCGATCTCGCTACAGGAACATTTACGGCAGATTTTTACCTTGGCTTTAAATGTGAAAATCATTGTAATATCGATTTTGAATTTATGAATGGCAGAGCTTCTAGCATTGAAAAAATAATAGATTCTGAAAATGAAAAGTTCTATAGAATTCAAGCAAATCTTATGAGCCCTATTGATTTAAAAAAATTCCCTTTTGATAAACAAAAATTACAAATCATAATAGAAGATAAGAAAAAAACTATAAAAGATATGGTTTATGCAGTTAATTTAGAAGAAAGCGGTATAGATCCTTCTATAATATTTGTTGGTTGGAATCTTGAAGACTGGAAAGCTGAAGTTAAAGAGCACCATTATGAAGTTTATAATGAAACTTATTCACAATATGTTTTTACTATTCCAATTTCTAGAATATTAATTAATGCTATATTCAAGACTTTCTTACCTATCACTTTCATTATACTTGTAATGCTTTCGAGTTTTGTTTTGGATCCTGATAAAATAACTACTAGGTTGAGTATGGTTGGTTCTGCTCTTGTTGCTAGTGTTATGTTTCATGTTTCTCTTATAAATCAAATTCCTCCTGTCGGTTATCTTACATTTATAGATAAGTTCATGATTTTAACTTATTTTGTAATGCTTCTTAGTTTTTTAATAAATGTAGTAATTCTTGAGATGCAGGAAAGAAAAAATGAAATTATTGTTAAAAAAATTCATAGCTATACCGAATTCGGAATGTTCATCGTAGTTCCAATTTTATATGTTTTGCTTTTCTTGATTTTTCTTTAAAATGGAAAAAATTAAGTTAAATTATATGATTGATCTTTTAATGACTATTTTTTTCGTAATTACGGCTATAACTTCATTAGTTATATTTTTCTTTTTTCCTTCTGGAATACCGCATGGAGGAAATCAAATGTTTTTAGGAATAACAAAAAGGGGATGGTTAAGCATTCATAATAATAGCGGAATAATTTTTATCGTTTTAGTGATTGTCCATTTTATTTTGCACTGGAACTGGCTGATCAGCATGACAAAAAACATCTTTCATAAGAGTTAATTTTTTATAAGTTTTAAGAACCAAAAGAACGATGAAAACAAAAACTTTAATCTTGGATGTTGCTTTTGTGTTAGTTTCCATTTTATTGCTGGTTAAGAAGAAATAATGGAGAGTTAAGTTTTTATGGACTTGATCTTTTTTTTTAAGAGATTAAATGATTTAGAGAATGAAAATAAAAAATTCAGAAAGTAAATTTTATGAATCTCTTCAAGTTTTTCTTTGATTTTTCTAAGTTGGAGCACCCAAAGCTTCTAATAGAAACGAAACCATGACGATTTTGTTGATAATTTTATAAACCTTTATTGTTTTTTCAGAAGATGGAAATTGAGAAATGGCGTGAAGCTGGAAAAATAGCAAGCGAAGTTCTTGCTTATGCAAAGAAAATTGTCAAGCCGGAAATGCCTTTGCTTGAAATAGCAGAAAAAGTAGAAGCATTCGTGGAAAAAAAGAAAGTAAAATTTGCATTTCCTATAAATTTGAGTATAGATGCTATTGCAGCTCACAGCTCTCCTAGTTATGACGACAAAGCCGTTGCTCAAGGTTTGTTAAAAATAGACGTAGGCATTAATATAGATGGAATCATCTCCGATACGGCTTGCTCTATCGATTTAACTCCTGAAGGAAAGCATAGCGAGCTAATAAAAGCAAGCGAAGCAGCTTTATCGGAAGCGATTAAAATAATAAAACCAGACATAACGCTTTGCGAAATCGGAAAAAAAATTCAAGAAACGATTTCAAGCTTCGGATTTGCGCCAATAGTAAATTTATCTGGGCATGAGCTAAAGCCATACAAATTACATGCAGGTCTAACGATTCCAAACTACGATAACAAAAACAAAACAAAGTTGGTAGAAGGAATGATTCTAGCTATAGAACCCTTTGCAACTACAGGCTCGGGAATGGTTCAAGATGGAAAAGAAAGCGGAATCTATAGACTTGAATCAAAACACAATGTTCGTGATGTTTTGGCTCGTAAAATTCTCGAATTCATCGAAGAAGAATATCGCGAATTACCTTTTTCAGCAAGATGGATTGTTAAAAAATTTGGTGTTCGTGCTTTGTTCTCGTTGAAGTATCTTGAGCAGGCAGGAGTCTTACATCATTTTAAGCAGCTTGTTGAAAAGACAAAAGCTCCTGTAAGTCAGGCCGAGCACACGATTTTAATAACCAACAATGGCTGCGAGATTCTGACCAAAGAGTAATTTACGCAATTTCAAATTCTATTTTTCTTCCTTTAAAATCGTAGCATGCAATATCCTTGACTGTGTAAGGATAGCAAACAATAAGATGAATTGCTCCTTTTTTGTTGAAAAATAGCAAATCCGTTTGTGAAGGTTCTAAACAATGCAAGGTATGGCTATGCACAGATCCGAAGACTTTAGAAAGATAAGGATCAATTCTAGTAAAAGTTGCAGTTTCTGAAGCGCGATATGGTTGGTAAATTAAATCATCTATTATTAAAATTTTGTTTTTTATGCTTCCTTGTAAAAAAGCAGAAAATTCTTTTGGGTGACTTGCTCTTGCAAAAGCGATAATGCTTTCTATAACTTTTTTCTTAATTTTTATTTTTGAAAAACTGAAATTGTCAAGAGAAAAAATCTTTGAAAAAAATTTTTTTATGCTCATGAGCGTGTCTAACCTGCATAGGTGTGATTTGTTAGAGCGGCTCTTGCAGATCTTAAGTAATTTGTTTCGATTTCTTTGTAGGCTTTGACGTCTTCTGGCGTAACACTTGGACCTATTTTCTTGAGAGCTTCTTCGAAGTGCTTTCTTTTTACTTGCTTAGCATTTATGTCTTCTCTTAAAGCAAGCATTCCGGCTTCTTTACATACTGCTGCAATATCGGCTCCAGTATAACCTTCTGTCTTTTCTGCCAATGCGCTCAAGCTTACGTCTTTTGCTAGAGGCATGTTTTTTGTATGGATTTTGAAAATTTCTTCACGTTCTTGCCTATTCGGAGGATTGATTGCAATAATTCTATCAAATCTTCCTGGTCTTAGTAGAGCAGGATCTAGCATGTCTGGCCTGTTTGTGGCTCCTATTACAACTATGTCATTCAATTCTTCTAGTCCATCCATTTCTGCAAGCAATTGATTTAGCACTCTTTCTGTAACCTTGGTTCCTGCTTCCAAGCCTCTTCTCGATGCTAGAGCATCTATTTCATCAAAAAACACGATGCATGGAGCCACTTGTCTTGCTCTTTCAAAAACTTTTCTTACTCCTCTTTCGCTTTCGCCGACCCACATCGATAATAGACTAGGGCCCTTAACCTGGATGAAGTTTGCTTCGCTTTCTGTTGCAACTGCTTTAGCAAGCAATGTCTTTCCTGTTCCAGGAGGTCCGTAAAGCAGTATACCTTTTGGAGGCTTGATACCAATTCTTTTGAAACTTTCAGGATACTTCAAAGGCCATTCAACAGCTTCTTTTAGTTCTTGTTTAACTTTACTTAAGCCGCCGACATCTTCCCATTTTACGTTAGGCGATTCTACTAAAACTTCACGCATTGCACTAGGCCTTACAACTTTAAGAGCTTCTTTGAAATCTTGTGCCGTAACTTTCAGTTTTTCCAAAGTTTCTTTAGGAATCGGCTCTTCTCTTTCAAGTTTAAGACTTGGAAGACATCTTCTTAATACATTCATTGCAGCTTCCTTGCACAAAGAAGCCAAGTCGGCACCGACGAATCCATGAGTTACTTCTGCAATTTCTTCAAGGTTAACATCTTTTGCAAGAGGCATATTTCTTGTATGAATCTTTAGAATTGCTAGACGACCTTTCTTATCAGGAACGTTTATTGCTATTTCACGATCGAATCTTCCAGGTCTTCTTAAAGCTTCATCCAAAGCATTGGGCCTGTTGGTTGCGCCTATTACTATAACTCTCCCGCGTGCTTTCAAGCCATCCATCGAAGTTAAAAGCTGCGAAACAACTCTTCTTTCTACTTCGCCCATGCTTTCTTCTCTTTTAGGGGCTATAGCATCAATTTCATCTATAAAAATTATGCTAGGAGCATTCTTGCTTGCTTGCTCAAACAAATCTCTAATTCTTTTTTCACTTTCTCCATAGAATTTACTCATGCATTCAGGTCCGTTCAGCAAAAAGAAATTTGCTTCGCTTTCATTTGCAACTGCTTTAGCAAGCAATGTCTTTCCTGTTCCAGGAGGTCCGTAAAGCAGTACACCCTTTGGCGGTTCTATTCCAAGTCTCTCAAAAATTTCCGGATGTCTTAAAGGAAGCTCTACCATCTCTCTTATCTTTTTTATTTCTTCATCCAAGCCACCTATGTCTTCATAAGCAACTTCTGGAATACGTTCTTCTATGGCTTCTACTGCTTTTGGATTTACTATAAGCTCTGTAGCTTCTGTTATAATCACGGGTTGTTTTGGAACTGTCGATACAACAATAAATTTGGTCTCAAAACCAGGAAAACCGAAACCCAAGTTCATGCCGCCGAAGGCTTCTCCGAATATGTCGAACAAATCTTCAAAGCTAGAAGCCATTAAATCGCGTCTTCTTTGAGTTCCTCCTAAAACCACTAGATCGCCGGCAACAACAGCACGTCCCAATAGGCCGTGCTTGAAAATATCTGTATTTTGCACAACTATAGAAACTCCTTTCTGAGCAGGCGCTATCACTACTTTTTTAGCTTCTTTAACATCTGCTTTACTTACATAAACAAAATCTCCTATTCCTGTTTTTGTATTTTTCCTTATGATAGGATCTATTCTTATAATTTTTTCTCCTACATCTGCAGGATATGCTCTGTCGACAATAGCGACACTTTCTCTCGCTCCGGTGATAGAAATAACATCTCCCGGCTTAACGCCAAGTTCTCGCATTGTTTGGCTGTCTATTCTAGCAATTCCTTTATAAACATCCTCTTGCAAAGCTTCCATAACTTTCAATTTAACTTTCGGGTTCATTTTGCACAATTTTTTTATTTTTCATTTTGTCATTGATGCTTTCAAAAAATATAGATAATTTGTCAGAGCTTTCTAAAAACATTTTGACCATTCTTTGCATACTTTTCATTTCGTCTCTCATTTTTGCCTTTATATTTTCATGTATTCTTTCTTGTTCCTGTAGAAACTCGATTATCTCTTTAGGAATGCTTACTGCGTAACTGTTCCCTACAATTCTAAGCTTCACTTCAAAAGGCTTTTCTCTTAGCTGTATAAATTTTTTATATTCTTCGATGTCTGCCGGATGATATATCCTTTTGCCGCATCTTGAGCATTCAAGAGCTCTTATTTTAAAACCTTTTCTGTTGACACATACAGGCGCAAGTCTTCTCTTGCATTTGCTGCATATAACGATTTCTTCGAAAATGTCTTCCATTTTTTTGATATACAAAAAGTATTTACCTTTATGTATATACATAATAGATACCCTTTAAAAATCTTTCGGTTGTTTCTAAAAATTTATAAAGTTCTTTTGTTTTTAGCTCTTATGCGGGGGTGCCGGAGTGGTCAAACGGGCAGGAAACCTTACACGAAAGTGTAAGTTTGCTAAACTCAGAGGTTTGCTAAACTTAAGACCACTCTAAGAAATCCTGTGCCTTAGTGGCTGCGCAGGTTCGAATCCTGCCCCCCGCATTCAGCAAACTCGGAACAGATAGAATTGAAAAACATTTGATGAGAATATTTAAAAATTTCAAACTCATATTATTCTCGAGCAGCTCTAGGCCGGCGTGCTAGCCCTACGCCGTTTTGCAAATGGGCTTTATGGCAGGCCGCAACAAGACGAGTGAGATAGGAACCGAATGTCCCAACTCGGACGATGAGGTTCTGTCCTACTCGATCTTGCTTTAAGGTAACCGGGTCAGTCTCGGAAGAGCGCAGCCCTAACTTAAAGCAAGATGCTTGTAGGGTTGCAGAACCGAGAAAGAGTTGGGGTAAAACATTCGCGTTTCTATCGAGCAAGTCTTGGAGAGCTGCTCGCTCTTAAATGAGGGTTTCAAAAAATATTGAAGAATTATTCGAGAAGCACATTTCGGAAAAAGCAAGACAAAATAGAAAAAAAGAGGAGGAAAACAATTTGATAAACTATTCTTTCAATTATCCTCTTAACAGCGTTCCAAGTTCGATTTTGAAGGAATTAGGAGAGAAGAATGATAAAGAAGTATCTGATTTAAGTCGCCAAATAAAATATCACATTCCATACTACTTACAGAAAGCATAAAAGTAAGTTTTATAAGTTCTTTTTTCTTTTAATCATAAAGGCAAGTAGAATGAACTCTCGCGCACAATTTTTCATTATGTTTGCAGTTATCTTTGGTTTGCTACTTTTGAGCGCGGTAGGAAGATTCAATTTTGCAACTTCTACATCAAAAAATTTAGTACTAGAATTTCAGCGAACATGTAAAAATTATAAGCATGAAGTTTTTGTAATAAGTAAAAATTATACTTTAGGAGCAATTGACAATGAGCTAGAAGAGATTCGCAACTTTACAGATTTTTTCATTAAACAAAAAGGAGTCGAAATTTTCTTTGCATATGGCAATACAACAAATTTAATTTTACAAAATAATTTTACAGAACAAGTAAATTTTACAATAAACGACAACGAAAATGTAATAATATTACCTAACAAAGATGCAAATCTACAAAATGTTCATAACATCACTATTGTTTCGCCAATAAATAAGTTTTTTAACATAACAGAACACAAGAATTTTTATAGCATACTTCGTATTGAAAGAAATGAAGAAACTTATTATTGCTAATAAAATAGGAATTAGCGAACTTATTTCATATGTTCTACTTACAGTAATGGCGATTGCTCTTGCTTCTGGGGTTTATTTTTGGATTAAATCTAGAATTCCTGTCGAGCAAGAAGAATGTCCAGAAGGTTTGAGCATGATTATTGCAGAATGCAATCTTTCTGGTTCTGAGTTGAATATTACTTTCAAAAACAATGGCAATTTCAACATAACAGGCGCTTTTGTTTATGTTAGGCTAAAAGACAATTCAACAAAAAAACTAGAGGATTTTCCTCCAAATTTAAAAAACGCAGTCGAGGATGTTTTGTCGATTGAGGAAGAAAAATCACAAATATTTGATGTTTCTTCTATTGATGATCCTGCCAATAACATAACGCATATAGAATTCATCCCTGTTAAAAATCTTAAAAACACAACTGTTTTATGCAAAAAGCAGAGTTATCCTTTTATATATTGCTCTAAACAATAAAATTTTTAATCTATCGAAGCTTAAAGTAAGAATGCAAAAGAAAGCTGTTGCACCAATCATAGCAACTGTTTTGTTAATAGCTGTAGCAATCGCTTTGTTCCTAATAATTTTTTTCTGGCTCAAAGGCTTTCAAAAAGAAGTAATCATGAAGCAAGGAACAGCAATAGAAAATTTATGCCCTAGGATAAAGTTTGAAGTTACAAAAACAGGAAATAGTATAAGCATACGCAACGAAGGAGAAGTTCCAATACAAAAGTTTAAACTAGTAGATGGCACTTCTCGCGAAGTAGGAGGACAAGAACCTTTGATGCCAGGAGATGTTTTTACTACACAAGTGGATTGCACAGGTAAGCTTAGGATAATTCCTTTTTTAAGGGGCCAAACAAACAAGGGTTTTAAAGATTATGCCTGCGAAGCTCAAATAAAAACAATTACTTGCTGAACATAAAAAGAAAAAATATAAAAAGACCGAAGCAATAGAATAGCAAAAGAGGAAAAATGCAAAAGAAAGCTGTTGCACCAATCATAGCAACTGTTTTGTTAATAGTTATAGTGGTTGTTGCAGTTGCTCTTATAGTCGCGTTTGTCATACCAATGATAAAGGAAAGCATGAACAAAGCAAAAGCTTGTTCTGAAGCCAAGCTCGAAATAATTTCTGCTTGTCGTACTTCCGACGAGCTTAATTTAAGAATAGGTCGAGGTTCTGAAGAATTCGAGCTAGTCGGAATCGTTATTCAACTTAGTAACGAAACGAAGACTATATCGAAAACAATAGAAAAAGGCAAAGCATACAATTGGATTACAGGATCTGCAATACAGCCAAATCTTCCTGGTCAATTTGAACAAATAACTTATAAGATAAACTTGACACATTCCGATATCGGTATTGTTCCTTCGAGTGTTGCAGTTGCTCCGATTGTTAAAGTTCTTGACAAAAAATACTTTTGCGAAGTTGTTTCATCGACAATAGTAACCGAATGCTAAAATGTCTAAACATGCGGTTGTTTGGGTTTCTACAGTGCTATACACTTTAATCACTCTTGCTTTAATTTCATTCGTTCTTGTAGCAGTAAAGCCAGTCATAGATAAAAATAGAGATAAAGCAATAATAGAGCAAAGCGTAGAAATGCTCGATAGGATTGATGAAACAATAGAACAGACAAGCTTTGTTCCAGGAACTGTGATGAAAGTCGAGTTTTTAATAAAAAGGGGCATGCTAATCATTAACGCCTCCAACGACTCGATTTCATGGGAACTTGAAGATTCTTCATATGCTTATAGCGAGCCGGGTCAAAAGATTGTAAGAGGAAAAAAAGCAATTTTAACCAAACAAAGTCCAGCAGGAAAATGGTTTGTTAGCATAACGTTGAATTACAACTATAATATAACGTACAACAATCAAGAGACATCTAAAGTTTTTATTCCGTCGGAAATTCCTTATAGTATTTTTGTTAAAAACAAAGGCAACAACACTCTCGATTTTTATACATAAAACTTGTAAAATAAAGATTTTTAAATTTACTTTACTTGATTTTATTTATGTTGGATCCAAAATTAATTCGTGAGCATCCAGAAAAAGTTAAAGAGTCTTTAAAAAGAAGAAAAGAAAACACAAAAATTGTGGATGAATGGCTCGAGAAAGACAAATTATTTCGTGAGCTGAAAGCAAAACTCGATTCTTTAAGACATCAACGCAATCTGGTTTCAGAAGAAATTAACAAGCTTATAAAAGCCGGGAAAAAGGAGGAAGCAAAAAACAAAATAGAAGAAGCGAAAAAGATAGCCAGGAGCGCTAGAAAACTTGAAGAACAACTTAAAGAAGTGCAACAAAAACTTAAAGAAATTACTCTTTTGATTCCAAATATTGTTTTTTATCGCTTGAGCAAAGAAAAAATAGTTCATAAGTATGGAAAAGAAAAGAAAGGAGAAGAGCATAAAGATTATTTGCAAATCCTTCACGACTTTGGTTTGATAGATTTTGATTCTGCAATTTACATTTCCGGCGAAGGTTTTTTTGTTTTGAAAGATAAAGCGGCAACTCTCATGCGGGCCTTGATAAATTTCTGTCTTGATGTTGCAAGAAAAAAGTATAGAGAAGTTTATCTTCCGGTTTTGCTTAGAGAAGAAGTCGTGCTAAATTCAGCTCATTTACCAAGGTTTAAGGAAGGAATGTATGTTACACGAGATAATTTTTATTTAAGCCCTACAGAAGAAGCTGCCTTGTTAAATTTGTATGCTGGAAAAACAATCAAGGCT
Source organism: Candidatus Pacearchaeota archaeon (assembly GCA_038895375.1). GTDB lineage: Archaea > Nanobdellota > Nanobdellia > Pacearchaeales > UBA284 > JANXDM01. Next base: position 37,077 of record JAWANM010000002.1, on the reverse strand, counting down.
GAAGAATTGCCTTTGAACTTTACAGCCTATACACCAAGCTTCAGAACAGAAAAAGGAGCAACAAAAGGCCTGATAAGAACGCATCAATTCGACGAGGTCGAGCTATTCAAGTTTACCAAGCAAGAAACAAGTAACGAGGAGTTGAAAAAAATGGTTCGAGATGCTTCCGAGCCTTTAAAACTTTTGAATTTGCCTTTCAGGATTAAACTCTTGCCTCCGTGGGAAATAGCTGCACAAGCAAGCATCACTTATGACATCGAGGTTTTTTCTCCTAAAACGGGCTGGCTTGAGGTTTCTTCTTGTTCTAATTGTTTGGACTATCAAGCCAGAAGAGCCCGTATTTTTTATGAAGAAAAAGGCAAAAGGAAGTTTGTTCATACCTTGAACGGAACTTGTTTGGGTATAGGCAGATTGTTTATAGCGTTGATTGAAAATTATCAGCAAAAAGATTGTATAGTGATACCTAAAATTTTACAAAAATATACTGGATTTAAAAAAATTTAAAATGAAAATTTTTTTTAGCTTGATAGGAAAAGCAATCGAGACTCTTGATTGGTTTGTTCCTTTCGTATTCGCTTTAGCTATATTTTTAATTTTTTTTGCGATCGCGCTTTATGTTTACACAGCCTTTGCTTTTATGGAAATAGCAAAAAAATTAAAATACGACAAGCCATGGCTTGCTTGGATTCCAGTAGCAAACATATTTTTAATACCGATTCTTGCAAAAAAGCATTGGGCATGGGGTTTTATGTTTTTCGTCCCATTTGCGGGCTTTGTTTTTTTAATAATTTGGACCTGGAAAATTTTTGAACTTAGGAAATATCCTGGTGAATTGAGTCTTGTGTTAATAGGCATAACAATTCCGTTTGTTTCTTTTTTTGCTCTTATTGCTTATTTAGTAATTTTGGGATTTGTTGCATGGAAAAATGTCGAAAAGAATGGAAAAAAAAGTAAAAAATAAAAAAACAGAAGAGAAACTGAAAATACTTGCAGTCGGCGATCTGCACGGCGATTCGAAGCGGGCAGAAAAACTTGCAGAAAAAGCTCTCAAAGAAAAAGTAGATCTTGTCATTCTTGCAGGCGATTTAACTTTTGCCGAGTCGAGTATCGACTATCTTGTAGGACCTTTTGCCAAAAGACGTCTTGAAGTTCTTATAGTGCCAGGAAATCATGAAAATATAGCGACCGTAAATTTTCTCGCAAGTTTGTATAAACCCTATGTTAAAAATATTCACGGCGATGGAATAATTAAAAAAGATGTCGGAATTTTTGGTGCCGGAGGCGCTCCGGTAGGCCCTGTTTTTACGAGCGATGAAGAAATTTATGAAGCCTTGCGTAAAGGATTTGAAAAAGTAAAAAAAGCGAGCAAAAAAATCATGGTAAGCCATTCTCATCCTTCGAAAACATTGATGGCAAAGCTAAGCGTTCCTATTATCAAGGGAAGTACCGGCGTAAGAAAAGCGATTCAAAAATTTCAACCAGACATAACAATTTGCTCGCATGTGCATGAAGCCGAGGGAATAGAAGAGAAAATAGGAAAAACTAGAATAATAAACGTAGGAAGAAAAGGAAAAATAATCGTCGTGTAATAAAGCAACTCATTCCTGCTCTAAAATTTGTCTTTGGAACTTGTTTGAATTATGAATATAGCAAGGAATATAGCTTCCGGATGGTATTACTGCTGTTGCAATTTTTTCTTTCCACTTTTCTTGACACTCATTCACTACTTCTTTGATGAACTCTTCAGATATAGAAGACAAAATTTCTTCCATACTTTTGGTAGATTCTATATAAGCCGATCCAATCAATTCTTTACTGGCATTTCTAACATAAAGCATGAATGTATTTTCTCTCGCTAATTTGGATAAACAGTATTCGTATTTTACTGTTTGCATATCTTGCGTGCTATACACTTCAATAGTCTTGCAGCTTTGGTTGTTCATTTTCTTTCAAATTTTCCATGGTTTATAAATTTTTCTTTACTTTCAAGTAGTCACTTATTTTTATTGCTTATGGTAGCACATTCATGAAAAATTTAAAAACTTTATAGCAGTAAAGTAAAGTATGAAAATTACGAGAAAAGAATTGATCGATAGCTATTTAACTTTTTTCAAACTAAAAAAGCATGCTGTTTTGCCAAATGTAAGTCTTATACCAGAAAACGATCCTACTTGTTTGTTTATAACAGCCGGAATGCATCCTTTGGTGCCTTTTATTTTGGGCCAAGAACATCCTCTAGGAAAAAGACTTGTTTCAGTACAGAGATGTCTTAGAACAGACGATATAGAGCTTGTTGGAAATGCTTTTCATCACACTTTTTTTGAAATGCTTGGCAATTGGTCTTTGGGAGATTATTGGAAGCAAGAAGCTATAAGAATGAGTTTTGAATTTTTAACGCAAGTTTTGAAAATTCCATTAGCAAAGTTGGCTGTTTCGTGCTTTGCAGGCGATGAAGATGCTCCACGCGATGAAGAAGCAGCAAAAATATGGCAATCTCTTGGAATTCCGAAAGAAAGAATAGTTTTTTTTGGTAAAGACAAGAATTGGTGGGGTCCTGTTGGCAAGCAAGGGCCTTGCGGACCCGATACAGAAATGTATTGTTATGTTGGCAAAGGCAAACCAAAAAGCACGCCTGCAACACAAGAAAACGAATGGTGCGAAATTTGGAACGATGTTTTTATTCAATACATAAAAGATGAACGAGGAAATTTCAAGCCTATGGAAAGGAAAGTTGTAGATACTGGAATGGGTGTAGAACGCGTTCTTGCTTGCTTGCAGGGAATAAAAGACGATTATATGACAGAAATTTTTTTACCGGTAATCAAAGAACTTGAGTACTTGTCAAGTAAAAAATACGGTTTCAATTTAGAACATACGAGAGCTATGAGGATAATTGCAGATCATTTGAGAGCAGCGGTATTCATACTTGCAGAAAAAATTCAACCGAGTAATGTCGAACAAGGTTATGTTTTGCGCAGGCTAATAAGACGTGCAATAAGATACAAAAAACAGCTAGGCATAGAAGGAAAAATAGGTAGAAGAATAGCAAAACTTTTCATAGACTATTATAAAGATTATCCCGAACTTAAGAGCAATGAGGAGTTCATCCTTACAGAGATAGAAAAAGAAGAAGAAAAATTTTCTAAAGTTCTCGAACAAGGACTCAAAAAATTCGAAGAACTAGCCAAGGGTAAGAAAGCTATTTCTGGCAAAGACGCCTTCTTTTTGTATCAATCCTATGGATTTCCTTTTGAAATAACGAAAGAACTTGCCAAAGAAAGAGGCATGAAAGTAGATGAGGAAAAATTTTATTTAATGTTCAAAAAACATCAAGAGTTGAGCAGGCAAGCTACACAAGGCAAGTTTAAATCTGGCTTGGCAGATAACTCAGAAGCTACGACAAAATTGCATACTGCAACTCATCTGCTCAATCAGGCACTTAGAGAAGTGTTGGGTAAAGAAATTCAGCAATGTGGTTCGAACATAACACCGGAACGTTTGAGATTCGATTTCAATTTCCCTAGAAAACTAACCGAAGAGGAACTTAAAAAAATCGAAGACCTTGTAAATAAAAAAATCTCTGAAGGTTTGGAAGTAAGAAAAGAGATTATGCCTTTAGAAAAAGCATTGAAAATGGGAGCCCAGGCTGTTTTCAAGGAAAGATATCCTGAAAAAGTTTCTGTTTATATTATAGGGAATGAAAAGCCTTTCAGTATAGAAATTTGTGCCGGCCCGCACGTTTCAAATACCAAAGTTTTGGGACATTTTAAAATTATTAAAGAAGAGGCTGTTGCAGCAGGAATCAGAAGAATAAAAGCTATTTTAGAAAGTTAAAGGCTACCCGTTATTCCTAGCTGTACGCCTGCAGCAAACAGTAAAATTATTAATAAAATTATTGCAAGAATTATCAAAGCAATTATAATCTCTCGTGTTCTCATGAAACAATAATGGATTTAAACTTTTTAAATTATATTGTAATGCATTACAATAAAGTAAACCTTAACTTGTTTTTCACTCTATGCTTTTTATTATTTTGTCCAATTCTTTCATTACATGCTGAAGAATTTCTTTTTCACTTTTTTTCTCAATTTCTCCGTATTGCAATGCTTTGTTTACAGCAGCTATGGCCGCTGTTTTCGCTTTTCCTGTTGCTTTGATTTCCTTCATGATGTGTTGAAAAATTTCCTCGTTTTCTGCATTTGGCTTTTTCTTTTTATAATCAAGAGCTTTAGAGACAGCAGTCATCATTATTAATTTTACGTTGTCTTCTTTGACCATTTTAACTTCACTTTTCATTTAGTTTATTGATTATTTCTTCTATATTTTTAATTTTTTCTTTTTTACTAATTTCACAGATTTTTATTCTTTTCCCATTTTTTTCTGCTATTAGCTCAGCTTTCTTGAAAAAAGGAGTTGTCCCTTTATTAAGATAGTACAAAAAATCTTTTACAAAAGAAAGAGTCCTTCCGATTTGAAGTTCTATGTTTCTGTAATCTTGACCAATTATTTTTAAATAATACATTTTTCAGAACAAATCGAAAAAAATTTTAGATTTTTAAAACTATCGGTAGACTTTATTCTATATAAATTGCAGGTTTCCCTGGCTTTGCTTTGCTTGCCTTATTTTGAGGATCATAAGTTACTTTATTGTTTGCTTGAATTTCAACTTCTGAAGCAAATATTTTTTTCAGCTCTTCTATAGCTTGACTATACAATTCTAATTCTTTCGGCACGCAATAAATGAAAATTTTCTGTGGTTTTTTATTGATAATTTTTATTATTTCACGAATATCTTCTACAAGCCTTTTTTGTTGCTCTTCTTGTTTTTCAAAATCCAAATTTATCTTTTTTTCATCGGCTTTTGGCCATTGCTCAATGCTGATGAAATTTTTATTTCCAAGTTTGTGCCAAAGCTCTTCAGCTATATGCGGACAGAAAGGACTTAAAAGCTTTAGAAAAGTTTCGGCGATTTCTTTGTTTATAGTTTCTTTTGAAAAATATTCGAAAAAGGTTCTTAATTTGATTACAGCAAAATTATATCTGAGCGCTTCAATATCTTCGGTTACTTCTTTTATTGTTTTGTGCAACTTGCTTTCTAACTTCTCGCTTATTTTTCTATTTTCTGCTTTAAAATTTGAAAAATAATCGAATACTTTTTTGATAAATCTGAAAGTCCCTTCAATACCTCTTTCGCTCCATAAAATATCCTTGTCTGGACTTGCTTGAGAAACTAAGAATAAACGAGCAGTATCGATTCCATATTTTTTGCTTATTTCTTCTGGCAATACAACATTTCCTCTCGATTTCGACATTACATGGCCGTCTGCTCCATGAAGCATTCCTTGATTGAAAAGTTTGATGGCAGGTTCATCTATTTTGAGCAATCCAAGATCACGAAGAAATTTTGTATAGAATCTGAAATAAATAAGATGCATACAAGCATGCTCTTTGCCTCCGATATAAATGTCAATAGGCATCCAATAAGCGACTTTCTTTTTATCAAAAATTTCTTTATTGTTATGAGGATCGCAATATCTTAAGAAGTACCAACTAGAATTAACAAACGTGTCCATAGTATCTGTTTCTCTTTTAGCATTTCCGTTGCATTTTGGACATCTTGCATTTATGAACTCTTTGTTGGTTGCAAGAGGATTTCCTTTTCCGAATTTTACTTTTTCTGGCAACTCGACTGGAAGTTGATCTTCTGGCACTGGCACAATACCGCATTTTTTGCAATAAATTATTGGAATTGGCGTTCCCCAGTATCTTTGTCTGCTTATTAACCAGTCTTTTAACTTGTAGTTGACTTTTCTTCTTCCGAGCTTTTTGCTTTCAATAAAATCGGAAATCACTTCGATTGCTTTTCTACTTTCTAATCCAGAAAATTTTCCGGAGTTAACAAGAATGCCTTCTCCAGTATAGGCTTCTTTCATTTCCTCTGCTTTCAGCTCTACATCTTTCGGCTGTATGACGATTTTTATCGGCAATTTGTATTTTTTTGCAAACTCGAAATCACGCTGATCGTGAGCAGGAACAGCCATAACCATACCAGAGCCATATTCTGCAATGACAAAATTACCTGCATAAATAGGAACTTTTTCTTTTGTTAATGGATTTTCAGCATAGCTCCCAGTAAAAACGCCTTCTTTTTCCATGCTTTTTAATTCTTTTTCAGAAACCGATTTTATTTTTTTCAAAAATTTTTTAACTTTTGGTTTTTGTTTTTCCGTTACGATTTCCATGAGTCGTGGATGCTGGGCGCTAATAACCATAAAAGTAACACCATATATTGTATCGGGTCTTGTTGTAAATACAGGCCATTTTTTTCCGTTAACAATAAAATCTATTTCTATTCCATAACTTTTTCCGATCCAGTTTTTTTGCATCAACTTAACATCTTCTGGCCATTCTAGCTTGTCAATACTATCATAAAGTTCTGAAGCATAATCTGTAATTTTCAAAAACCACTGCTCAAGATGCTTGATCTCAACATTCGTGTCTTTATGTCGCCAGCACTTTCCATTGTGGACTTGTTCATTGGCCAAAACACTTTGACATTTTGGGCACCAGTTTACAGAAGCTTTTTTTCTATATGCGAGTCCTTTTTTGAACATCTGTAAAAAAATCCATTGATCCCATTTGTAATAACTAGGATCGTGAGTTTTAATCAATCTAGACCAGTCATAACTTAAACCAAGCTCTTTTTGTTGTCGAATAAAATTAGCGATTGCTTTTTCTGTATATTCTCTAGGATGAACTTTTTGTTTTATTGCGGCATTTTCTGCTGGCAAACCGAGAGAGTCATAACCTACAGGATAAAGAACATTGAAACCCTGCATTCTTTTGAATCTGGCAAAAATATCAGTCAATACGTAATTAAAAGCATGACCCATGTGCAGGCCTTCACCGCTAGGATAAGGAAACATCTCGAGAACATAGAACTTTTTCTTTGTTTTATCTTCTTTTACTTCAAAGATTTTACTCTTTTCCCATTCTTTTTGCCATTTTCTTTCAATAGCTTGAAAGTCGATTTTTTCCATTTTAGAACGAGAGGAACTAAAAATTTAAACTTTTCTTTTTATAAAAGCTAAAGTTTTTTGATTTTTTTTAATACGACTCTTTAAAAAATTAAACATATTTTCAAACCTTCTCCTTAAAATTTCTTCGCTTATTTCAGATATTGCAAATAAAAAAGTTCCGATGGCGATTATAGCATAAACAACTGTAAAAATTTTTGTTAGAGGCTTTGTCGGAGTTATATCGCCGTAGCCTATTGTTGTAATGGTAGCACCGGTAAAATAAAAAGAATCTATCCAGGACCAATTTTCAGCAAAATGAAATTGTATGGTTCCTGCAGCAAGAAGTGCGAAAATAATAATTATAGCAAGTATTATTCTTATATGCCTCATTTTCTCTTTTTGTTTTTAATGCTGCTCTAAGTTTTTAAAATTTTCTTCTTTTTTTATTTGTTTTAACGAATCTTTTTAAAAATACCAGAAAAAATATAAACAATAATCGCATTGAATATTGAATGAAAACAGGTACTGTAGATTTGCCCTTGCATTATGGAAATTGCCCGAGATGGCTTTTTCAGAGAATGGTTCAATTGTCTAGAAGCATAAGCGAAATTATTGTGGATGAATACGGACCTGAGGGATTTTTGAAGAGACTTTCAGATCCTTACTTTTTTCAGTCTTTTGGGTGTGCTGTTGGTTTTGATTTTCATTCTTCAGGCATTACAACAACTCTCTGCGCTGCGCTTAAAGAAGCTTTGAGAACAAGCGATCTTGCTAAGGAAATTGTTTTTTGTGGCGGCAAAGGAAAAATATCAAGAAAGACACCCGAAGAGATAAAAACAGAAGCGGAAAAAATCAATATCAAAGATAAAAAAGTAGAAGAGCTCGTTAGAGCGAGCAGACTTGCTGCAAAAGTGGACAACGCAGCTTTACAAGACGGCTTTACTCTTTATCATCATTCTTTTGTTTTCACCTCGCGCGGCTCTTGGGCTGTAATACAACAAGGAATGAATCAAGATTGGGCTAGAAGGTATCATTGGCTTTCCTACGAAGAACTAGATTTTGTTAGAGAACCTCATGTTGCAATCGCTTGCGATATAAAAGTTAAACCTCTTAACATGATAGCCTATGAAGCAGAAGAAGCAAGAAAAGCAAGCGTCGAGTTGGCAAGAGAAAAACCTTCTTTAATTAAAAAAGAATTGAAAAAAATATATAAAAATCAAAAGAAATATCAAAAAACTCTCGATTGTTTTGGATCAGCTTTTGCTTCTTTTTCAATGCCATACGAGCATTTTCCAAAAATAAAAAATTTTAAAATAAATTTAAAAGCTTTGGAAAAAGCATATCAAGAACAACCTGAAAGTTACGAGGAACTATTGCTAATTCAGGGCCTAGGTCCTTCAACGATTCGTGCACTTGCGTTGTTGAGCAATTTAATTTATGGTTCTGAGCTTTCTTGGCGTGATCCTTGTAAGTTTGCTTTTGCTCACGGCGGAAAAGACGGATGGCCTTACCCAGTAAATAAAAAACAATATGATAAATCAATAACTATATTGAAAGACGCTATCGATAATGCTAAAATAGGAAAAAAGGAAAAATTGCTTGCTCTGAAAAGACTTTCCTCGTTGGTACAGTTTTGAGAACTTTTTCAAAGCTCAAGTGAATTTGTTGTTCCATTTAGCTATATTAAACTTTCAATTTCAATTCTTCAATTCCAAGCAAGCCACTAGCAATTCCTCTTCCAAGCCAATATGCTGCTGCCGACATTTCATTATAAAGAAAAAAGCTCGGTCTTCTCTTGAATTCGCGAACATAAGCTTTTATTCCTTTTTGTTCCTCTATATACTTTATAGCATCCTCTCTAGAGCCTAGAGCATCGACCAAGCCTAGTTCTTTGGCTTGTAAACCAAGATAAAACATACCATTTGCTATTTCTTCGGCTTGTTCTTGTGTTAAGTTTCTATTCGTTTTAATTTCATAGACAAAAGAATTATAAACAGAGTCAAGAATGGCTTGCAATAGTATGCGCTCTTCTTCGCTCAGATTTTTATATGGCGAGCCAATGTCTTTATATTTTCCAGCAACAAGTCTTTGGTAAGTTATGTTGAATCTTTGGAGCAGTCCGCTGTACTCGAGATAAGATGCTATAACTCCTATGGAGCCGGTTATAGACATCGGCGAAGCGATTATGTAATTACAAGAACTGGCTATCCAATATGCTCCACTTGTACCGATTTCTCGGATTACAGCAACGGTCAGCTTCTCTTTATTTACTTTTTTTATAGCTTCAGCAATCTCTTGGGATGCTACAGCAGAACCACCGGGAGAGTTGATTTCAAAAATTATTGCTCTTATGTTTTTATTCTTTTTCGCTTCTTCTATATTCTTGATTATACTATCAGAAAAGACAACTCCAGGACTAAACTCTTCCGAGCCTGTTAGGATCGTGCCTTCTATGCTTATCAAAGCAACATTTGCTGGATAAGGCTTGATAAGCATGGCAAGCAAAATAGCAATAATTACAATGAGAATTATTAAAATTACAAGCAACACGTGCTTATGTTTTTTATGCTTCTCTGCTTCTAGAGCAGAGTCTTTTACATTTCCGAGCCTCTTTTTCATAGCTTTTTTATGCTATGAAAGTTTATAAAATTAACTCGCAAAGATAGAAAGAGTTTTAAATCCTTTTAGCATAGAACTAACATGGTAAAAAGAGGGAAAGAAGAAAAAGAAATGAAAGAAACAGACTTGCTTCTAGAGAATTTTATAGCTTTACAAAAAAAGCTTGTCGAAACAGTCAAGGATTTGAAAGAATTGAAGCAAGGAGTTTCAGAACTTGTAACAATTTTTAAGCGTGCAGAAGAGGAACTAAAACATGATAAAAACATATCTTTTGCTCCTAAAATCGAGGAGAAACTAGACAAGTTACTCGAGCAAAATAAAGCAATAGCCGAAGGCGTGATCGCTATAGGCGAAAATTTACAAAAGGTTGGTGAGGAAAGAATCAAAAGAAGAGAACTTGAAGAAAAGAAAATCGAAAAAAAAGAAAAGGCTGAGGAGGAAGAAAAGTCTGGCGAAGATGAATATGATTTAGAGCCATTACCAGAATTCAATTTTTAAATTTAAAAAATTCGTTTTTAAAATGTCGCATGATCTTTCTGTTGAATTGGCAAAATATTTTTTAGTTGCAAAGCATAAAAAAAGATTCAGTTTTGGCGAGCAAATAAAACAAGAACTGGAAAAGATAATTCCAAGAAAGCGCGTTTTTCAAGAGATAGAAAAAATAAACGTGCCCGATTTTAGGCAATCTTCTTTGCCTTATAGCTTTGATCTCGGAAGAATAAACGTCTTTATACAAGATCCTTCTGTTTCTTTAATTCAGTGCGATGGTCCTAACATTCCTTTGAAAATAAACAAGAACAATGAAATGATTCAAACAGACATGGCACTTAATGAAGATGAAATCAACTCAATTATAAACAAATTTTCTCTTCGATCAGGCAAACCTATTGCAGAACCTGTTTTTCAAGCTCAAGCAAATGGTCTGAGGATAATGGCGATAATTTCTCGATATGCGGGATCGAGATTTATAATAACAAAAATATAGTAGCAAAGCAGCCATAGGAAGCACTATAGAAAAAAATATCAAGCCGAAGTTTTTTGTTGTTAAAGTATCGAAAAGTTTAGTCCAGCTTGATTCAATTCTTGTGACACAATTTTGCAACTATATTTTATAGAAAAGTTTTGTTTCAAACTAGGAAAATTTTTATAAGGAGAATAATAACGACTACAATAGCTATTATTGTAATTATTATCGGCCAAATGGGTTTTTCCTTCACAACCGGCTTTTCAGTTTCTTTAACTTCGACTATTTGCGGTTTTTCTTCTATTTTTTTAGGTTCTGGTTTTTTATACTCTTTTAATTTAAAATTACACCTTGAGCATACTTCTAGAATTTTGTCTCCCTTTTCTATTTTTTTTATTTCAAGTTTCGTACCACACCAAGGACATAAATTTGGCATAACTCTTTTTAAGCATGCTCCTTTATAAATTTTTTGTTATAAATTCGTTACTGGGAAGGCAGATTTTTTCTTTTTTTTCCAAAAACTTCTCAATCGTCTAATCCTTTCTCCTAAGCTAGGATGGGTTGAAAACAAAATACTAGAATATCTTGTTAGAGGACTTGTAATGAAAAGATGAGCGCTCCACTCAAAACCTGGTGCTTTTTCTTTTTCTAGCTTCTTCAAAGCATCTATTAGAGTGTATGGTTGTCCTAAAAGTTTACTAGCTTTTAAATCTGCTTTGAATTTATCTTTTCTTGAAATAGTAAGATGCAATAGCAAAGCAGCCACAGGAAGTACTATAGAAAAAAATACCAAGCCGATCTTGGTCTTTTTTGTTGTTAAAGTATCGAAAAAATACCTAAGAAAGTATGCTAAAGAAACTATCAAGCCGGCAATCATTGCAACTATGCATCCTAACAGAGCAGCATTGCTTTTTATATAAGCTATTTCATAGGCAATCACTGCTTTAATTTCCGCTCGATCGAGCTTTTTCAACAAGTCTTTTGTTATACAAATAGAGGCTTCTTCTTTTCTGCCGATGGCAAGAGCCGTTGCAAAATCCAATTTAATCATATATGCCTTTGGTTCTCTTATTCCAGCTTTTTCGCTCAATTCACTAATAACTTTTGTTATGTATTTGCTTTTAACTTTTTCTGCGCCATACTTCGAAAGAATGATTTTGTCAGAAACAAAATAGAAAAAGATTAAAAGGAAAGCAATCAAAAAAAGGGAGAAAATTATAGAGATATGCTTGAAAGTAAAATAAGTCGCTGCGCCGATTATAAGTAAAATAAAGAATACCTTTAGTCGATTGTCCATTTTAAAATTATCCTTTTAGTGCTTTTAAGCTTTATTAAAATGAAATAGCGATGAGAAAAATATTTAAGTTCATCATTTTCTAGAGTACTTCAATGTTCAAACACATGTTTCCAAGACCTGGCGATGCAAGCGTTTTAGAAAAGCCTGCACCGATCGGTTTTATTTTCGAACCAAAGTTTGATTCTATAAGAGTCTTTTTATACAAAGAAAAAGATAATATTGCTTTGACAAATCAGCTGAATATTGACATTTTGTTCAAATTTCCAGAAATGCTCGATTTGCCTTTGCATATCAAAGCAGACCATTGTGTTCTCGATGGCGTCCTTGTTGTATTTAAAGACGATAAAGCAGATTCGAGATTGCTTCAAGAGAGAGATCTTTTAGAAAAGCAAGAACAAATAAAAGCAAAAAGCAAGAAAATTCCTGCAACTTTTCTTGTTTTTGACATTCTCGAAATAAACGGAATTGCATTGCTAGACAATACGCTAAAAAAAAGACGCGAAATACTCGAGAGAGTAGTCGAAAATTCAGAACTTATCAGATTGTGTCCTTCAAGCCTGAATGGCAAAGAAATATGGAAAGAAGTTGAAGAGAAAGAATATGATGGAGTTATTGCTAAATCGCTGAGCAGCAAATACGTTCAAGGAAGAAGTTGGGACTGGCTGAAAATTAAAAATTTTGATACTAGCAATTCAATAGTTGCAGGCATGAACGAAAAAACTTTTTTGCTTGGCGCTTATAAAAACAACGTCATCAAGAATGTAGGAGAGCTTAAAAAAGAAAGCAGCAAAGTGCTTGAGAGTTATCTAAAAGGAAAAATAAAAAAACTTGAGACAAAGGAAAAAATATTCGATTTTCCTTTTGGTTTTGAAATTAAAAAAATTAAATGGTTCAAGCCAGAAATTGTTGTTAAGATTAGACACGAAGGCTTTCAAGAAGGCAAACTAAAAAATCCTCAACTCGTTAGAATAAGATTTGATAAATTGCCAGAGCAATGCATACTAGAAGATGAAACATGAAAAATCTTGCGGAGCGATTGTTTTTAGAAAAAATGCAAATATTAAATATCTTTTGCTTTATAGAGCCCCTCATGAAAACTTCAAAGCATTGTGGGACTTTCCAAGAGGAAATGTCGAGGAAGGAGAGAACGAAAAGCAAGCAGCCATAAGAGAAATAAAAGAAGAAACTGGAATAACAGATCTAAAATTCTATAATTTTAAAAGTTCTTTTCAATTTTTTTATAAGTTCAAAGGAGAGCTTATAAAAAAATATGTAATTTATTTGCTTGCTGAAACTTCACAACAAAATGTTAAGTTGAGTCACGAGCATCAGAACTACAAGTGGGCCACTTTTGAAGAAGCTCTCGAGCTTCTGACGCACGAAAATTCAAAAGAAAGTTTGAGAAAAGCGCACGAATTTTTGCAATCAAGAAAGAAACAAAAGACTTTGTTTTAAAATGATTCTGATTGTATGTTTTGAAAAGTTTAGCAAAGCAGAAAACGAATTGTTGGAAAGTTCAAATTTTATGAAAAACGCAAACGGTTTATTAAAATGATTCAACAAATAACTAAAAATGTTTTGAAATTTTCATTCAGAGAATTTAGTTCAAATTGCTATCTTGTTGAAAATAGAATTATGATCGATACGGGCTCGATTGAAGCTAGAGCGGAGTTGCTTGAAGATTTTGAAGAAAAAAATTTAAAATTAGAAAATGTCGAGCATATACTGTTGACTCACTTGCATTGGGATCATATCGGCAATATAGCTTTATTTCCGAAGGCAAAAGTTTATGCTTCTGCAAGAGAAATAGAAGATTTTAAAAAAAATAAGCGGAATTTTTTGAGAAAAAATGATTTGTCAGAATTGGAAAATGTTAATTTTCTTGATATAAATGAATTTAAGAACAAGAATTTCAAAATAATCGAGGTTCCTGGTCATACGCGAGGTAGTTTGGCCTTCCTTTACAAAAATATTTTGTTTTCTGGAGATACAATTTTTGACAAAAAAGGCTACTTTGTAGGAAGAACAGATTTAAAAACAAGCGTTCCAGAAGAAATGCAAAAAAGCATAAGAAAACTTCTAACTCTGAAATATGAAATTCTTTGTCCTGGCCATTAGCTTCTATTTTGTAATAATTTTAATGATGTCTTTGTTTTTTAGCATGTAATCTTTTGCCAATCTTTTTTTCGTTCTCGCATCAATAGCTGCTACAAAATTTTTTCCGATTTCGGTGTGAATTGCAAATGCCAAGTCGATTACTTTAGATTCCTTTGGCATTAAAAAAGCATCCGGAAGCACGTTTCCTTTAGAATCCGCGAAGTGCGTTTCGTTTTCGACAGGATAAACTACAATGTACTCGAGAAAATCAAACACAGCAGCATTCAAGCATTGCTGAACACCGGTTCCATGCTCTTGCGAAAGAATTTTTTCTCTTATAAACTCCAGCGCTTTTTTTTGTCTTTCATTCAATTTCTCTTCATGAAGGATTTTAAAGTCTTTATCTCCAGGAACGTATTCTATTAAATTATCTTTCGCAGCTTCGCGCAATGCGAGTTCACATTCTGCAGAACAAGGAATCACAAGCAAATCTGGAAATTCTTTTTTTATTTTTTCAATATTTTCCTTGCTTGAAGGCAAGTCGACTTTATTTGCTGCAATTATTATAGGTTTGCTCAATTTTCTTAGAGTTTTAACAAATTTCATGATTTGAGCATCCTGCCATTCTGAAAAATTTTCATCAAGTTCGGCCATTTTTATTGCTTTTTTTATCATTTCCTCATTTATTTTCAATCCGGAAAATTGTGTTGCAAATTCTTTGATCGGCTTCTCTCTTAGTTTTAATTTTCTAGTTAAGGTTTTCCAATTTCTAGTTATTATTGTATAAAACCACAGATCGATTTCCTCCTCGAGAAATCTAATGTCCCTACAAGGATCGTAACCTTCTGTCGGTTTTCCTTCTTCATTCGTCAAACCGCTTGCGTCTACAACATGAATCAATACGTCGGCTTGTCTTAAATCATCGAGAAATTGATTGCCAAGTCCTTTACCTTGATGTGCTCCAGGTACCAAACCCGCAACATCCAAAAGCTTTATAGGAATAAATCTTTGGTTATGCAAACAAAAGCCGTGGTTTGGCTTACATTTTATACCCAGCTCTTTATCCGGGCATTCTACTCTTACAAAACCGACTCCTTCATTGGGCTTAATCGTTGTGAAAGGATAAGGGGCTATTGCAACTTCGGCAAGAGTCGCTGCTTTGAAAAAAGTGCTTTTGCCTACGTTTGGCTTTCCTACAATGCCTATCAACATGAATATGATCAACTTTCAAATTTTTTATATTTTTTCAATGCAAAGATAAATTTTAAATATATTTATGTTTTTATTTGAATGGGCTCGTAGCTCAGCTGGTTAGAGCAACGGTCTTATACGACCGCTAAGCTTTTGCTTAGTCGCGCTCTAAGTCAGCCGTAGGTCACAGGTTCGAATCCTGTCGAGCCCATTCTTGTTCAAGAAGAAAAAGACGGAATTAAAATTCTATGAAGAATCTCAATTTTCTTGCAAGATCTTTTTTGACTCCTATTCTGTGCGAAGACTTTATCTTAAAATTTTTCCATTTGTCGTTTTCTATCCACAAATTTTTATTCTTTATAATACTTTGTTTATGAAAGCTCTTGTCTATTTTCAAAGCTCTGGTTAGCATTCCGGGACCTTCGCATTTAGCTTTAAAATTTATCGGCTTTGCAGCACGAATCAGAACAGCTTGTGCTTCCCCTTTTTTACCTGTAACGATGTTTAGAAGCCAGTTATTGTGGACACCATAAACAAGGATTGTTCCTGCTTCTGCTTGCATGGTCTTTTTCAAGTCTCCGTTTTTGCAAGCTCTCGATGCAGGATCTTTTTCATCATAGTAAGCTTCTGTTTCAATTATTCTTGCTTTTTTCACTTTGCCTTTATAGTTTCTGCATAATATCTTGCCTAGCAAGTTTTTGGCAACTTTTGCAGCGTCTTGCGAATAAAAAGCCATGTTCATTCGAAGCATATTATTGAACAATATAAGTAAAATTTATAAAAACTGCTCTTTTTTCTTTTTCAAGCTCCCTTCGTCTAGAGGCCAAGGATACAGCCCTTTCGAGGCTGTGACGCGAGTTCGAATCTCGCAGGGAGCATTTTTTCATGCTTGAGATCTTTAGAAATAGTTGTCTCAACCATAAATCTCGACTTTTTCTACTCTAGACGGCTCTAGTACTTTCAATATTTCTTCATATGCTTTTTTTGCATACTTTTTTCCAGAACATGAAAAAATATCGACACGAACAAATTCTTTTTCTGGCCAAGTATGTATGGCAATATGACTTTGTTTAAGTATGTAAAGTGCTGTAACGCCATATGGCTTAAATCTATACACCAGTTCTTTTCCTCTTACTAGATTTAAATTACTCTTTTTAATTACTTCTTTAATAACTAAAGAAATTTTCTCTTCGAAATCGATAATTCTTTCTTTGGTGCTGTGAAGGCAAGCTATTAAAGTGTAATTGCTTTTTTCTTTTCCTAGACAAGCCATTTCTATTTTTTCTTCTAATTTTTTGTTCGCCATTTTCCTCTTTTTTAATTTTTATTTATTTCAAATTTAAAAAAATTTTGAAAAATTGCAGCAGTAAATTTTATTAATCCAATACTCCTTTTTTAAGCATGTTAACTTTACAACAAGGAAAAAAACTCGTTAAGCTTGCTCGCAAGGCTATAGAGTCTTGGTTCACAAAAAAACAACTCGACTTTTCAAAAGAAAAAGAAGAATTTTCCGAGCCGAGAGGTGTTTTTGTCACATTGCATTCATGGCCATCTAACGAGCTTCGAGGCTGTATAGGTTTTCCTTATGCTGTTTTGCCTCTTGCCGAGGCTGTTTTTCAAGCAGCCAGAAGTGCAGCATTTTCAGATCCTAGATTTGAACCTTTAACGGAAAAAGAATTGGACAAGGTAACACTAGAAATTTCTATATTGACAAAGCCGCAACCGATTCAAGCAACCGGTAATGAAATTCCTGAACAAATCGAAATAGGTAAAGACGGTTTGATCATTCATTTTGCAGGTCACTCCGGATTGCTTTTGCCACAAGTTGCTAAAGAGCTCAAGTGGAACGCCATTGATTTTTTGCGTGGCGTTTGCAATAAAGCAGGATTGCCTAGCGAAATTTGGCTCAATCCTCAAGCGCGCATCTATAAGTTTCAAGCGCAAATTTTTTCTGAAACAAAGCCAAAAGGAAAAGTTGTTGAAAAAAAATGAAGATATCGACGGGATCTAAAGAATTGGACGAATGGCTTAATGGCGGTTATGAGGTAGATGTAATAACAACTTTTTACGGACCAGCCGGCTCTGGAAAAACAAATTTGTGCATTATGGCTGCCGCAAATCAAGCATTTCTTGGAAAGAAAGTCATCTATATTGACACAGAAGGAGGATTCTCCGTAGAGAGACTGAAGCAAATAGCATTTAGGGCAGCAAAAAACATTTTCAAAAACATCTTGCTTCTAAAAGCAACGAATTTTTTCGAACAGCGTGAAATTTTCAACAAGCTTCTCGAATTGACTAGAGTTAAGAAAGATATTGGACTTATTGTAGTTGATAGTATTGCAATGCTTTACAGATTGGAGCTTGGCGAAGCTTCAAGTTCGAAGAACTTTGATAAAATACGCTTGATAAATAGAAGCTTGGCAAGGCAACTGCGAATTCTTGCCGAGATAGCACGCAAAAAAAACATTCCCGTCCTTGTGACGAATCAAGTTTATAGCGATTTTTTAACTCGTGAAGAAATAGAGGCCGGTAAGCTCAAGAGTGTTAGCATGGTAGGAGGCGATATAATAAAGTATTGGAGCAAATGCATTATAGAATTGCAAAATAGAAGCCAGGGAAAGAAATGTGCGATTCTTAGAAAACATCGATCTTTACCAGAAAAAGAGTTTCTCTTCAGAATTACAGATAGAGGAATAAAAAAGTTGAAAAGTTAATTTTTCTTTTTAAAACAAAATGGACAAAATTCCCAAGGAGGACGACCTTTCTTAATAAGAATTAACTTTACAGATCCACATTCGCATTTATTTTCACTTACTTTAATAGCCCCTTGTGCAGGCAAAGGAAAAGAAACATCGCATTTTTCATTACTGCATGCGGCAAACCTTTTTCCTTTCTTGCTTCTTATCATGGTTATTTTTCCTTCTTTACATTTGAAACATGTAAATAGAGTATTTTCCTCGATTTTTTGTTTTCTCGCTTCGTTTTCGCTTGCAAGCAATTGCTTTCCTATTTCGGTCTCATTTTTTTTGAATTCTTCTGCAATGCTCAATAAAGTTTTTTTGGCTTTTTCAAGAATTTCTTTTTGTTTTGTAATTATCTTTTCTTTAGATTTTTCTTTTTGTATTTTTTCCATTTCTTCTTCGAATTTTCTCGTCAAATTTTCGTCTAGAATCAGAGGACAATTTTTTTCAAATGTTTCGACTACGGCCAAACTTAGTTGTGTTGCTTTAATTTGCGTTCCAGTTATGTAGCCTCTTTTGTAAAGTTTTTCCAAAATTTCTGCACGAGTCGCTTTTGTTCCCAAATTTCTTTTTTCTAGCTCCGCTATTATCGAGGCCGGGGTATATCTTGCAGGAGGCTGCGTTTCTTTTTCCTCTAGCAATACATCATCTACAGTATGCATGCCTTGCAAGTCTGGCAACTCTTTTAGCTCTAGAAAAAAAGGGTATACTTCGAGCCACCCTTTCCTTAAAATTTTTTTACCATGAGCATAAAAATTTTTTTCTGCTATAATTTCTTTATTTTCAATCAAAGCATTTTCAGCAAAACATGCGATAAATCTTCTGACTATAATTTCATAAATCTTTTTTTCATCGCTGCTCAACTTACCATGTTCGCCAGTTGGAAAAATGGCAGGATGCGCCGGATCTGTTTTTTTACCTTCGACAGGCTTTACTCTTTTAGCATGTTTTAACAACCTAGGGAAAATTTTTTCCAATTTTTTTAAAATTTTTTTCAGTCCAATCGCTGGAGGAAGTTTTTGGCTAGATGTTCTTGGATAGCTTATCAAGCCTCGTAAATATAATTTTTCTGCTATAGCTAAAGTATGCGCAGGAGAAAATTTGAAAAGTCTATAAGCTTCGATTTGTAAAGAAGTCAAATCAAAAGGAGGCAAAGGCTTTAACTCTTGTTGTTTTTTTTCTGTTTTGACTTCGACTTTTTTGTTTTTATATTTTAAAAATTTTTCAGCATCCTCTTTTGTTTCTATGTTTTTGTCGTATTTTAACTTTATTCCTTGAATTACAAGGTAAGCATTCCAATATTTTTTTGGTTTGAAGTTTAAAATTTCTTTTTCTCGAGAAACAATCAACGCTAATGCAGGTCCCTGAACGCGACCTATTGATAAAATCTTGAAAGAGCCGGCTTTTCTTATAGCTTGCATCAATGCTCTTGAAAGATTGATGCCATAGAACCAGTCTAAATAATGTCGAGTTTCGCCGGCATATGCTTGACCGAAGTTGATTTGTTTTTCGATTTCTTCATAACTTTTTACCAAGTCTGCTTTTGTTAAGGTAGAAAACTTCATTCTTTTTGCGTTTTCTGTATTGCATAAGAATCTCAAAACGTTGAATCCTATGAGTTCGCCTTCTATGTCATAATCACAAGCTAGAATAAATTCTTTTGCATTCTTTGCAAAATACTTTATAACGTTTATGTAATTTTTCGCGTAACCTTTTTTTTGAGTCCATTCTACATCAAAAGTTGGCCAATCGTTTGTTTTGTTTTTTTCTTGCAAGCCGTACAAATGACCGATTGTGCTAACAACTATAAGTTTTTTGTCTTTACGATAAACTTCCCAATAGGGCACTCTGTTAAGGCTTCTTTTAATAGGAGCGATTTCAGCTAAAGAATAAGCAATTCGCATTGCAGCTTGTGGTTTCTCGCATATGACAAGAGCATATTCTTTTTGTTCTTTTTTTTGACTTTCCATTTTTTATTATTTATGACAAAACCAAAATTCATTTCCGTTGAGCCTTGCGTATCCAAAGTTTCGAAAATAAACGATTTCGCCGTCTTTTATGTCTTCTATTTTTGCGAAAGCTTTCTTTTTTGTAGCGTCCGGCATTAGAATTGTAATTTCCTTGAAGCCACTCTGCTTTTGCTCTGAGAATTCTATTTTTTTCGCTTTATCTTTTATTATTTCTCTATTGAAATTATCAAGAATTTCAAAATAATCTTCTTTACTAATTACTTTATCCACTTCGCTCAAGCCACGGGCTTCGGCCATTTTTGCAAACGCTTCTGGTTGATAGCCCCTCTTTCTTAAAGCAGCAATGAATGGCAATCTAATATCATCCCATCCTGAAAATTTTTTTTCTTCGATTAATTTTCTCGTTTTGGAACAGGAAATTTCGAAGTCCTTGAATTTGTATCTTCCAAGGAAAAAAGTATAAGGTGGTTTTTTTCCGAAAGCTTCGAAAATCATTTCCTGTCTTATTGCACTATCTCTGTGCTCTTTTGCTCTAATTACATGAGTCATTCCATATTCCATATCATCGACAGCAACACCCAGAGCCATCAAAGGCCAAACTCTATACTTCTTACCTTGTCTCGGATGTTCTGCTTCGATAATTCTTGCCAGAGGAAAATCTCTGAACGCAGGATTTTTTAGTTGTAAATCAGATTTGAATCGCAAAACAGCTTCTCCTTCTCTATAACCATTTTTGTCCAACATTTTTTTCCATCTTTCTAAGTTTTCTTCAACACTCAAGTTACGGCAAGGACACTCTTTTTTGGCTTTTTTCAACTCCCTGAATTTTTCAGGATCGCAAGTACAAACGTAGGCTTTATTTTTTTTGATCAGCTCTTCTGCATACTTATAGTAGACTTCCATTCTGTCGGATTGTATTATAACTTCACTTACATTGCCGAACAACCAATTTGCTTCTTCTGGAATCATTTCATAGGCTTTCGGATCTATATTCTTTGGATTCGTGTCTTCTATTCTAATATAAAACTTACCTCCATACTTTTTAACATACAAAGAAGAAGGCATTGCAGTAGCAACATGCCCTATATGCAGTGGTCCAGAAGGCGAAGGTGCAAATCTTGTTATAATTCCTTTATCCGCATTTGGCAATTCTGGCAATCCTTCACGCTCAGCTCGATGACTTATTTCTTGCTGCAAAGAAGAAAATTTTTGTTTTTGCTCCTCGAGAGAAAGCGAATTGATTTTTTCGACTTGCTTTCGAATTTCTTCTATAACGTCTTTAACTTGCTCTTTTTTCAAACCTTCATGAAACAACGCATTCAAAACGCTCTCGACACGAGCCTTGCCTTTGTGTTCTATAGCATTCTTTAGAGCATAAGCCTCGATTTTTCTTGCAAATTTATCTTTTTCCATTTTTTCACAAACTTTGTTTTATTGTCTTTTTAAGTAAAACAATTAACTTTTAAAATTTTGTCTAAGCATATGTCTTTTTCCTGACGATAATTATTATTTAAGAGTAGTAAACCGAAAGATTTAAATACTTCCAGTACGATGAATACGCATGCCACGCCGCCTTATATATATGACAGGGGAAGAATTTATAAAAAAAATTTTAGCTGGAGAAAAGGATTTTGATGGAATAAAACTTGAAGAAGGTTTTAATCTTTCTGGTCATGAAGGATTTAACGAACTTCAAAGCTACTTAAAAGAGCGCGGTTTTTGGGACGGTGTGGAAGACAATCCCCTTATTATCAGTAATTCTAAGTTTTCATATCTCATCGCGAAGGGCTTGTTTTTGCCGTTTGTTGAAGGAAGAAATTCATGTTTTGAGGGAGCAAATCTTGAAGGAGCGAACTTTTCGGGAGCAAATCTCGAAAAAGCAAACTTTAAAAAAGCATATCTTAAAGGAGCGGACCTTCAAGACGCAAACCTCATGGGAGCAAACCTTGAAAGAGCAATCCTTACGAAAGCTTGCCTTTTAGGAGCGTACCTTCCAGGAGCAAATCTTAAAAGAGCAATCCTTACGAGAGCTAACCTTTCTTTCGCGGACTTTGAAGGAGCAAATCTTAAAAGAGCAATCCTTACGAGAGCGTACTTTGAAGGAGCAAATCTTAAAAGAGCAATCCTTACGAGAGCTAACTTTGATAAGGCAGTCTTATTGGAAACGTACCTTCTGGAAGCAAATCTCGAAAAAGTAAACTTTGAAAGAGCATACCTTGAAGAAGCATGCCTTAGAAGAGCAAACCTCGTGGGAGCAAACTTTGAAGAAACGAAGCTTCGAAAGGTAGACTTTATAGAAGCAAATCTCGAAAAAGTAAACTTTGAAAGAGCATATCTTCGGGAAGTGACCTTTAATGGAGCGAACCTTCGAGAAGCTGTGTTTCAAGAGGTTAAGTTGTCGTCAGTTGACATGCGTGGAGTCAAAAACCTTGAGACAGTTGTAGGCCTTGGACCCCGTTCTAAACTTATTGTTACGCCAAGAGAGGAAATAATATTAATAGAAAAAAGGCTAGCTGATATCTTTGGTTTTCGTTTTCCCAAAAGCTATAGCTAACCATTCAGTAAGAGCAGCCTTAGGAAATTAGGATGGCTTAAGTTTTTATCAAGTAAATTATTAGCAAAACAACTCCAACAAGGTTGCTTGCGTCTGCTATATTGAAAGCAGGAAAACTCGCCCAAAAAGAAAAAGTTAAGGAATCAATAACATAGCCTAAAAAAATTCTATCGAGCAGATTCGAAAGCGTGCCGGCAAAAATCAAAGGAAGAGCCAATTTCAATAGTTTTTTTTCTCCATACTTAAAGTAAAAGATTCCTACAGCAATGAGCACAGCAGAAGCGATTACAATTAGAACAAATTTTATCCATGGAAAGCCTGCAAACAAAGAAAAAGCAGCCCCTGTGTTTATTGAATGCTTTGAGCATAAAAATAAAAAGCATTTATTACTAGACAAATTTTTCAAAAGATGATCAAAAACAAAGATAAGCATTACAATCAGTAAGAAGCGCCATATAGCCTTTCTTATTTTTTCTTCGTTATCTTTTGTTTTCATTTTTTGCTTTTTAAACATGGCAAAATTTACGTAAGCAAGATCGCAATGTAGAAATTTTTCAGTACTTCAAATCGAGTCGATTTTCAATCCTTTCTATTTTTCTTTCAAGCAACTCTATTCTTTCGATTAGCCTGTCCAAGCGTCTATCTAGCCTTTCTATTTTTTCTGCATTCTCGTTAGAACTGTTGGCGCTAGACGCCATTGAAGCCATTGCAAGATCGCTTAAAAAACTGGTTTGTTCCGAAGCACTTTTACTTTCTTTGCTCTTGTCCATAGCGCTGAAAGTTTCGCCCCAAATTACTTCTTTTTCCTTCCCCTTTTTTTTGAAAATTTTGTTAAAAATCATGATTTCAATAGGTAGAATCTTTTTAAATAATTTTTGCTTCAAAAAATTTGATAAGATTTTCAAATTAACTATGACCGAAACCAATAAAAACTCAAAAAACTTAAAAATTTTATGGAAGAAAGCATTCTAAAGGAAATAAAGAAAGTTACCCAGCCTTCGAGGCAAGAGCCTTTGTGGCATAGCAAACTTGTTTACGATAGTACTGCCGAGCAGCTCGAGCCAATATACTTTTGGATATTGGATTTTATGCAAGAGGGCGGAATGGAAGTAGAAAAGCTTGTTGATACTTTTTCTGCCTCTGTTGGGGGAGGCTATTTTAGCGAGCTTGGCGCTAAAGCCTCGAAAATGCAAGAAGAAGCGATGAAAATTTTGGGAGCAGTAAACACTGTTCTTAAAAGCATAATAAATTTACTTTACGACTTGAAAGAATTTGAAATAAGATTGCAAATTTACAAAGATCTAAAAGATCCAAAAAAGAAAGATGCTGCTTTGCTTGCGTTGAAGCAGATATGGATGGACAAAGTAGACATACAACGCGGCCGTGGAAGTATAAATGTAATGACTTCTGATCTTAACTTCATGACTTTAAGAGACGCATTCATGGCTGCTAAAAGCGTGGAAGATGTTGACAAAATGGATCTTAACGAAAGAGTCAAGAGAGTTTTAAAACCAAGACTTGCAGAGTTCTTTGATTGGGTCAAAAGAAGTGAAAAAGAATTGACGACGAGATTCGAGTTGGAGAAAAGTTATTTGAAAAGTCAGATTAATAGTCTAAAACTTTATACTAGCTGGGTCAAGCCTTATTTAAGAGCAGCAGAACAATTGAGGATGAAAGAAACCTCTTTAAAAGAACCAACCCTTGTTAATGCTTTCAATACTATTTTACTCGAACTAAAAATTCTTGGTAAAAGTAAAATTAAAATTCCTTCTGCTGTTGCAGCTGGAAAATTGCCTAAAACTATGATAAATTATAAACCTAGAAGAGATTATTATGCTTGCGTCTTAATAGATTTTACATTTAGAGGCATTCCTTCTAGAACGCCGCAAGGACACTACATTTTTGGTGGTCGTGCAGAAGTGGATTTTAAAGCATTCACGCTAAACAGCGAAGAGCTTGAAATTTTTTATAAAAAACTTGAACAACAAGATTGGCAGCAAACTCTCAAGCTTATCGAAGGTGTTACCGATGAAAGTTTGGGGCAATTGCAACAAGACATAGAACACTTTTTAGGTGAAGAGGAAAAAAAAGAACAAGAATTTAGTTTGTTCGGACCTATAAAGAGTGAAGACAAAAAAGAAAAGCAGGAAAAGAAAAAAAAGAAAAAAGAATTGGAATTGAAAGACATTAAGAAAGACAACTACCAAGAAAGTTTAATAAGAAGAATAGCTGAAATAGAAGCTGCAGATATATGCTTTAATATTTATGATAAATATAAAAAAGCGCATGGAATGGCTTCTTTTGGTGCTCCCGAGTGGGAGCTCGAGGAGTGGCAACGCACTCTTAAGCCAGAATGGAAATGAAATTAAAGAAAAGAAAAGTTAAAAAGAAAGTAAAAGCAAAAGGCAAGGAAACAAAAAAAATTGAAGAAAAGAAAGAAAAAGAAGAAAAAAAGGAAAAAATAGAAGAAAAAGTTTTGAGCAAGGCTGAACAAGAGCAAAAATTTGTGTTTGAAACTTTTGCTACAGAGCCGATTGCAATAGAAACAACAAAAAGTATAGAGGAAATTGTAACATCAAGGCCAGAAACAACAATGCCAGAGACAAGATTGAAAGAAGAGAAGCAGAAAGAAAAAAAGTACGATTTTGTTTCAAATTACGAATCGATTAAAGAAACTAAAGAAGAAGAAACAAAATATAAAAGTTCTCATAAAAGTTCTAGTGAAGCGAAAAGTTTTGAGTTATTTTTTCCTAGGTTTGAGGAAGAATTTAGAGAGCTCTTGCCTATACATTTTCCAAAAACTATAAAAGCAGAAAATTTAATTATAAGAGATACTTCTATAGAGCAAGTTCAAGAACAAGCCGAACAAAAAATTTATGATACTGTAAAAAGCGAGAGAGAAGGAAAAAGAAAAAAATTGGAAAAAGAGTATATTAGAGAATATGAAGCACGAGCAGTTTGAAAATGGCTTATAAAGAACCAAAGAGTTATGAATTTTTTTATCAAGGTACTTATTCCCAGCTAGATCCTAATTATGGACCTTTGTTTTTAGGCTATAGAGTTCCTTTTTCAGCCCTGCAACTGCATACAAACCCACAAACAGCAAACATAATAGCAGAAGCTTCAGACAGATTAAGCTCTGGAGTAAAAGGAGTTATGGTAAATGTTTTAGAGCCGAGAACATTCGAGAGTGTTCCGAAACAACTTTTTGAAGAGGTAAGACGATTGCATAAATTAGTAGGGGCAGAGCCTTCGATGCACGCTCCGATTATAGATCCTGCTGGTTTTGGTCCTAGAGGAGAATGGAGTGAAGCTTCAAGACAAGAAGCAGAAGAACATCTTAAAGGCACAATAGATAGAGCACATCTTTTGGATCCTAATGGCAACATCTTAGTAACGATTCACGCATCTACAATACCATCCATAGAATGGTGGAAAAAAGCTCCAGAAAAAGAAGGAGAAGGCAAGGCAGCTATTTATGCCATAAATACTGAAACTTCTCAAATAACAGTAGTGCCTTATGAAGAAAAGTACTATCCAGCAGCTACTGGTGTTGAAAAAAAAGTGCTAACGCCGGAAAAAGCACTCGAAACTGTAAACGAAACTTATTGGCACAACAGACTAGCAGAAATTCATAGCGAAAAAATTCATGCAGACAAGCTTCTTGCAGAAACTTTTCCAATAGCTGCTCCTATATGGAGCGAGGAAATTGCTATAAGGAAAAAGATAGAAGAACGTGCAAAAGCAAGAGGATATTATACTAAAGAGGACATAGAAGAACTGAATCGAGAGATAAGTAGAATTAGAGCAATGGCAACTCCGGAACAACAGGCAGCCTTGAATAAGTTAACTACAGTCGATTCCATTTATGATGACATTAAAATGAGACTTAATTCTCTTTTTAATCAAGCTTATACTTACTATAATGAACAGCTCAAGATGGCAGATGAAAAAACAAAAAAAGAATACGAGAAAGCGATAGAAGCACTGAAAGAGATTGGAAAAGAAATTTACAGAGCAGAACAATCTAAAGACTTGGTCATTATGCACAATGCTTTTTCCGAAGTTTTGCCAAAATTACAACAAATTCCTTCGCCACGCATTTATCAACCCATAGAAGAATTTGCTCTTCCTCGTGCTGCAAAGACAATAGCGAATGTTGCTTTTCATGCTTTCAAAAAATATGGTGAGAAAGCTCCAATCATAGCTCTAGAAAATGTCTATCCTAACATGGCTTTTAGCAGAGCAGATTCTTTGAAAAAGCTTATAGAAGAAAGCAAAAAAGAGTTTATAAAAGCAGCACAAAAAGAAGGATATAGTTATGATAAAGCAAAAAGCATTGCTGACAAGCTAATAGGCGCGACATGGGACGTAGGTCATATAAATTTGCTTAAGAAATACGGCTATGCAGGTAAAGAATTAAAAGAAGAAATTACAAAAGAAACAAAAAAAATAGCGCCTTTTGTTAAATTTGTGCATCTTACCGATAATTTCGGCTTCGAGGACACTCATCTTGCTCCTGGAATGGGAGAAGTTCCTTTTAAAGAAGTGTTGAAAGAATTAGAAAAAGCAGGTAAGCTTAAACATGCCATAGAAGCAGGCGGCTTGCTTACAATGGGGGCTCCGGGAGGCAAGCTGATCTTTCCTTCAACTCTCGAAGCCTTAGGTCCGCCTCTTTATGCTTATGAGCCTAGAGCACCTTTTTGGAATCAAATTGCTTATTTGCAAGCCGCATACAATCTTGGCTATGGTCCCATAGGCACGTCTCTAGACATTTATAGCTTTGCAGGTTTCGCAGCATTGCCTCAAGAACTCGGCGGTGCAATTCCCGGCAGAGGCCAAAGATTTGCAGGGGTTCCGATGGAGTGAAAAAATAATGCAAACCTTTAAAAAATAAAGAATCTTAAAAAGCTAAATTAAAAAGACTAAAAAGAGGTCAAATGGTAGAAACTCCAAAAGTTCCTGTTCCGAAAAAGTTGAGCGAAAAATTTCCAACACTCAAGCTAAAAGACGAGTATGAAATAGCGTATGATTTTGCAACAAAAGTTTATGAAAAATTTGGAAAACTTATCAAGAGCATAATTTTGTTTGGTTCGACTGCGAAGAAGAAAGCTGTTAAAGGTTCTGATATTGATTTGATTATTCTAATAGATGATTGCTCGGTTCAGTGGGATCAAGAGCTTATAGCATGGTATCGTGAAGAAATAGCCAAGCTTGTAAGAGAAAATCCTTATATAAAGCCTTTGCATATCAACACTGTTCGCTTGTCTACATGGTGGAACGAACTTTTGAGAGGTGAACCTGTTATTATAAACATAATAAGATACGGTCAAGCTTTAATCGATTTTGGAGGTTTTTTCAATCCTTTGAAAGTTTTGCTTGCTCAAGGTAAAATTAAAAGCACACCCGAGGCTATTTACATTATGCTACAAAGAGCTCCGACGCATCTTTTAAGAACAAAGGCAGCATTGCTAAACAGCATTGAAGGAATGTACTGGGCTTTTGTCGATGCAAGTCATGCTGCCCTCATAGCGGCAAAAAAATTACCTCCATCGCCAGAGCATATAGGAGAAATGCTAAAAGAAACTTTTGTTAGTGCTAAACTTTTAGATCCAAAATATGTTTCGTGGTACGAAGAAATTTACAAACTTGCTCACGACATCTTGCATGGCCGTAGAATAGAAATTCGTGCAAAAGAAATCGAAGAATGGCAAAAAAGAACAGAATTGTTCTTGCAAGAAATGGCCAAAATAGTCAATAAAATTGTTTAAGTTTTTTATCGAGCTTGCTTAAAATTTTTAATGGGTTCTTATTGTTTCATTACTTATTGTTTTCCTTCAAAATTTTTTCTAAACCACCAAGATTTTCTTCTAGTATCTCTTTTGCAATCTTAGAACTATATTTAAGCTCAAGTCGTGATAAGTCTATATTAAGGATTGCAGAATAAATCTTGAAGTTTGTCTCATACTTCTTCATTTCTTCAATTGCTTTGCAAGCATCTTCTTCATTTTTATTCTTACCAGCTTCTTCATATTTTTTCTTTGCTTCTATGTACTTTCGATAATCTTCAGCAAACTCTTCGATTTTTCTGCCTTTTAATGAAGAGAAAATTTCAAGTTTAGGCCCTTTGTAAACTCCTGAAAACATAAGAATATAATCGTCTATGCTTAACTTATTCAATTTGTTTAAATATAAATCAGATCCGCTTTCTATTGCTGCTTCTAATGCGTTTTTTGATCCTCGCAAATAATCTCTTAACTCTTTACTTTCGCATAACTTCGAGATGTATAGCTCTCCAACAATTCCGTACTTTATTTCATCTTTTTTTTCTTTATAGTGCTTTGTAAGATAAGCCAGTTCGTCTTTTTCATAAATTTCTGGAACTTCTTGCTTTTTCATTTTAACTTTTAAGATTTTAGCCTTTATAAATCTTTCGGTAAACGTTATTGTTCAGTAGTAACAAAAAAACGAAGCATAGAACACAAACCTTATAAATAAGTTTTTCTTTTTTGCTGCATGTTTGGAAAAAAAATCGAATGCTTAAGGTGCGGGAAAAAAGTTTCAAGCAGTTTTAAATTTTGTCCTTTCTGTGGTTCGAGGCTTTATAAGGAAAAAGATTCTTTGCTTGACGAACTGGACGAGCTCGAAAAAATGAAATTACCATTTCTTTTTAAATTTCCGATGGAAAAACTGATGAAACAATTGGCCAAGAAGCTCGAAGAAATTTCTGAGCTCGAAGGAAAAAGCGAAAGGCAAGCTTTTGCACAAGGATTTTCTATTAGCATAACCAACGTCGATGGAAAACCTATAATAAAAGTCAGCAAGCTTGGCGCCGAGCCAAAAGTAATAAAGCCAAAAGTCGAAACAAAGACGAAGCAAACCGAGCTCAAAGATTTCAGTAAAAAAGATGCTGTCAAATATGCAAGATTGAAAAAAATAGAACCGAAAACAAAAGTAAGAAGGCTTGCAGACAAAGTTGTTTACGAGTTTGAAATTCCTGGTGTAGAAAAAGATAAAGTAATTATTAATCATCTTGGAAATACCATAGAAATTAAAGCTTTAGCGAAAAACAAAGCATATTTCAAAGTTCTTCCGGTGGCTCTTCCGATTAAATCATGGTATACAGAAGAAGATAAACTTATTTTAGAACTTGAACCAGAGTAGCTTTGCAAGTCAAAAAAGCAAGAATTCTAGCTTAAGAAAAATTTTTAACTTCAGATTTTATAGTAAAGATGAATTAAGATGAAAATTAAAATCCTTTTAGTTTTTTTTGTCCTTGCTTTTGTGCCTTTAGCATATGCACAAACAATTCAAGAATTAAGTCAGAGCTTTATGTTCAATTTAATCGTTTTATTTCTTGTTGTTTTTTTTGTTTGTTGGTTTGTTCTCAAAGATGTTTTTAGCTCTACTCAAGGTGCAGCAATTTTAATTTCTTTAGCACTTGCTTTAGGAGGAAGCTTTGGAGTTTTAAGCAAATATGGACCTATCGTAACAAAACTCGACGCGTGGGTTTTTCTCTTGCTTGTAGGCCTTGCTATATTTGTTCTTAAAGCAATACTCAAACCAGCTCGAGATACTGCTGTCAATTTGATTCTTTTTGCAATTCCTTTGGCATGGTTTTTATTTGTAAAAGATAGAGTAAGCTATGCTATTCCCTCGAACCTATTGAAAATTCTTGATGCTCTTTTAGGTATTTTTCTTGTTATTGCAATTTTGATGTTTGTTCTTGCGCTTTTAAAGCCGAAAGAACAACCAAGATTTTTTGTTCCATCATAGCTACTAGAACAAGATTTTTAAGTTCAATTTCTTTTTAAAAATACATGAAAAGAGGGTTGGTTTTTTTTGTTTTAGCAGCTTTTATCTTTATTTCAACAACAGATCTCGTTTCTGCTCAAATTTCCTTAACAAATTTACTCTCTAACGAATGGTTTAATGCAGGCCTACTTTTTTTACTTATTTTTATTTTATGTCTTCTCGCTCTGAAAAAAGTTTTTTCTGCAAGTTATGGGACCGCTTTAATAATTTCTCTTATTTTAGGAATTGCCGGTAGTTTTAGTATCATAGCAAAATATGGATTGATTTTTCAAAAATTCGATTGGTGGGTTTTGCTTCTTATAGCTTTGCTTATTATATCTCTTTTGATGATGTCTTCGAGGAGTAAAAAAGCTGCAGCAATAATTTTTTTATTTACTGTTTCGATTGCATGGTTTGCTTTCGGCCAAAAAGTTTTTTGTCCGCCGAGAGGAACTTTGCCATCGAATGCTTGCACATTGCTCAATGTTTTGGCAGGCATTTTGTTTGCTATTGCATTCTTTATGCTACTAGCGGCTCTCTTCAAGAAAAGCAAAGAGATGGGAGCATGGGTTACAAGACCTCCAGAACCAAAAAAGCCAAAGAAAGTCAAACTGGACTTTTGGACAAACAGACCAAGAATAAGAAGAGGCGAGACTTCGACGTTGTTTTGGAGAACAAAAAATGCTGTCCAGTTTAGCATAGATGGTCGTAGCTTGCCTCTTAACGGTTCGATTGTAGTAAGGCCAGATAGTACAACAACTTATCATGGAACAGCGATAGGCGCCGATGGCTCTAGCGTAACAAAATCGGTAACGATTTATGTCGGAGAAGCTCCACCTACAGAAGAAGTCACGCTAACAATTCAAGTGCAACCACACAATGGCGGAACAACAAATCCTCATCCAGGAACTCATGCTTACAGAAGAGGTACAACAATAGCAATTACAGCAATACCAAGCAGAGGCTATGCAATTGATCATTGGATAGTTAATGGTATAGCAGGAAATCATGGCCATAATCAACTTCGATTGACTCTTAACAAAGATTATCATGTTATTGCTGTCTTCAAAGGAGAAGCTCCGCCTACAGAAGAAGTCACGCTCGTAATCGATGCACAGCCTCGCAATGGGGGCACGACAAATCCTAAGCCAGGAATTTACAAACATAGAAAAGGTACAACTGTAACGATAACCGCAATACCAAGCAGAGGCTATGCAATTGATCATTGGATAGTTAATGGTATAGCAGGAAATCATGGCCATAATCAACTTCGATTGACTCTTAACAAAGATTATCATGTTATTGCTGTTTTTAAACTAAAAGAGAAAAAACTCATTATTGAAGTAGAGCCTAAAGGAGGAGGAAAGACAAATCCTCCTGTAGGAACCCATGTTTATCCTTCGAATGCGAGAGTAACCCTGACAGCAATGCCAAATGAAGGTTATAGGTTCGATATGTGGGAAGTTCCGATAGGAGTAAAACAAGTTACAGCACAAACTTTTTCACTCAACCTTGGTTCGCCAGTTTTTGATATGACCCCGGTTATAAAAGTTACAGCAATCTTCAAAAAAGAAAGGAAAAAAGGAGAGGAACTGCGTATGACCCTTAGAATTAAAGGAGTAAAAGCAGAACCAGGAAAAATAAAAAAAGCTCAAGTTAAGGAAGGGGAGAAGGTAACAATCATAGCAAATTGGTCCGGAGGAGTCCCTCCTTATCTTGCTGATTTAAAATGGGGAGGTAAAGTAATAGGAAAAGAGGAGCACGAGTATGTGAAGAGTCTTCAGAGGACACATACAGTCACGGAACCAGCAGGTAGTATTATAAAAGTGGAAGCTACTTGTATTGATAGTAACTACTTAATGAAACACTGCTTAATTGAAGTAGAAGTAGTAAGTAAAAATAGTAAGTAAATAAGTTTTAAACCAAGAATGATCTAATTAATCTTGCATAAGACTTAGCAGAGCGACAACTTTTTAAACTCTCTTTTACTCTTAAGATTTAAGAAAAAATGAAGGTCATATCAAGTTTTGTTGCAGGAATTTTTGGCCTGGTAGTTGCTGTTGTTGCTTTCATCGGCTTTGCATTAAGCAAAGGTTATTTTTTGGAAACACTTGAGAAACTACCTTTAGATCCTTCGATATATTTTATTTTTTTAATTGTCCTTGGGATTGTGCTTATGATAATCTCTTTTACCTCGAAAAGACAGGGTTGAAAATGAGACTAAGACTCTTGATGTTTTTGTTCGGCTTTTTAATTTTCGTTGTGAGCGGTATAGCTTTGATAAGATCTTCAAAGCCATTCAAAATTTTTGGTTTGGCAATTTCTGAAAAAGTTTCTTTTTTGCCTTCTTCACAACTTTTTTACATTGTCATAATTTTTATTCTTTCAATAATAATGATGGTTTCTGCTTTGACTGCAAGAGAGCTTGCATAGCTTGCTGTGCTAATGATCAACTCAAGCGCATAAAATACGAGAAAAGCACGAGCCGCTTTTCAGACCTCGACTTTAAAGCCACTTTTCGAGAGCTTGCTGCTTTCCTTTTTCCTTTGCTTCTTCTAATTTTTTCAATGCATTTTCAATACGCTCTTCAGAAAAATCATGCTCTTTACAAAGCAGGTCCTTGAGTTTTTTTTCATCAACTCCTGAAAATTTTATTTTATAATTTTTTGTTACATCTGGCTTTTTAAAAATTTGAAAAATTTCATGCCAATCAAAGGGCATTTCTAAATTTGCTTTTTCAAGTTGTTTTTCGATAGCTTGAAAAATTATTACCGGTTGTTTGTACTTTCTTACAAGTTCTAGAGCTTTTTTAGGGCCTATGCCTTTGATGCCGCCTGGATTGAAATCAGTACCGATTAGAATGCCAAGGCATATTAATTGATCGAGATTAAGCTGTAAAGCGTTAAGAACTTGATCAAGCTCGATAATCTCTGGTTCGATAGGAACGAAAGCGCCAGATGCGAGTTTTCTTTTTCTTGCAAGAGTTAAGTTTTGTATCAGCCTTGGAGCTCCGAAAAGCAAAGAATCATAATCTTGAGATGCAACAGCAAAAGCCTCGTCTCGTGCAATAAAAGCTGCTTGCGCCTCGCCTTCGCTAGGAGCTTGAACAACAGGCAAGCCTAGAGCAAGAACCAATTCCTTGCTTTCATCTATCATTTCCTCTGTTAGTTTTGGAATTTGTTTAGCATACTTCAACATTTCTTCTTGTTCACCGGCTTCTTTTGCTTCTTTGTATTTTTTCATAGCCTCTTCTTTTCTTGCTTCTCTGTTTGCTACTGTTATACTTTTCAATTCATGCGGCCTGCCATCAAAAACATAAACAAGCTTTATACCTTTTGTCATTAAATTAACTGTCCTATAAAACAAGCCGCTCAGGTGTGAAGTTATTCTTCCCTTGCTGTCCATTAGCGGCGTTCCGTCAGGCTGTCTTATGTTTGCCAAGAATTGATATATTGCGTTGAAAGCGTCTACTGCAATTATCTTGCCGCTCAAGCTTTCAAGCTTGATCTCCTTTCTTGGAACTATCTCACCTATCTGCAAACCCATAAAATAGGTAAGAAACAGAAATATAAAAACATTGCTTCTAACGTTTTTGTGGCATGCGAATCAACAACCTTTTCCTTGCTTTGAGAAGTAAAAATTTATTTTCTTGCGATTAGTATATTCTAAATAATCAATATCTTTTTTAGATAGATGTTCTGCAACGGATTTGAGATAATCATAAGCTTTTTCTTGTTTTTTTTCTTTTCTTTCTATTTCTATAGTCTCTACAACAGCTTTTTTTCCATTGATCAAGTATGTTACATGGATTTTTCTTTCCGGATATCTTTCTTCTTTAATTTTGAATATCTCTACCGAAATACTGGCGTCTTCTTTTCCAAATTTTTTTCCCAATTCTTTGAGCGCGTTCAATATTTCTTCCTCAAGAGCCATTTTAAAATTTTAAAAGGAATAAAATTTTCTAAAAGGAAAATACAAACAAAGTACTGGGCGTGGCAAAGCTTTTGGAGGATAATCATAAACTTGCCATGTTACAATCCAGATGCAATCCTTGCAAAGAGTGTCTAATTTTTGATTTCTCTTTTTTATTATTTCATCTAATTTTCCTTCATAATTGTACCTTATTATGTCTCCCTCCTTTTCTATTTTATAGGGCAATGTTTCTACGGCCTTAACAAATTCTTTTCTTAACGGTTCTATCTTCTTGTTTACTTGTATGGTTTTGTATGTGCTCGCGGCTATATAAGCGGCAACTCCTAAATAAAAGAGAATTTTTGGTATTTTCATTTTAGTATCTAGGGAAAAGCAAGGTATCGGGCGAAAAACTCTCGAGATTTATTTTATTAATTTCTTCCACTTTTTTCAAGTATTCGTCGAGTCTCATCCACCAAGGGCAATACTTAATAGCTTTTTTGTATATGTCTTCTTTTTTGTCGATAGCATAAGCTTTAATTGCTTTGGGATGATCAATCGCATATTGACGTTTTTTGCTTACATACATAACAATTCCTGCAAAAGTTAAAGCAAGTGCCAAATAAAATATTTTTTCTCTAAAAATTTCTGAAATTTTCTTTTCCATTTTTGTTTACACGAGAGTATGGCTTATTTTTCTACAAGGCCTCCATAGCCGCATCGCGAAATCTTTTTCAGCTTCATTTTAACTCGATTTTGTTACTATTACAAGATGGCAGTATTTTAAAAACCTTTCGCTTATAAAAATTTATTAAGACGGGCTATGTTCTATACTTATGGTGCATATCGATTTTATTCCTTTAGACTATGATTATTTCGACTGGCAAGGCAAGAATTATGTCAGAGTTGTCGGTCGCGACAGTAAGGGCAAGCGTGTTTGTGTTGTCGATACCTTTGACGCTTATTTTTGGGCTATCCTTAAAGAAAAAATAGGTGAAAAAAAGATTCAAGAAATTATTGAAAAAATAAAAAAAGTCAAAGTAGAGCAAGCTTCTCGTGTAAGCTGCGTAGAAAAAGTAGAGATTCACGAAAAAAATTTTTTAGGCAAACCTGTTAAAGCTCTTAAAGTTTTTATAACCAATTACAAAGACGCGCACGCAATTGCAGACAAACTCGAAATGCCAGAAATCGAAGCAAAACGAGAATACGACCTTAATTTAATAACAAAATACATCATAGACAAAAAATTACTTCCTTTGCAATGGCATAAAATTTCTGGAAACATTACAGAGTTTGCAGGCTTAAACAATCTCGATGTGGATTATTGTATTTTCGCAGAAAAAATAG
This sequence comes from Candidatus Pacearchaeota archaeon, assembly GCA_038895375.1. GTDB lineage: Archaea > Nanobdellota > Nanobdellia > Pacearchaeales > UBA284 > JANXDM01. The sequence goes on along the minus strand of JAWANM010000002.1, from coordinate 1,572 downwards.
AGAAAATACAAGAGCAGAAAAATTTTTTCCCGAAAATTTTGGCATTCGATATAGAGGCAGAAGAATTTGAAGTAGGCAAGGGTGAGATACTTATGATTTCTTTAGCATCGGAAAATTTCAAAAAAGTTTTAACTTGGAAAAAAGTTGCAAAAGCTCCAGAATTTGTTGAATTCTGCAAAGACGAGGCAGACATGCTTGAGAAATTTGTGGAGTATGTTAAAAAACAAGATCCGGATTTGCTCGTTGGCTACTTTAGCGATGGTTTTGATTTGCCTTACTTGCGTGCGAGAGCGGAAAAAAATAAAGTAAAGCTCGCGCTCGGCTTGGATGGCTCGCCGCCGATTTTCGCTCGTGGCAGGATAATTTCTGCACAAATTTTCGGAATAGTGCATGTAGATCTTTTCAAATTTATAGAAACAGTTTATGCACAATATTTGCAATCAGAAACCTTGAGCCTGGACGAGGTTGCTTCAGAGCTTTTGGGCGAAGGGAAAAAAGATTTCAATCATAAGCATTCGTCCGAGATGAGAGAAGAAGAATGGTGCGAGTATTTTGAATATAACTTACAAGACTCCTTGCTTACTTTAAAACTTGCTGAAAAGCTATGGCCAGACATGAAAGAGTTTTGCAACATCGTTCAAGAACCTCTTTTCGAAATTACTCGAGACAGTATGTCGCAGCTACTCGAGCATTACATTTTGCATCATCTTCAAAAATATAACGAGATTGCAGAAAAAAGACCTACGCATGATGAAATAAGCGAAAGAAAAAAAAGAAAGCCGGTAGAAGGAGCTTTTGTTTTACAGCCGAAAGCCGGCTTGTACGAAAATTTAGCAATCTTTGATTTTACAAGCATGCACACGAGTATAATAGTTTCTTTCAACATTTCAAAAACTACACTAACAAATTCGAGAAAAGACGCTTACGAGACGCCAGAAATAGACTGGCAAGGTAAAAAAGTAAAATTTTATTTTACAAAAAAAAGAGGCTTTTTGCCGGACATGTTCGAAGAATTGATTAAAAAAAGAAAGCAATACAAGCAAGAATACAAAGCAAATCCATCGCCAATAACAAAAGCAAGAAGCAATGCTTTCAAAGTGCTTACTGCTGCGGTTCACGGCTACATTGGTTTTTTTGGAGCTCGTTATTATTCGCTGGAAAGTTCTGCTTCTATACTCGCATTTGTGAGAAAATTCAATAAAGAAACAATAGAGAAGGTGAAAAAAGCAGGGTATGAGGTAATTTATTCTGACACAGACTCGATTGCTTTTTGTTTAGGAAAAAAGACAAAAAAAGATGTTTTGGAGCTTTTGAAAAAACTAAATTCAGAGTTGCCTGGAATAATGGAACTCGAACTGGAAGATTTTTATGCAAGAGGCATTTGGGTTACAAAGCGAACAGGCGAGTTTGGAGCAAAAAAGAAATATGCTCTCATAACAGAAGATGGGAGGCTAAAAATCAGAGGTTTCGAAACAGTAAGGCGAGACTGGTGCGCATTGGCTCGTGAGTTGCAGAACGAGGTTCTTCTAAGAATTTTGAAAGAAGGCAATGAAAAAAGCGCTTTGGAGTATA
>JAWANM010000001.1:0-78513 GCA_038895375.1 Candidatus Pacearchaeota archaeon | reverse complement strand
AAACATGGTATTTTTCAAAAGATTTTTTACATTCTTTTGGATTTTTACTTTTATCAATACCAAAAAGTTTTATATCTACTTATTTCCTAATAAAACATATCGTAAAGAAAAATGTATAAACCAAATAAAGCAGAGCAAAGGGCAATTGAAAAAAGGAAAGAGATAGCCCTTAGCTTAATAGAACTAAATGACAAAGGAAAAAAAGTTTTGGAACTTGGTCCTGGTACTGGCACTCTTTTATTTGAGCTGAAAAAGAAAGGTTTCATTGTTCAAGGATTAGACATAAACCCATCACTAGCAAAGTCAAATCTAAACATTAAAAAAGGAGATATAAATAAAAAACTGCCCTTCACAAGCGAAAGCTTTGATATTATAATTGCCCTAGAAGTTCTAGAACATACATTTAATCCTTTTTTTGTATTGAAAGAAATGGCAAGGGTTCTTAAGAGGGATGGTTACGCAATTATCTCAATGCCTAATGATTATTGTATTTTTCATAAACTTTCTTTTTTATTTTCTAGACCACCAAAAAAATTTGATATTTATGGTCATCATTATTCACTGGGAATCGATCAAATTAAATTTTTGATTTTAAAAGAATTAAAAATAGAAAAAGAAATTCCAGTACTTTTTTTTAGGAAATTTACATTTCTTAATCCTTTTGCCAGAGTTCTTGTAAAACTAAACAAATCTCTCTTTGCAAGAAATATTTTTATTAAAGCGAGAAAAAAATGATAAAAGTAAAATTGCTTGCAGGTACACATGCTGTATACAAAGAAATTTTAAATTTTCCACCATACAATATTTCATATGATTATCCAAAGTTTATTAGCGAGTTCCATTATGGTCTAAAAAGTCAATTAAAAAGAAGAATCTCTTCATTAGTTTATAATATTTTTCGTCTTCCAAGATTAGTATATATACCAAAAGACAAAAATCAAATAATACATTCTTGTCGAGGAATTTTAATAATTAATAAAAAACCATGGATAATTGATTTTGAACATATTGTAGCTTGTACTTGGTACAACTTTTACAAAATCAATCAAATGCGTTATAAAAAAATTATAGAGAAATTTTTTTCATCGACATATTGTAAAGCAATTTTACCGTGGAGTTATTCTGCAAAACAAACAATTTTTCACTATCTTAACGCATCTCATTTTAAGGATAAAATAGAAGTAGTTTATCCTGCAATTCATGAAATTAAGAATATTAAAAAAGAAAAAAGTGAAAAAATAAGGATCTTATTTGTTGGTCATGCTTTTCTTGCAAAAGGCGGCTTAAATGTTGTTGAGGCATTCAAAATCTTAAGTAAAAAGTATGATATAGAATTAACGATGATAACAGATCTTCCAAAAGTATATGAAAAACTTAAACAAATTTACGGTATAACTTTTATTCCTTCCTTGCCAAGAGAAAAAGTTTTTGAATATTATAAAAAAGCTGATATTTTTTGTTTACCTACTTATGTTGATAGTTTTGGCTTTGTGTTATTAGAAGCAAAAGCTTTTGGTTTACCAATAGTGGCTAGCGATTTTTTCGCTATCCCTAAACTAATTCAAGATGGCGAGAACGGATTCTTAGTTAAAATTCCGGAAAAGATAAAAAAATTTCCATTTACAAAAAACCCAAAAAAGGATGTTCCTTATTATTTAAATTATATCAATAAAGGAAAGCATAAAGAGCTGGTAGTTCAGCTTGTAGAAAAATTAAAATTTTTGATTGAAAATGAACGTTTAAGAAAAAATTTTATTAAAAAAGGTTTAAAAGAGATAGAAAAAGGGAAGTTTTCTATAAAAGAAAGAAATAAAAAATTAAAAGAAATTTATGAAAATGCTATAAGCTAAAAAACTAATTTTATTTTTTTATTTTTAACAAAGTTAAAAAAGCCCTTTTAAATGCTTTTATACTATTCTTTTTATTTTGCTTAATTCCAATTTTTTTAACTTTTATTGAGAGTGCTTTTAATTTTTTTCTATTTTTAAATAATTCGATGATCTTCTTTGTTGCCTCTTCTTCATCTTTTACAATTAAACTTTTATCTATTTTTTCAACAATATCTTTTACTCCTACATTCTCGGAAATAATTGGTACAAGACCAGCTGCCATTGCTTCGATTACACTAACTGGGTATGGATCATATCTTGCCAGAGCTAGATAAAGAGAACACTTTCCGATCCATTTCTCTGGTTTATCGTAACCTGTCAAAATTAAATTTTTTATTTTAGATTTTTCAAGCTTTTTCTTTAATGGTCCTTCCCCTACCAAAATTAACTTAATATCAGGAATTTTTTTCTGAACGGTAAGAAAAATTTTAAGCATCTTGTCAACACCCTTTCTTTTATCAATAACTCCAACAGAGATTATTGTTTTAGAATCTGTATTTAATTTTATTTTGCTAAATTTTGTTATATCAGCAAATGGATAAACTATTAGTTTTTTTTCGAATGGAATTAAATCAGCAACCATTTTAGAAACAGCAATAAATCCATCAAAATCTTTTAACATATAATATCCAACTACCCTAAGTAACTTGTTCCTCTTTAATAAAAGAAATAAAGGATCAGCACAAATCATTATTACTTTCCCTTTTCTAAATTTTTTAAATAAAAATCCAACAATAAAGCCGAGTCCTCCTTCTAAAAGTAAAACATCAGTATCTTTTGGGATTCTATTTAAAATAAATAACCTTCTAAAAGCATTAAGAAAACGCTTTAACCAACTTTTTCCAAGTTTAGGTCCAGGATCTAAATCCGGAATAAATTTTGCTCCAACAGCCTTAGCCCATGCTGCATGAACAGGATGTGGACCTTCATAAAGAAAAACTATTTTTTGCTTTTTCATTTTTATTATTTATTTTTTCTGTACTTTCTTTTAAATTTTTCAATTGCAAAACTATAAATTTCTAAAATTTTATTAACATGCTTTTCTTTATTAAATTCTTTTTTTGCTTTTTTTTGAGCATTATTACCAATTTTTTCTCTTAATTTTTTATTATGTAAAAGCAACATTATTTTTTCTGCAATTTCTTTAGAATTTTTTGGTTTCACAAGTAAGCCATCAGTATTATTATTAATTAAATCTCTTATTCCCCCAACATTGGATGCAATTATTGGTGCCCCACAAGACATGGCTTCATATACAACTAAAGGAGAATTGTCCATAAGTGAAGGAACACATACAATACATGCTTTTTTGTATAACTCTAATATTTTATTGTGGGTTACTTTTCCAAGGAATTTTATATTAACATTTATCTCGTTAGCTAAATTTTCCATTTTTTTTCTTTCTTTTCCATCACCAGCAACCACTAAATGGACATCAAAATGCTTATTAACTATACTCATTGCCTTTATAAGATATTCTAACCCTTTATAATGTTCTATCCTACCAACAAATAAAATAAAATTTTCTCTTTTTATTTTTAATATATTAGGAGAGTATGGTACAAACAATAATTGAACAAAAATATCTTTATTTTTGATTAACAATTTTAATTTATTTTTAACAAACTCATTTAAAGTAATTATTGCATCAACTTTTTCTAGAGCTTTCCTGTATAAAAAATTTCTTAAATATTGATAAAAAAAGATATGTAAGGGCACATCTTGCATTAATAAGCATTTAAATCCAAAAGTTCTATTGCATACATTGAAGTTTTTATCCAAATACATAAAATTTGGACAATCAAATCTAGTGTCATGAATTGTTATTACTGTTGGTTTATGTTTTGTTGCTTCAAAAATAACTGAAGGGGAAAGCCTAGAAAAAACATTATGAAAATGAATAATGTCTGGGTCTTCGATTTTAATAATTTCTTTCATCTTTTTCCTAGCATAAATATTCCAAAATCTTGATATAGCATATTTAAATTTTCCGTCGGGGTACATTTTGGAATAATACTGTTTTTTTATATAACTAAAATTTTTTTGCTTCTTTGGTTCTTCAGATAAAGTTATTATTTCACACCCTTTTTCATTTAATGATTTGCTTAAATTATGAAAATATGTTTCTGCTCCTCCTATGAATTCTATCGTATCATTTACCATTAAAATTTTCATTTTTTAAAACTAAATTTTACATTCTAAAATATAGTCAATTTTTTTTGCAAAATTTTTATCATTTATTTCTATTAAAGAAATTTTTTTTCCAACAGGATTTTTTTTAAAGAATTTTTCTAAACTTTCCATTATATTTTCTACAAAATTTTTTTCATTTTCTTTTATCCAAACAGTATTTGAGTTGTAATATTTTTTTATTAGATTCACATATCCTCCTTTATTAACAGCAATTAATGGTTTTCCCACAACCATAGCTTCAAAAGGTACAATACCAAAATCTTCCATAAAGGGAATAAAAATTACAGCTAAACAGCCTGCATAAAGTTTTAAAAGTTCTTTATCACTAATATTGGTTTTTATCTCTACATTTAGAATTTCATTAGCCTCTTTTTTTATTTTTTCAAAATATTTTTTATTTTCAATATTTCCAACAAGTATAAGTTTGTAATTTGGATATTTTTTAACAAATTTTTCCCAAGCTTTAAGTAAAATATCTTGTCTTTTACTCATATTAAATCTTGCTGGATAAAGAAAAAAATCTCCTTTTTTTATTTTTATTTTTCTAAATTTTTCTATATTGACTGGTGGATATACTATGTACACTTTTTTTCCTTTGATCAAATTATGCTCTCTTGCTCTTTTCAAGCTAAGTTCAGAATTAAAAATAACAACATCAATTCTTTTCCATGCTTTTTTTTCAAAAAATTTGTAAATATATGCAGCTAGTAAATAAACTAATTTACTAAATGGATTTTTGTATCTATATTTTAAATTCCATTTTATATCTTCTTTATAAGTTGCTCTTAAAATTGTATGGACATAAGCATATGTTCTATTTGGTATATAATTTCTAAATGTAACAAATTCCGCTAATCCACCAGTTGAAATTAAAAAAGCATCATATTTCTCTAAAGGAATCTTTGAAAATAAAGCTATAAGAAAAAATAAACCTCTTAAAATATAATACCTAGCAAGTTTTTTAGCAAATTTTGGCGCAACGACATTTATTTTAAATTTTTTAAATTCATCGAATGTATTTTTTTCATCGTAAATCCAAGTGTAAACGTCTACATCATGTTCTGTATTTTTTAGGAATTCCAATACAACTCTTTCTGCGCCACCTTTGCTTTTAATCCAAGGATGAAACAATGCGATCTTCATGCTACAAATAAATTGTCAGGGCTGTAAAATTTTATTCCATTCGAAATGTTTAGTTTATAAAAATCTCAAGAGAACTTACCTTATAAATTTATAGACCAAACCGCTTAATAATTCCTCTCTGTTCAAAGAAAAATTATTAAACCAATTATTACTAAAGCGATTTCGAGTGCGCATAAAGCTAGAACGACTTCGTGTTCGTAAACTTTATGACTCGGTTTAATTTTTTTTATGAATTTAAGGAAAAAGTGTGTCAAGCTTCTAATTTCTTTGCTCGGCGGCTCTAAAGAATTATCTTTTTGAGGCAAGCCAAAATTTTCTGCTTTGAAATTACTTCTTGCTTTTAAGATTCCTTCTGCGATGTATGGAGTAAAAATCAGCAATGCAAATTTTTCCATGTTGCCGAGTATGGCAAAGCATGCAATTAAAGCACCCAAGCTAAAAGTTAAGCTATCGCCTGGAAAAACTTTTGCGGGAAATTTATTGAAAACAAGGAAGCCAGCAAGAGCAAATATGATTATTGCAGCTATCAAAGCAAGCCATAGCTGTCCTGTAATTAAAGCCATTGTGCCTAGTGCAAAAAAAATTATAATGCCGAGCCAAGATTCTAGGCCGTTATAGCCGGCAAGCAAGTTATAGCCATTGGTTGCACCTACAATAGCCAAAGGAATTAGAATAAGAGGATAAGCCAAGCCTACCCAAACTCGTCCTAAAAAAAGCAGTGTAATTACATCAGAACCAGCATTTATAACAACAAGAGGAATGGCAACAGGCAAGGTTAATAGCATCGAAGTCCAGCCGCCCAAACCGCGAGTAATTTTTTTTCCAACAATTTCTGCAAAAATTTCTCTATCTTTTCCAGTCTTTACGCTTAACAAATCGTTTGTGAAGCCGACTATGCAAGCAAGAACCAAAGTTAGAGTTAGCACAAGAATTTCGATAAGATGTGTAGAGCTTTTAAGCAAAAAAGTTTTAAAAAAGATGTACAAAAAGATAGACATTATAATTGCAGCAACTGGTGCAATGCCTCCAAAATCTGCCACTTTTCTCTTATCATACTTATTCATATCTCTGCCTACGATTCCTCTAACTTTTGCTATAGAAATCCATTTTTTTGTGAGCAAAAAACTAAGTAAAAATGCAAACACAAGGCATATAAAAACTATTGCAAGCATTAAAAATCCGTTCATTTTAAGTTCCCAAATAATCTAAAGGTGCAAACGGTCCTTTGATTTCAGACCATTCTGTTTGCAAATATTCTGTATGCACTTCAATATCCTCGGGATAGTTTACTTTAAAAATTTTTATTGGTCCGAGCAATTCATTAGCAATAAGAAAGTCTCCAATGCTTAAGTTATATTGAGTTTTGAGTTGCTGAATAAGCAAGGCATCTTCGCTATGCACAAGTTCAAAATTTTTTGTTTCATTTAGCAAATAAAGTTTGACCCACAGAGCATTCATGGCTTTCTCGCTTAAATACATTGCAGCACCCAAGTTATTCAAGCCCCTTTGTGTTAAAGTTGGAACAAAATACAGACAACCTTGTAAAGCTTCAGCATTGCCAAGATCGTAAAGTTTGTTGTTTAAGTAGAAATATCTTACTGGAATTTTAAATTGTTGTTTGTTGTAAATAACAACTGCTTCTATGTTTTTAATTTTGTTTTTATCTGCGTGGACAATGAAAGCGCCTATTCCTGCTCGTTGCATAGGAAATACCAATTCCTTGTAAATAAAATCTTGATCGAGCAGAGTTCCTCCAACATAAACATATAGAGTTTCATTTCTTGTTTCTTGGGTTTGTCTCTCGTCTAAAAAGAAAGTTGAAATCCAGCTCAGTCTATCTTTTCCACTTGCATCAGATCCTATGCTGCTATATGCTGTATACTTTCCTATGTCGGTAGAATCTATTAAAAAATAAGAAACATTGTGTGCTTTGCATAATTGTAAAGCTGTTTTTTCTTCTTGTGCTGTCATTAAATATCTTGCAGTTGTGTGATCCCAAAATCCATGCGGATGGCCGCCATCTGTTACAGTTGCTCTTTCGCCAATAGTTTGAATCCAGTAGCCGTAGTCCCACCAATGAACAAAGATTGCATCTTTTGGTGTATTGTTACGAACCCAAGCCATGGCTTTTTGCCATTGCTGTTGATAAGGTCCAGGTATTGTGTATTTTGCCGCATTCTTTGTTATTTTTTCATATCTTATGAAAGAAACGAGCAAAAGCAAAGCAATCAATACAACTATGCTATAAACAACAATTTTCTGTGTTTCATCTTTTGTTTTTGCATAATCCAAAAGCTTGATAGGCAAAAACGCAAGAAGAATTGTTAAAAAAGGAGAAATTATAAAGAAGAGTCTTATCGCTCCTCTAATAGAAACAAAAGTCCAGAACAAAGAAGAAATAATAAGCAAATAAGCAAAATTTATATTTTCAAAGTCCTCAAGGGTTTCTTCTTTTGCCCTTATTAAAGATGCTAAAACAATGATTGCAAAAACAATCAATCCAGAAAAATATAAAATTTTGCTAAAAAGATTTTCTCCATTCAAGAAACTTGTCGCAGAGTATCTTGAAAATAAAAATAAAAAGACAAAAACAATAAAGCCTAGAAGCAAGTTTATTTTTACTTTCTTGTTTCTGAAATGCTTTATCGCTTCATAAAATAAGAAAATAGAGCTGAAGAAAAAAAGCCAGAAAACTATTGGCGAAAATTCTGCAATCAAATCAACTAAGAAAGGAGTTCGATTTTCAGCAACAGTTAAACCAATTCTACCACGACCGAAAGGGTAAAGCAAGCCTTCTACAATTCTCGAAGCCATAAATCGAACTAAGCCAGGATTAACGATGAGTGCAACAATAAAGCTAAAAATAGCAATAACAATTAAAGTTACAATGCTTTCCGGTAGCTTAAAACGTTTTAATTTTTCTCTTAGCTTTGTTTTAAATAAAATTGTATCGACAAACAAAATTAGAAACACAGCAAGACCAAAGCCAGCATCTGTTATGCTTTTTATTATTGTCGTTACTCCTGCTTTAGCAATAAAAAAAATTAATGCTGGAATTAGCCAGCATGTAAAGATTAAAAAATTTTTTTTCTTTTCTTTATTGAAAAGAAAGGCTAAAAAAGAAGTAAGCGCAATGATCATGAAAATATAACGAAAGCCACCCCATGTGAAAATCATCAAACCAGTAAAAAGCCCTGCTAAAACAGAGAATAAAATTATTTTCTTAACTTTTTTAGATTGCCATGCTGAAACAAAACAAAAAAAAGCAAGCCAAAACCATAGCATGCCCAAACTTTCGATTTCAGGAATTCCAGCGGTCGTTCTGTGAAGCATTTCAGGAATTACAGCATAAAATGCTGTTGCGATCAAGGCAATAACTTGAGACTTTTTTTTGTCAGTTATGAAAGAAAAAAGTTTTAGCATGAAAATAAAAAACACTACTAAAGTTAGTGAAAAAAATATGACAGGAGCTATTATTGCTGCAAACTCTACGGTTGCTATTGGTGGTGCAAAAAAAATATCTAGTATCTTGTAAATGGCAACTATTGCCCATGGCATCAAGTTTGTTTTAGCATAATTTTCGAACCCTAAAGGGGCAGATCTCATCATGTCAGGATCTTGTAGCTTGCCAGAAACAATTTCGCGAGCATGTCTTAAATAAAGAAATGGATCTAAATCAGGACCAAGAGTATAGTTGCCTGTTGTAATGTCTTTTAAATAAGGAATGTTTTGTGTGCGCAAATAAATAGAAAGAGCAACTATTGCAATAAGCATGACCAAAACTATTAAAGACCATTTGTTTTCGAAAATTTTAATTTCCTTTTTATTTTCTTGTTCTTTTTTTTCTTTATTCTCTTGAATTTGTTTTTCGACTTCTTCTTTGCGCTCTTCGCTTTCTTGTTTTTCTTGTTCCATTTTTAAATTTAAATTTTCAAGCTTTTAAATTTTTGTCATTATCAATCTTATTTTCTAAAACTTACAATGAGGAGCGAGACAAATGTTAGGCCGAATGCAATCAATGTCATGGTTATAAATTCCATGAGATTTGAATGAAAAAGTATTAATAATGCAATTAGCATAAAAGTTCCTGAAGCCAGAATTCTTGTGCTTATTCTTTTGTTTTTATTTATAGAGAGATTGTAAAAAACAAGCAAAACAGACAGCGAAAAAAAAGCATAGGCCAAAACGACATATTTCAAAAGAGAGGCCACTTCTAGATACTTTGTACCGAGAAAAGTAAGCGTTATGTTTTTTGGAAAGATTAAAGAGAGCATAAAAAAGCCGAAGAACATAGAGCCAATCGTAAGAGCCGTTTTTGCTAAAATTTTTTTAGGATTTTTTCTTTTTTCTTTGACAATCGTCGGAAGCATAACTCTTTTGGCATTCATCGCGATAAAAAACAAAGCAGTTCCGATCATTGAAAGGCCGGCATAAAGACCCGCGGTTTTTTCATCAAAAAAGTATCTCGCAATTATAACATCTGCAACACACATAATTCCTATTAGAGTAAATAAAGCCAACGATGCTAGTGCATAACGAAAACCACCTTTCTCATAAAATTTTTCTTTTCTCGCTTTCAAAATATCTTTTATAGGAAAAAGACCAATAAGAAAAGTAAAAAAAATAGAAGCAGGAATTGCAATCAAGGCACCGATTACTTTTAGCCGAGATGGTAAAATCAGCACCAGAGCTATGGCAAAGCTCAGTTTCAAAATCATTTCTAAAGCATTGTTGATTCCAAGCTCTTTGAATCTAAAAGTACCTTGCAAAATACCCCAAATTACCGGCAAAATAAAGACAAAAATTAAGCTAATGCCTGTCAATAGCAACGGCAAAAAACTTGTTTTGAAGAGCGCTTTCAAGTAAGGAATTGCAAGTAGAAATATGAGAAAAGCAGCTATGCCGAGAAAAAACATTCTTTTTAAGTATTTGGAAAAAACATATTTTATTTTCGCTTTTTCTTCTCCAAGTTTCGCGCAAACTCTCGAGATGATTGTTCTTATTGTTTCTTGAGGTATTGTAAATAAATAAGACAGAGAAACAAGAGAATAAAACAAACCATATTGTTCTACACTAAGCATGTATGCCATCAAAATGTAAAATAAAGCGCTTGCAACCCCGGAAATAACATTGAAACCCCACAAAGTAAGAATATTTTCAATCAATTTTGTTTTCATTTTTTATTTCAACAATCCGAAAGTCAGTGGTGTAAGAAAAACCTCTATGAAAGCTGCAGCAATTAGAATTATTAGTCCGAGAATAATCAAATCAAGAGAATCGTGCAAAACATGTAAAAATTTTTTTCTGTCGAGCCTGTGTTTTATAATTGCGACTCCTATGATACCGCCAGCAAGAGCTGCGACAAAAAAGCCGGCAATTTCTGGCAAGCCATGAATCATGTATCTCAAAAAACCTCCAAACAAACCAAAACTATTTTTTCTGGCAAAAATTCCTATCGCTGTTGCGATAACACTAGCGTTCCATGCAAGAATGAAAATAGCGCCGGCTCCAAAAATTAAAGAAAAAATTAAGCAATTAACAAAAACAATAAGATTTGTGGACAAAATAGAAGCAACATAATTCATACCTTCTTTTATGTTAGCAGGAACCAACACAGCACCAGATGTTATTGCATTTACGCATTCGTCAATACTTCCCTTTGCATTAACAAGACAAAAAGTTCTAATTTGTGAGTGGAAATTTATGTTGGCAATGTCTGTTGGCAATACAAGATAGAGTAAAGAAAAAGCAGTGACGAATCCTAAAAATAAAAACATTAAAGCAGCTATGGCTTTGCCATGTTCTTTTATCAATATTTTCTCGTTCTCTATTCTTTCATCTTTTTTTTCTTCTCTCTTGATTAGATGATACATAAAAGGCAAGGAAAAAACAACCACAAAAAGTAAAATGAAGATGCTAGCATACTGTTCTAACGCAGGATTTTTCAAAAATAAGAAATTGGCTAAAAGAACGGCTATGGCTGCATAAACAAAACCAACAAAAAACATTTCCCATGGCTTTCTTTCTGCTTTTTTTGGCATCACTATTGTTTCTAGCATATCTTTTTCAACGAAAAGGTAGTTTATAAGTTTTATTTTTGGTTCAGTAACAACAAATTTAAAAAACATTCTTTCTTTTTATTTGCATGCAAAAGGAAAAAGAGTTTGAAAAAATATGTCGTGACATTAAAACTTTGAAAATTCAAGGAGCGGAACAAATCGCAAGAGCAGCACTTCGAGCTTTGTTGTTGAAAAACGATCCAAAGTCAGTTAAAAAGCTGATGAGTTTAAGACCTACAGAACCTTGTCTTAACAATTGTCTGAAATATGCTCTTTCTTTTCAAGATATTCGTGAAGGCGTCGAAGAAACTTTAAGAATAATGGACAATGCACGAAAGAAAATAGCAAAGATAGGAGCCTCTAGAATAGAGAATGGCATGATAATTTTTTTACATTGTCATAGCAGTACCGTTATTTCGATTTTGAAAGAAGCAAAACAGCAAGGAAAGCGTTTTCAAGTTTACAATACAGAAACGCGTCCAAATTTTCAAGGCCGTATTACAGCAAAAGAGCTTTTGAAGATGAAAATTCCTGTAACTATGTTTGTCGATTCTGCAGCTACTTTGGCTTTAAAAAAGGCTTCTTTGTTTTTGTTTGGTGTTGATGCAATAACTTCTACAGGAAGTGTTATAAATAAAATAGGAAACAAGATGATGGCGGAAATGGCTCACAAATATGAAGTGCCTTGTTATGCCTGTACTTTTTCTTGGAAGTTCGATCCAAAAACAACTCTCGGAAAAATAGAAAAACTTGAAACAAGAAAAGCAAGCGAGGTCTGGAAAAACAAGCCCAAGGGACTGAAAATCAACAATGTTATTTTCGAGGAAATTCCTTCTGAACTTATTACAGGAATTATTTCAGAGCTTGGCATTCTTAAGCCGGAAACTTTTGTAAGCGAGCTAGAAAAAAACTATCCTTTCTTGTTTTCAAAGTAAGATGAAAAAACAAAAGTTAATAACTTTTGACTTAGATCAAACTTTAGTCAAAACAACCAAAGCACACGCTCTAGCTTTTAAGCAAGCATTTCAAAAGCATGGCATTAACATTAGACTACAAGATATAGAGAAGCTTATCGATGGAAGACATAGTTACGAGATAGTCAAAGCCTTAAGACCGAAACTTAAGAAAAGCATTGTAGAAAAAATAGTGAGAGACCAACACAAATTTTTGAAAAAAACAGTCGAGTTTGTTAAGCCTATGGAGAAAGCTTATGAAACATTAAAATTTTTGAAAAGAAAATACAAGCTAGCCTTGGTTACTAATTCCTCTAAAGCGCAGGCCAAGCTTTTATTGGAAGCTGCAAAGATTCCTGTAAAAGTTTTTGATTTTATCGTTTGCGCCGAGCAGTCAAAAAACTTGAAGCCAAAGCCATGGCCAGACGAAATTTTCAAAGCAAAAAAACTTGCAAACGTTAGTTCAGATATTCATGTTGGCGATTCTGTTTATGATGTTATTGCAGCAAAAAGAGCAAAAGCAATAGCAATCGCAGTACTAACAGGAAAAGCAAAAAAGGCCGAACTAAAAAAGCAAGGAGCAGATTGTATAATTAAAGACATATCTTTTTTGCCTAAATGCTTGTCAAAAATTAAACATTTTTAATTTCTTCTTCTAATTGCAGAAGCCTTGATGCTGTTTCTTCTATTTTTTTTGTCAATTCTTCATATAGCTTTTCCAATTTTTCTATCTTTCCACGAACGCTTTCTTTTGCTTCTTCGATTGTTTTTTTGACAAAAACTTTGGCGCCAATGTTCACTAAAACTTTTTTATTTTCTTTTAGTTTTGAACTTAAAAAAACGTCTTGACTAATTGGACTAAACATTTCTGTGTCTTGCTTAATTTCTTTTAATTTTTCTAAAGAATTTTCTAAAATTTTAAGCTCTGCAATTTGCTTTTCTACAAAAGCCTGATATTGTTCGAGCTCATTGAATTGAAGCTCTAGGGCATTGAATTCTAAAATTTTTTGCTCCAATTTTTTCTGTTCTTTCATTTTTTAGATTGTTTTTAAATCTTTTGTTTTACTTTCTGTTTGTTTTTTAGGCTTACTTTTCATTACTCTCTGCAGGATGAGGCTAAAAATAAAGCTAAAAATGATATAAATCCAAAACCAATTCAATTCTAACTTATTAAACAAAGTAAGAATTGTTTTTATATTTAAGCTTTTATAAAGTTTGTTCAAGAGTCCTAGAACTATTATCATAGGGATAAAGCTAATTATCATCGGTTTGAAAGACATTTTAAGGCTTTCAACACTGTATTGAATCATTTCTTTTTGAATTTCCATCGCTTTTTGTTGATCATTGCATTGTTTCAATTGCTCACGCAATTGTTTCTGTTTTTCATTAATTTCTTGAAGTCTATTTTGATCCACAAGCTTTTTGTACAGAAGAGTTAGGAAAAAGGTAATGATGAATGAAAAAACAATGACGCTTATCAAAGGATTCTTTTGCACGAAAACAGTTATGAAACTCATTTTACTTCAAAGGATTCAGATTTTAATAAATTTTCTCGCAGCCGGGCTCATGTCTAAAGCATGCTGTTGTGCGATGTCTTCATACATCCTGTAAAGTATCATAACTGCAAGCAAAATACCGGTGCCTCTAACTAACGCGCCCAAGATATCGGCTCCAGCAGCTAGCAACCCTACAGCAGCTCCTCCCATTATTGTTAGCGGCATTATATACCTTGAAAGCAATGCTTCTATAACTCTTGGATCTCTTCTAAAGCCTGGCACTTGCAAGCCGCTTTTAACAAGAGTTTCAGCCTGACTTCTTGCATCCATTCCAGAGGTTTTAACCCAAAATATTGCAAACACTACAGAGCCAGCAACCATAAACAAAATATAAACCAAAGATTGTGCTAGCATTATCGGTGTAAAAGATCCTTTAATAATATGTTCTATCAAGCCTCCAGGCGGAGCAGATATCCAAAAAGCCAATCCAGAAACAGGAATGCCATTCATAAAACTTCCCAGCCATGTTGCGTGACCCGTCCATTTTTGAGCAAGAGTTGCAAATAGAGTTATGTTAGCATGCAAAGCAGCTGTTAAAATTACAGGAATGTTGCTTGTATAGAAAAAAGGAAGAGGCCATCTTATGCTTAAACCTCTAATTCTTCCGAAAGATAAAGGGACTTCTACTTTTATGCTTTGTGTATAAACAACTATTACGAAAATCAAGATTGTAGCAAGAATTGCAACGAGAGCAGCCAAGGCTCCTGTTGTGTTAGCACTAATAAGAGAAGCAAAGAAAACAAGAACTTTACCAACTGCTTTGACTGTGACTACAGTTTTAGGTACACAATTAATAGCATCTGGAGGACATGGAAATCTAACTTTGCTCAAGAAGCCGAATGCGCGAATTACGAGTTGAGAAGCAACTCCGCCAACGATAAACAATCCAACTCCAGAACCGAAACCATACTTGCTAACAACTTCGTCCATAAAAATAACCAGTAAGCCGCCGATGAAAAGCTGTATAAAAAGCAAGCCGCTACGACCAGTCAAGCCGCCCATCGATATATAGATAAAAGCCTCAAAAATCGTAAAAAAAATTGCAAGAAGTTTTTGCAATCCATTGTAGTACTGTTTACCTTCTTTTGTTGTCATATCTATAGTAAGTAATTTTGAACCGACAAGTAATTGTAAGATTATTGAAGCAGTAACTATCGGACCTATACCTAAAGACATTAACGAACCAAAACTTGCGCCCAATATAATTGAAAGATATTCAAATTCTGCAAGAGCATTTGCTGTCAATCCATACAAAGGAATTGCAGAAAGAACAAAAAAAGCAACAAGCATGAGTAAAGTCCATTTCAGTCTTGTTGCAAAACCAAGTCTTTTTTCAACAGGTACTTTTACTTCAGGCAGAACAGTCAAGAGCTTTTTAAAAAAACTCATTTTTTTATAATTTCAGCTTTACTTCCGGCTTCGATAATTTTAGCCTTGGCTTTTTCGGAAAAGCCCGAAGCTTTGATAATCAAACCAGAATCTATTTTTCCAGAAGCAAGTACTTTGTAGTTTGGTAAATTAATTTCTATCCCCTCTGGAGTTTTTTTTGCAATTCCTTTTTCAAGAAAATCTTGAAGTTTTTCTTTTATTTCTTCAAGATTTATTGCTTCTAGTTTTTCTTTTTTTGTTTTAAAACCTTTCTTACCGAAATAATCTGGCATATACTTCAAGATAAAAGTTTTTTTATGACCGGCCATTTTTCCAGTGCCGGCCATACCTTTACCGCCTTTTGAGCCTTTACCTCTATGCTTAAACTTATGACCATAACCACAAGTTCGTCTTCCTCGAAGTCTAGAACGTTTGCTTCTTTTCCTTTTCATTTTACAACATTCTTCGTATCAATTCTTTTATTTTAGGATTATAGCCTAGAACGCCTTTTGGGTAAAGCAATTTAATGCTTTTCTTGAACCCCTGTCTTGGAGGATGCAATCTAAAAAAAGGTTTAATTCCAAGATCTTTTAATTTTTTCTTGCCTTGTAAAAATTCTTTAATAAACTCTTCAAGCTTTTTTCCTCCTATTTCTATAGGCTTATTGCCAGGCTTTCTACCACGTTTCATTATGAGCTCTTTAAGTGTTTCTTCGTCTATCTCGCCGTAAGCTATATAATTTTGTGCTTTTTTTAGCATTCCCATAATTTCTTTTGTATCGTCAACAATAACGCATACAAATTTTTTCCTCAGTCTCAACTTGTCGAGAGTTTCTCTTATTTCTCTTCTTACACCAACCAGGCCTCTAATTCTTATTACAGCTATTTTCATTTTATTCTGCTATTTTCGTAAGTTTTTTTAAAGCAGCAATACAAGCTTTTATCATGTTTATTTTAGTTCTTGTTTGTCCATAACTTTTAGTATAGATATCTTTTATTCCAGCAAGCCTAAAAACTTTCTTGCATTCATCGTCCGCAACCAGGCCTGTACCACGAGGAGCCGGCATCAAAACAATTCTTACACTGCCTTCTTTTCCTTCGACCTTCATGGGAATGCTGTGCTGCTCTTTACAAGTACAATCAAAACTTCCGCAACCTCTTTTTACTCTAAACATATTGAGTTTGGCTTCTCGTATTGCTTTTTGTTTGGCAGGAACCGTTTCTTTTGCTTTTCCGTAGCCAAGGCCTATATGTCCATTCTTATCGCCAACAACGCACATGCAAGAAAAGGTCGGAACATTGCCTTCGGCAGTTTTTTTCTGTGTTTGTCTCCAAGGCCTTCTTTTACCACCGCCAAACTTTCCTTTTGCTTGTCCTATGTTTATTATTTCAATTTCCAATTGCGGCATTAGAAAATCCACTATTTCTGGTTCAAAGATTTTTAAATTTTTATCCAAAATTTCGTCTATACTTTTAATTTTTCCTGCAAGAACTTCTTTTCCTAGCTCTGTTTTTGGTTTCCATTCTTTTAGTTTTTCTTCTCTTTCTCTTTCTTCTTCGGTTGCTTTTTTTTCTTCGGCTTTTTCCTCTGTTCCTGTTTCTTCAATTTTTTCTATTTCCATCTCCTCGTTTTCTTGCTTTTCATTCATTTTTTTCTATTTCTTTTTTTACTTCTTCTAAAATCTCTTTAATTTTTTTATTTTTATATTCCATCATCACTCTAGCGCCGGGCAGCATTTCTTTTTTGCATAAAACTTCTATACCGCTATCGAGCATGCCTTGAACGCAAGCATATATTCTCGAGCCTTTCGTCGATCTTTGTAGACCTATGTCCAATATCATTTTTTGATTTTTGGCTTCAGGATATATCTTTATAAATTTTTTACCTAGTAAAAAACCGGTTAAATAGGAAGCTGCAAGATTTTTAAAACCGAGCGGCCATCCGTACTTTTTAAGTTCTTTCGAATTAGCATAAGCAAGAGTGTAGTCTTGGGCTTCTATACTTTTAACTATGTGAGCAATTATATAGCGATTGCTTTTTCTTACGACAAGTCTCAATAAGCCAGACTTGAGCATGGCCAATCTTGCCTTATAATCTGTTTTTCCCTCCCTTCTTCTTCTATATTTTATTCTCATTTTTAAACGCCATCAATTCTTTAACTTCACGAATTTTACCGCCTTTTACCCATCTTTTAAGTTTTCTATATTCCTCTTTCGGCAACACTTTTTTTAGTTCTTTCAAATATCTTCTTAATTTTCTTATTTTTTTTACATAATTTTGCTTTCTTTTTTTTACAGTTTTCTTTCTTTTACCTTTACCTCTTCTTCTTCCTTTTCTTTTTCTTTCAACTCTTCTCTTATGGGCTCTTTTTTTTCTTCCTTTTGCAGGCTTTTTTTTAATAGCCTTGTCTTTTATCAAATCTATAATGTCTTGTTTTGTTACAGCTTCTTTTATTTCTTGCAGTCTTTCTGGATCGAACCATACTCTATTAATGCCTACTTTAAGTATTTGTGCCGCCATCCTTCTTTGGCTTCTTAGGGTTTTCATTTTTCCTCTGGCTTTAAATTTAGAATTTTGATTTTTTTTTCTAAAGCTTTTTTTATAATCTCTCTCCTTTTTTTCTTTCCTACGTGCGCTATGATTATTTCTTCATTTTCTTTGCAGCTTTCAAGCTCGCTCAAGTTATGTATGAGCTTGGCATGCGAACGTTTTGGCGAGCCATAACCTATTGAAGGTTGTTTTAAGTATCCTTTTCTTTTTTCTCTTATTTTACTATGTCTTCCTTTAGGTCTTCTCCACTTCAATTTCTTTTTTCTTCTTTTCCCAAGTCTTGAAATTCTGTAGCTATCTTTTCTCACAAACTTTGGTTTTCTTTTCTTCATTTTTCTTCCCTTTTACCTTTTTCTTTTTTTATTATCCAGATTCCGTCCTGGAAAACTCTTTTGTCTCGTGGAACTTTTCTTGAAATACTTTCAATTAAAGCAGCTTGTCTTCCGGCTTTTTCTTTATCTACAGATCTTACAAATATTTTATTACCTTTTATTTCTATTTCTACCTCTGGAAGCAATTCGATTATCCTTTCTTTTCTTTCTCCGAGAAAATTTTTGACTATTATTTTATTTTCTTCTACTTTTACGTTCATCGGGAAATGTATAGAGCATATCTCTAACACATACTCGTATTTTTTCTTTACACCTTTAATCATATTGTCTATATGTGAAGCGATTGCATGCATTATTCTTTTTTCTTTTTTTGTTGCTTTTTCTTTTTTCAAAATCAATCTTCTATCTTCTATTTTTTTTTCAATGTCTCTAAACTGAAAATCGCGTTTGCACTCTCCAAGAGGTCCTTTTACTATGACTGTGTTGTTTTCAATTTTAACAATCACGTCTTCCGGTATTTCAAGAACTTTTTCTATGCACTTTTTCATTTTAAAAACAATAGGCAAGCAAGCAGCCGCCCAAACCTTTTTCTATTGCTTCTTTATGCGTCATTACGCCTTTACTCGTTGAAACAATTAAAATACCTACATCACGAGCAGGCAAAAATCTTTTAATGTATTTTTCAAATTCGTCTTTTCTAACAGAAAATCTTGGTTTTATTGCTCTGCATTCGTTTAATTTTCCTATTTTGATTTTTATTTTTTTGAATTTTTCATCTTCTATTTGTATGTCTTCAATGTAGCCGTTTTCTTTCATTATTTTTAACACTTCTAACAATAGTTTAGAATCGCAAACAATCGCCGTTTCTTTTTTTCCAGCCTTTTTGCAATTCGTTATATCGTTCAACAAAGCGGACAACCAGTCGCGTATCATTTTAATTATATTTTTTAAATCCGAGTTCTTCGGCTATTTCTCTAAAACATTGTCTGCATAAATGCAAGTTGTATTGGCTTAAGTGTGCACCAAATCGACCGCATCTTACACATCTTTTGGCAGCTATTCCGAATTTTCTTTCTTTTGGCTTGCAGAATTTTAAAAATCTTGCTTTTATAGCAGGTTTTGCTTCAAGCTGCTTCAAAATTTTATTCCAATCGCTTGCCGTCATTTTTTCAAGTTTTCAAATTTATATTGAAATTTTTTTTGAAAAATTCTATTGTTTCGGCTTTGGTTATTTTATGCTTTTTTCCTATTTTACATTTTTTTCTGCCTTCTTTTTTGAAACCTTTTCTTCTCAAAACAGCGCTTACATCAAAACCCAAAATCCCTATATCTCTTTGAAATTGTAGAGACGGAATATCAATATATTCCTTAATTCCAAAATTTAAATAACCAGGACCGAATTGTTCTTCTTTTATTTCTTTTACACCAGTAAGCACTAGTTTCAAGATTTTTTTTGCTTCTTCTTTTCTTAATGTAACTTTACATCCTATAGGCAAACCAGGTCTAATTTTGAAAGAAGGAATTCTTTTTTTTGCCAAAGTCTTTACAGGCTTTTTTCCTGAAATCAATTTTAAAAGTTTCATATATCTTTCTAGCTTCTGCTGATCAGCAGTACTACAATGCAGTACAACTTTTTCCAATTCAATTTCTCTCATCGGGTTCATTTTCGTCTATAACAAACAAATTTTCTTTTGGAATTTCTTTTATTTCATTTTCAAATTTAATTTTTACTTTTTCCCCTATTTCTAAAACTCTTCCGATTTTTCCAACGTTTTTTCCTTTTATTATGAAAACTTTTGCATTCTTTGTTAGCGGTAAGACTTTTTCTATTTTTTTGTCTTTTACTCTTACAATTATAGTATCACCAACCTTGAAATCGTTTTTTTCAACTATAAGATTCCAGCCATCGTAGAGATTCAGTTGAGTTTTTCCTTTATTCAAAATAGTTTTTCCTATTATTTTGCATGGCTTATATTGATACTTTTCTTTATCGATTTCCTTTACTTCAATTTTACCTTTTTTGTTCAAATGAATTGTAAAATACTTATCCAATTTCTTTATAAAAATTCTATCGAAAATCGTTAAAGCAAACTTTTCGTCTTTTACAACTTTTCCATTAACTTCTATATTGCCTTCTTTAATTACTTTCTTTGCTTCTTTGAAAGTTTTGACTTCTTTCAAAAGGTCTCTTAAAAATACAGCCAAAGCTATGCTCGTGCTGAGCGCTTTTCCTTTTGGAACTACTGCAAACTTTGCGACTTTCTTTGGCAGAGGCCATGATTTTGGGATTGCAAGTCTTTTTAGATGCATTTTATTGTTTTATTCTCCTTTTATCTTCAAGATTTAGTTCTTTTATCTGTAATGCTGACGGTCTAAAAGGAACATTGATTTTTGTTCCATCTTTTTTTGTTTTTTGAATTCCTTCTATATAAACCCTGTATTTTTTCATATCCACCTTGACAATTTTGCCTTCTTTATTCTTGAATTCTCCACGTAGTACTTTAACCAAGTCTCCTTTTCTAGGCGGAATGCTTCTTCTTTTGAAACGCGCTCTTAATTCCTTACTCAAATTTATACTCATCATCTTATGCCTTAATTTTTTATGCGCTTTGGCTCTATACTTTCTTTGTTTTTTTCTGTTTTTGCTCGCAATCCATTTCGGTGAAAATTCTTTCATTTTAAACAATCATACTTGCAATTTTAGCTACAAAAGGCCATCTATCTGCGGCTTCTTTAGCGATAGGCCCTTTTATTTGAGTACCTTTCGGATTGCCGTCTTCGTCTTTTAGCAAGACAATACCATTGCTTTCAAAAGCTATTCTTTCGCCAGTAGCTCTTCTATAAGCTTTTTTTTGTCTAACAACTACTGCCCAAAAGACCTGCTTTCTTAATTCTTTTGCTCCTTCTCTAACGCTAACTTTTATAAGATCCCCTACTCCGCATGCTATTTGTCTTCCTTTTCTAGATTTTCCTTTTTTAACTGCAACAATTCTCGCTAGCTTTGCTCCGCTATTGTCGACTACTTCCACCAGACTTCCAAGGTTCAGAGCTTTTGTTATTCTTGCTGCTACGGCTTTCATTTTTTCACTATTTCTATAACGACAAAATGTATTATTTTACTTAAAGGCCTGCATTCCGAAACTTTTACAGTGTCGCCAGGCTTTATGTCTTTTAGCATGCATGCCGGAATATGTGCATGCAATCTTGTTTTTGCTTTAGCGTATCTTTCATATTTTTTATAATACACAAATCTTGTAAACTCTACTACTGCTCTACTATCGTGTATCTTTTTTACCGTCCCTTTGAAGATTCGTCCTCTTGTACTAAGCTTTCCATGGAAAGGACATTTTTTATCTTTACATGTATATTCCATTTTACCTTTGTTTAACTTTTTCCTTTATTTTTTCTTTTTTATTTTTTATTCTATATTTTCCTCACTGAATCCAAGCTTTATCAGTTTCTCTCTTACTTTTTTTTCATGATCTCCCTGCAATTCTATTCTATTGTCTTTGACAGTACCTCCGCATGCAAGTTCTTCTTTCAATTGTTTGGCTATCTTTTTTATGTCTTGAGATATTCCTTCGATTATTGTAACTTTCTTTTTAAACTTTCTCTCTACTGTTGAAATTCTTATTTTTTGCTGCTGTTTCTCTAGAGCACTGCAACTGCAAGCTTCTTTTGGCAAACCACATCTAGGACATATCTCCATCTTATTTTTCTTTCAACTTAGTATAAATTCTAGCTATGGTTTTTTTAATTTCTTTAATTTTTTTAGTTCCACTAGGTGTTTGTCCCTTTTTACTTTTTATTTTTAAAATTTCTAATTTTAGCTGTTTCAATTTTTCTTCGAGTTCTTCTTTAGACATAGCTCTCAATTCACTTTTTCTTATTATTGCCATTTTTTTCTAATTTTTCCAATTCTTCTATTTTTTTCCTTATTTTATTAAGCTCTTCATAATTTATTTCAATCTTGTCTGGTATTTTAGTATCTTTAGGGACTATTGCTACTTTAATTCCTATTATTCCTGGCTTCGTTTCTGCAACAGCTTTTGCTTTCTTAACAATGTATCTCGTTTCCCCTGTTTTTTTCAGATATCCGAAAGAAAAAAGCCAAGACTTTGCTCTTTCGCTTGGCAATTTTCCACTCAACCTTATTTCTGCTCCGAGTGCTCCTGCTTTTGCCAATCTTTCTAGCTCTCTATAGGCTATTAGCTTAAAGCTCAAAGGACCGAATCTTTCTAAAGCCAAAGCAATTCGATCGGCTATTGTTTGTGCATCAAATTCAGGATCTATTTCTACGACTTCTATTTGCGGATTTTCCAGTTTGAATTTCTTTTTTAAGGTACTCACAAGCTCTTGAATATTTTCATAAGCTTTTCCTAGCACAAGTCCTTTTTTTGGTGTGGTAATTATTATTTTTTCTCCTATGGGTGTTCTTTCTAACTTTATTTCGCTTATTTTGCCTTTGCCAAATTTGTTTCTTATAAACTCTTTGATTTCAAATTCTTGTTTCTTTGCTTCTACAAATTTTTTTTCGATCATTTTTCTTTTTCTTTTGCTTCTATCAAAATATGTGTTCTTTTGAAACGTTTAACACCGAAGGCAAGTCTTGTTGCTCTTATCGGCCTTGAAGCTTTGTCTGCTTTTGCGAGACTAATGTAAAGCTTTTCTGGATCTAGTGCTTTTACTTTTGCGTTGGCTATCAGATTTTTAAGGGCTTTAATGAAAACTTTTGTTGCTTTTTTAGGATATCTTCCTTCGGGTCTTTGGCCTTTTATTTTTATTTTTCTATGCGGCAGTTCGCCTTTCATAGGTATAGCGATTTTTTGCTCGATGACTTGTTCTAGCAACTTTATCGCTTCTTGAGGATTTTTATTCTTTATGAAACGACATATCGCAACAGAGTGCTTTGTTGATATTGGAGCGTCTTTTACATGAACTCTTGCTTTCTTTTCTTCAGCTTCTGCTTTTTTTTCTTCAACTTTTTCTTTTTTTTCTTCTTTGCTTTTCTCTTCAGCGATTTCTTTTTTTTCTTGTTCCATTTTTACTTAACAGACAAGAACGCAGTGCTTCTTGTGGCGCCTATTCCAGGAGCTCCGTGCTTGACTTGTTTTCTAGTTAAAGCAAACTCGCCAAGCCTATGGCCTAGCATTTCCTCATTTATTTTTACAGGAATAAACTCTTTGCCATTGTGAACGTATATTGTCAAGCCGACCATTTGCGGCACTATTATTAAATCACGCAAATGCGTTCTTATTGGCTTGCCTTTTGCTTTTTTCTTTTCAATTCTTTTCAAAAACTTTTCAATCAAGTGCGATTGTCTAAGCACGCTTCTTCTTTGTCTCGATTTTAAATATTTAGCGAACTCTCTCAGATCCATTTTTTTCAGTTCTTCGAGCGTTTTACCCCGGAATAAAAATTCTTTTACCATTTTACTTCTTTCTTCCAGTTCTTCTAGGCCTTATATGGCCTACTTTCGCTCCAGGAGGAGCATGTCTTTTAGCAATTTTGCTTTTAATTCTTTTACCTCTTCCAGAACCAAATGGATGATCGACGGCATTCATTTTTACTGCAGACGTTCTAGGCCAAACTCTTCCTCCTCTTGCTTTTACTTTATAAAACTTTTTGCCAGCCTTCACAAAAGGCTTTTCTACTCGGCCTCCTGCGGCAATAACACCTACTGTTGCTCTCACGTTTGGCGACATTTTCTTTTCTTTTTTTGAAGGCATCAATAAGATTACAGAATCTTTTTCTTTTTTAGTGATTTTAGCGCAAATTCCACTAGCTCTTACAAGTTTACCACCGCTTCCTGGAAAAGTTTCTATATTGAACACTTCTGTTCCGACGGGCAAATCTTTTAAGAAAGCCACGTTACCGGGCTCGGCAGGAACATTTTCCCCGATTTTTATTTCTTGACCCTCTTCAAGGCCTTGGGCCGCAATATTGTAAAAAATTTTTCCTTGGAAATTTATTTTCGCTACAGGCGCACTATATGCTGGAGAATTGATTATTTCTAAAACTGTTGCACTTCCTTTTGCTTCTAAAGGAGGATAGCTAACGCTAATTCTAAAAGCTTTTTTTCTTGTTCGATAGGTTAAACTTCCATGTCCTCTTGCTTGTTGTATAATTCTTTTTCCCATTTTACATTATTCCAAGTTTTGTTGCAACATCTATTGCAGGAGTCTCTTTTTTCAATTTTATGAAAGCTATTTTTTTATTTTTCTTTATATGAACATTTACTTTTTCTACTTTAACATTGAAAATTTCTTCTACTTCTTTTTTTATTTCTTGTTTTTTCGCATCTCTTTTTACAACAAACACTATCTTATTTTCCAATTCTATCATCCTCAAAGCCTTTTCCGTTGTTACAGGTTCTATCAATATCATTTTTCAAATCTTTCTTCAAGTTCTTTTATAGCATTTTCTGTATAAACAGTAAGCCTACCGGGAATTCCTCCAGAAGCAAGGTGCTTTACTCCTAGCTTATCGACTTGTACGGTTTCGATTCCATAATTTTTAAGGTTTTTCTTTTCTTTTTTTCCAAGAACTAAAAGTAAAGAATAACTTTTTTTGTATTTTCTTCCTCGCATTTTTCCTTTTCCTGCTCTTATCTTTCTTTTTTTCTTGATTTTAATTCCTAGAAGTTTTTCGAGAAATTGAACGATTTCTTTGTTTTTCTTTTCTAGTATTGTCGAATCTATAATTATAGGCAACTCACATTTGATTCTTGTTTTTTTATATTTCTTTTCAAACCATTCTTTCGAGGCAGTTGCTGCAATTGCAGATTTCAGAGCAAGGATTTTTTCCTTTTTATTCATCTTTTTTTCTTTTCTTACAGCTTTTGGAGGATGAGCTTCTCTGCCGCCACGTGTTCCTGGAATGAAAGTTCCTATCATATAATAAAACTCACCTTTCTTAATTAGAAATTTTCTAGGAACTCTCGATATACCTCTTCCATAGAGAGACTTCCATCTTCTTCTTGCATGTCTTTGTTTTCCGCTTGAAGATTGTTTTCCTGCTAAAGGATAAGCACCATATGGTTGTCTTTTAACTCCAGTAATTGTAGCCTTCCAAATGAGATCTTCTCTTACCGGAGTTTCAAATACTTGGGGCAATTCAATTTCTCTTTCGCTTGGATAAATTTTTACTTTCATCTTAATATTTTAATGATTTCAAAATTTTCTTTTTTTCTTTTTTTTGTTTCTCTAAGAGGCATTGTCAGCAGAATGGCTCTTTTTGGAGGCCCTTGGACAGAGCCTTTGATAATTACATAATCTGTATTTATTTTTCCGAAATGATGGAAGAAAGGAATGCTTTTATGCAAGTCTTCACCTTTCCCTATGTCGATTATTTTTTGATTGTAACTAACACGAGTAAAAAAGCCTAGTTGACCGGCTTGAGCTACGCGGAAAGTTACTCTGGCAGGATGCCATGGTCCTAAACTTCCAGGTCTTCTCCTTCCTTTTTCTGTTTTATGAGCTTTAAGCGAAATTCCAAATCTTTTCACCGGTCCTGCAAGTCCTTTTCCTTTTGTAACACCACGCACATCAACAAGTTGATTCTTTTTGAAAAAATCTTTGAAGCTGAGTTCTTTGTTGATGTTGTTTTTAACAAATTCAAATTTTTCTTGAATCGAGCCTCCAAGACCGATTTCGGCAATGTCTGGAGTTTTTTTTATTTTTGTTTTTTTGACCAAACTATAGACAAGCAATCTTATAGAAGCATAACTGTTGAGCTCTTTTTCTAAACTTTCCAGCTTTTCTTTAGCGTTTTCTTTTTCTTTTGGTATTTTTATTTTCCTTTTCAACTCTTTATCGAGATTGTCGGCGAGCACCTCTGTTGCAACTCTCAAGCCGAAAGGGGTTTCTTTATAAAACCTTACACTTAAGATTTTAATCGGAGGAACTTCTAAAGCAGTACATGGTAGGATTATTTGCTTGTTTTTAGTCATGCTATCCGGAGTCAAATCTTGTACTATTGCGCTAAGCATTCCGGCTTTATAGCCAATAAAACCGAGAAGTCCGCTATGCTTTTTTTCAATGGCCTTCCAGTTTACTCTAGGTAATTGCTTCTTCGCACGCTTTCTTGGCCAGAATTGTAAACTACCGGCTCTAGGTTTGTGTATTTTTCCCATTTCGTTTTTGTCGTTAATTTATTTATTTTCATTCTCGCAATAACTGAAAATAGAAAGAAAATTAATTTATAAAGATTACGGCAAACAGGGGTGTTTAAGCCTCGAAATGCTTTTCTTTTATGATTTCTTTTCCATCGACAACAATTTTCCTTATGATTTTTCCTTTTCTTTTTGCCATCAATCTTATTTTTTCAAAATCTTTTTCGTTTTGGATTTCTTTTGGAATGATTATTTCTTCGATTATATAAGTATGTTCTATTCTTGCTTTTTTAAACTCGTGAGGCAAATCGAACAAGAAATCCTCATGAAATTTTTCCCAAAACTTCTTATCAAGCTCGAGCATGCAGAACTTGTCGTCTACTTTTAGTTCTGCGCTTTTTTTTGGTCTTGGCAGTTTTTTCTTCATCTTTAGCGAAATTCCTTGAGCGCTACAATCGAGAAGCGTTGCATAAGCTTTGGTAGAAAGCTCTTTTAGATCTTTAGCTTTTATTTCTTTGTTGATTTCACAAGAAAGAATATTTTTCTTTTTGAATTCAAGGCCTTGAATAGGCTCTTTGCTTAGAATTATTCCGTTAATCGAAAATTTTTCTGCAAGATTTGAAACAAATCCGACCAAGTCGTTGGCCAATTCAAAACTTGTCGTAACTTTAATTTTGTCATTTTTTCTTACATTTATTATCGCTCTCAAGCTGTAGCTACCTTTTCCAAATCTTACGAACTGCTTATGCACTGATTCGTCTATTTCGCCTTCGAACAATTTTTTTATAAACATTTTATCATGGGCCTGCTCGGATTCGAACCGAGGACCTTCTCCGCGTAAGGGAGACGTCATAGCCACTAGACCACAGGCCCACAGGCCCTTGTGTTTTGCTTTTAATAAAAAGCAAAGGTTTTTATTCTTTTTGTTTATTTTTTTGCAAACCTTTAAAAACTTCATTTGCCTTGGAAAGCTATGCCTGAAGAGAAAAAGGAAAAGCAAAAAGACGAAAGCAAAGAGTCTAGCTTACAAGGCTTTAATGTTCAAGATTTAAAAGATTTTGAGAAAAGAATCCCAGAAGAAGTTAAAAAAGAAATCGAGAAGACGAAAGGCAAATTACAAGAATTTAAAAAAGAGCTTCTTAAGAAATTTCCTTTTGTCGAATCGATAGGAATTTTGCCTCCTTTTGCTTCTAAAATTTTAGAGGAAGAGGAAGAAGTTATCAAAGAAAGAGAAGATGAGAGATTGATACATTTGCTCATAATTTTGCCAGACGAAAAACTCAAGGAGCTTCCGGTTGTAAAGGCAGAAGCTATAGCGCTTGTTAAAGACTTTAGGCCTAGAATCTGGTTGCACATCAAGACAAGATCGATGGTATGGGAAGCTTGTTTTGATGGCAAGTATGAACTTATAGATAGCTATGCACTTTCTTTTCCATTGCACGATTCGCAAGATTTTTTAGCAGCCTTGAGGCTTGCAACAATCCACAAAAGAATGTGTCTTGCCAAGTTTGAGAGATATGTGGTAAGCTATGTTATAGCTGGCTCTTTGGTTAGAGGAACCGCAAAAAAAACAAGCGATGTCGATGTGTATCTTGTTATAGACGATACAGATGTCAAGAGAATGTCAAGGTATGAGCTCAAAGAAAAGTTGAGAGCCATTATATGGAGTTATGCTGTCGAGGCTGCAGAACAGGCTGGAGTTAAAAATAAATTGAACGTGCAAGTTTACATCTTAACAGAATTCTGGGAAGCTGTAAAAGATGCGCATCCTGTAATTTTTACTTTTATTCGTGATGGTGTTCCGCTTTACGATAGAGGAGCTTTTATGCCATGGAAATTGCTATTGAAAATGGGAAAAATAAAACCAAGCCCAGAAGCCATAGACTTGTTTATGTCTCTCGGCGAGAAAGTTGCAGAAAATGTAAAACGTAAACTCAACGATATTGTTTTAGAAGATATATGGTGGGGTGTTATAACACCGAGTCAAGCCGTTTTAATGCTTTATGGCTTGGCCCCTCCAACGCCTAGAGAAACAGTAACTCTGATGCAAGAAATTCTTGTAGAAAAGGAAAAGCTTCTTGAGGAAAAATATGTAAAAATTCTTGAGAAAATTGTAAACCTTTACAAAAAATACGAGCATACTTCTAAGTTAGAAATAACAGGAAAAGATATAGATGAACTACTTGAAGAGGTTTCCGAATACATAGAAAGACTTAAGAAACTGATGAAGCAGATAGAAGAGAAAATAGCAAGTAGAGAAATAAAACAACAGTACGTTCAAGTTAAAGAGCTTCTTAAACCTCTTATAGGTGAAACTCCAGAAAGCTCGCTTTTAGAAGTATTCAAAAAGAAACTTGTAGATAAAAACAAAATCTCCAGAAGGAATTTAATTTTGCTTAAGGAAATTTTGGAAATAGTAAAGAAGCATAAAAAAGGAAAAATTAGCAAGCACGATATAGCAAATATGCATAAAGCAGTGCATGAACTTTCAACGGCTTTGCTCGAATACATTCAGAGACAAGAATTTATAGATTCGCAAAAAAATAAAGCAGACATAATTTATTATGCTAAAGAGCAAGATAAAAAAATAAAGAAACAAGGTCATTTATTCATTTTTGACAACGTAGCATTTTTGGTTCCAGATGTAGAGTCAGAAAAAATTAAAAAAATAACAGGCGATAAGATTCAAGATTCAAGCACTGAAGAACTAAACTCTTATCTTAAGAAGAAAGCAAGCAAAAAGATTACGCCGCAATTGATTTTTGCATTGAAAAAACATTTGGGAGATTTCGAAATTATTTTTTAATTAGCTGTTAGCAAGATTTTTAAAAATATGTTTTTTCTTAAAAGAATGAAAGGCAAGGTCGTAAGCTTTAGAAGAGGCAAGCACACTTATAAGCCTAGACATTTTATAATAGAAGTAGATGGCATTGCCAATAAAGAAAAGGCGAAATCTTTTTTAGGAAAAAAAGTTGTGTGGAAAAGCCCTTCCGGTAAGAAAATTCATGGAATTATAACTTCGACTCACGGCAATAAAGGTCTTTTGCGTGCTGTTTTTGAAAAAGGTTTGCCAGGGCAGGCAATCAATGACGAAGTAGAAATTTTATAAATGCTTATTTAAAAAAATTTAAAATATTTATGCATTTAAGAACAAATGAAACTCTTTACTTTTATAATTTTTTTAGCATTTCTTTTTATAGCTATTAGCGGTCTTAATTGCGAAAAGCAAACGAAATGGGAAAAAGTTGAAAACGGAAGGTGGAAAGCAACCAATCTTAGTTGCATTGAAAGAAATCCTTTGGCTTACTTATGTATAGAAAATTGTTATGAAAAATCTTATAGCGAAATATGGGATTTTTGTAGAGAAAAAGGAAAGATAAAAAGAACAAATACAGGCATAGAAGTTTTATGTTTTGCAAGCTCTTGTGTGCCAGAAGTGAGCAATGACTGCAAAGTTTTTTGTCCCGTTTCTTAATTTTAAAGAAAAGTTTTAAAAACCAATTCCCTTAATTTTCTGATGGAAATCAAATTGCTTGTCGATGCAGGCGAAATGAAGCCGGGCCCTGCGCTTTCTCAAAAACTCGGGCCTTTGGGAATAAACATAGGAAAAGTTATTGCCGAGGTCAACAATGCTACTCGTGAGTTTTCTGGAATGAAAGTTCCTGTAGTGCTAGAAATAGACAAAGCTAAAAACATAAAAGTAAGAGTTCTGACTCCTTCTACTTCAGAATTGTTGAAAAAAGAGATAGGAATAGAGAAAGGATCGCCGATGCCAAATAAAATTAAAATCGCCAACATTCCGATAGAGCTTGTAATCAAGATAGCAAAAATTAAAGAAAAAGACATGTTTGTAGGAAATTTCAAAGCAGCCGTTAAGTCCGTTTTAGGTTCTTGTGTTTCATTAGGCATTCTTGTTGAAAGTAAAGAACCGAAGGAAGTTATTCAAGAAGTAGATCAAGGCATTTATGATGATTTAATAGCGAGAAAAGAAGAAAAGGCTTCTGAAGATAAAATAAAAAAGCTTGCTCAGGATTTCGAGCAAGTAAAGAAGAAACAAGAAAGCCTCATTAAGGAGCTAGAGGAGAAAAAAGCAAAAGCTGCCGAAACTGCAACTGCAACTGCCAAATAGCGAATGAAATAATCTTTTTAAATATATTTTTGCTTTACTCTTAAGGGGCTGTAGTATAGCTTGGTTTAGTACCCGAGTCTTGGGAGAAAAATCCAAGAACACTCGAGACCCCGGTTCAAAATTCCAAATGAAAATCCGGGCAGCCCCATAATTTTAAAAACCTCTTAGCTTTAGGTTTAGAATGCAAAAAGTAAAGAGAAATATTGCAGGCAAATTCGGACCGCGTTATGGAGCCAGGGTTAGAGCGAAATGGTCTGAAATAGAAGAAAAGCAAAGAAAAAAGCAAAAATGTCCATATTGCAAAAAGCTTCAAGCTAAAAGACTGGCCAAAGGACTATGGATTTGCAAAGCTTGCGAAAGAAAATTCACTTCAAATGCTTACTTTCTTACAGCTTAAAGCATTACAATGACCCATAAGTTTATAAACTTATAAATTAAAGAAAATAGAAAAATGCCAGTTTATAAATGCTTTTCATGCGGTAAAGAGGTATCTGATAAAGTTTTGAAGACGAGATTTTCTTGCCCTTATTGCGGTAGCAAGATATTTTTCAAGCCAAGAAAAGCCATCAAGAAAGTTAAAGCCATATAAAATGGAAAAAGCAGAAAAGGAAAAATTAACACTAGAGCAATTGCAGCTTACAGAGCAAGCTCTTCAAAATTTAATCTTGCAAAAGCAAGTATTCAATCTAGAGTTGCTTGAAACAAACAATGCCCTGCAAGAACTTTTAAAGCTTAAGGATAATGAAACTTACAAAATTATAGGATCTGTTATGTTCAAAGCAGACAAAGCAGAGCTCGAGAAAGAGTTGAAGAAAAAAGCAGAAATTTTGGAGCTTAGAATTAAAGCCATAGAAAATCAAGAAAAAGAGCTTAGAGAAAAAATTTTAAAAGCAAGATCGTCAATTTTGAACAAGTTAAAAGTTGAAAAAAAATAGCAAAAAATTTATAAACTCAAGAAAACTGAAAACTAAAATTGAAAATGTCTATTTTCAAAAAAATCTTTGGAGCTAAAGAAGAGCCGAGTGAGGCAGATTATCTTGAAATAGAAACAGGTAAAGAGACAAAGAAAGCTAAAATTCTTATAAGGCCTTTCATTCTTAAAACTTTTGAGGATACCAATAAAATTCTTGAAGTATTGAGAGAAGGCTATAGCATAGCTATTATAGACATCAAACCATTGAAAAGCAAAGATGTTGTTGAATTGAAGAGAGCAATAGCAAAACTCAAGAAAACTGTAGATGCTTTGGAAGGAAATATTGCAGGATTTGGAGAGAATATTATTGTAGCAACTCCTTCTTTTGTCGAAATCTACAAAGGAGAAAGCGAAACTACAGCAAAGCCAGCAGGCGAAAAGAAAGAATAAATGAAAATTCTCTATATTCCAGCACGGCAAAAAATTTTTATTTCTAAAGAAACAATTGAAGAAATAGCTAAAAAGCTTCCTAAAAAAGTTGGCTTGATTACTACAATACAATTCTCGTATTTGCTTAAAAAATTTTATTTTATATTCAAAGAAAAAGGCAAGAAAGTTTTTGTGTATAGAGAAGGTATAATTCTTGGCTGCAAGCTTGAAGCTGCTTTAAAGCTTCAGGATAAAGTTTCTTGTTTTCTTTACATAGGTTCAGGAAATTTTCATCCTATGCTGCTTGCTCTTTCTCTTAAAAAACCGATTTTTGTTTTTAATCCAAATAGCTCGCAATTTTATAAGCTTGATCAAGAGGAAATAAACAAGATTAAAGCAAGACAAAAAGCAGCTTACGTTAAGTTTCTCTCTTCAGACAAAAAAGGGATACTTGTTTCAATTAAGCCGGGCCAGCTCAAGCTGAGAGAAGCCTTAGAAATTAAAAAAAGATTGGAAAAAAAAGGCGGAAAAGTTTACTTGTTTTTGATGGACAATTTTGTTCCAGAGCAACTCGAAAACTGGCCAGATTTGGCATGGCTCAATACAGCATGTCCTGGCTTGAATCTTGAAAATCAACTTTTAGATTACAATCTAATTTGATTTTGCTTCGACTAGAAAGATTAAAAAGCCAAGTGCTTTTTAACTTTTATGAAAAAAATAAAGAGATTAAAAGAAAAGATAAAAAAAGCAGACAAAAAAAGAGAAGGTGGTATTTTTTATAAAACAGAAAGGAAAATTATCGAAAGATGGGTTTCTCGTCTTCCAGGTTTTTTAACTCCAGACAGGTTGACTTTAATTTCCGTTGTTTCTGCTATTTTAGTTGGCATAAGCTATTACCTAACAAATTTTAGCAAATGGTGGCTTATAGGCAGTTGTATTTTTTTGTTTTTAAATTGGTTCGGAGATAGCTTTGATGGCGAAGTTGCAAGATACAGAAAAATTCAAAGACCAAGATATGGTTATTATGTTGATCATTTTTCAGATGCTTTTGCCGTTACAGCAATGCTGTTCGGCCTTGGTTTGTCGCCTTTATTAAAGCTTCCGATTGCTCTCGGCTTAATTATCTTTTATTTGCTTCTTCTAATTAGCACAGCTCTCGCAGTTTATACACAAGGAAAGTATAAAATAGCCTATTGTGGCTTGGGAGGAACAGAAGGAAGAATAATATTGTTTGGCTTCAGCATGGTTTCTTTATTTTTGCCCAAATTTCCTTTTTACTTATTCAACATAAAAACAACACAGATAACGCTTTTCGATTTTGCCGGAATTGTTTGCTTGTTTTTTTTATTTTACATGCTAGTGGTTTGTGTTGTAGAAAATTTGAAATATTTGAACAAAATAGATAAAAAAAGCTATAAAGAAATGTCTTTGAGGGAGTTGCTAGAAAAGAGCGCTTTTTTGGCTCGCTTAAAAGAAGAAGGCATAAGCTTTTCTCAAGACTTTAAGGAAGAAATAGAGAGACTTTTAGAAAGTTAATCTCTGAAGAAAGTTTGTATTTTTTTCAAAAGTTTTGTTGTGGAATAGTTGAAAGAACCCGGTCTAAATTTAATTTCCCCTCCATAAGATTCGACTATTTTTCTCTCTTCTTGATTCATTACTTTTCTTTTATCGTTTTTTTTCAGAAAAGATTTGTCGAGAACGTAATCCGATCCTTTTGCATATACTTGTGGCTTCAATGCTTTCAGCAGCTTTACAGTGTTGGTTTCTTTAAAGACAATTATATAATCTATAAAACCATTGGATGCGAGCATGATTATTCTTTGCTTTAACGGTACAACAGGTCTGTTTTTTCCTTTTAATTTTCTTATAGAAGCATCGGAATTAGTTGCAACAACCAAATAATCTCCAAGGCTTTTCGCCCATGCAAAAAGAAGAAAATGATCTGGATGAAGAACGTCAAAACAACCTGGCAAAAAGACCATCTTTTTATTGGAAGAAAAACGAATTTTTTTCAATTCTTTCAAATTTTTTAGTTTGTTTTTTATTATTTTTTGCAAATTCTCGAGTTCCATTTTTTATTTAGTTAAGATGAATTTATAAATATATTCGTTTTCATGCTTTTATGAAAAAAAAGGAAAAACAAGAAAAAAAGATACAAGAATCTTTTTTAAGGCCTATAGAAAATAAAATATGGCCGAGACTTGCTCCAAAAGTTTCAAAGATACTTACACCGATGCAATTAACTTTTATAGCATTGATAAGCGCTTTTTTGAATGGTCTTTGTTTTTATCTTACGAATTACAATAAACTTTGGTTTTTGGGTGCGATTTTTTTCGCTTTTGTATTTTGGATTGCCGACGCTTTGGATGGAGAAGTAGCCCGATATAAAAAAGTAGTTAGCAAGCAAGGATTTTATGCCGATCATATAGCTGATATGTTTGCAATTCTTTTCATTTTTTTAGGCCTAGGTCTTTCTGCGCTTAAATTTTCAATAGCTCTGCTTATAATTGCTTTTTATTTTATGATAACCATCAATGTTCTTTTGATGACTTATATAGAGAACACTTTTAGAATTTCTTATGGGAAGCTTGGCCCGAGCGAATGTCGTTTAATCTTAATAACCTTTAGCTTTATTAGTTTCGTTTTTCCTTATCCGCTAATCGTGTTTAAAAATTCTTTTTTAGGGAGCCTGACTCTTTGGGATTTTGGTGGAATAATCGCAGCGTCAATTTTGTTTATACTTTTGATCACAATTACAGTCAACAATTTTATTTATTTGAAGAAGTATGAGAAAAAATACAAGCCGAAAACTTTGAGAGAACTTCTTAGTGATCTGCACTTTAGATTGCGCAATGCAAAACTTGCCGACTTTCTGAATACAGAACCTCTAGAAAAAGAATTCAAAGAGCTTGTAGAGCTTTTTAGAAAAGCCTGAAAACGCCGCGACCAGGATTCGAACCTGGAAATCCTTTCGGAAACACGCTCTCCAAGCGTGCGCCGTACCAGTTGGGCCATCGCGGCATAGATAAAGAAATAAAGAAGACATTAAAAATTTTGCTGTAGCAACTTCAACATTAGTCTTGCATTGTTTAGCATGTCATGATTATTGTTGAAGAAAACATAAACTTTTTCCGGCTCGATTTTTTTTATTGTGTTTGCAATTTCTTTCAATTCTTTTTCAGAATAATTATGACGATACCAAAAATTTCTTCCATGCATTCTTAAGTAAATAATTTTGCCTGCAAAAATTTTGTTTTTAAAATCTGGCGAATCCAAAGAAACGAGAGTAACTCTTTTATTGATTTTTTCTATTTCTTTTTCTTTTAAATTTTCAATTATTTTTTTGTTTCTCAACTCCAAAGCAAACCTTTCTTTCAGTTTTATTTTTTTTGCAAACTCGAGCGCTTTTTCGATATCGACAAAACTAGGAGGCAATTGAAACAAATAAAAGTCTACACAAGGATTTAAAGGTTCAAACAATTCATAAAATCTTTTCCAAATTTTTGTAGCTTCTTTATTGAATTTATGTACGTGCGTAATTAGACGATTCACTTTGATTGTCCATCTTAAGCTTTTAGCTTTAGAGGCCCATGCTTTTACTTGATTCGGAAAGGGAAATCTGTAAAAAGATGCATTAAGCTCAACAGCATTCAAACCAGAATTTTTGACAAACCATTCCAGGCTTCTCTCTTTGTTCCAGCTATAAAACCAACCGCTAGTACCAACGAAAATTTTCATAGAACAATAAAAAATTGGAAATTAAAATATTTTACTATAACTTAAAGTCTTTCAAAAATTTTAAAAATTTTTTTGTTCTCATTGAGATATGGAAGTTTGTAATACAAGCATTTCGAATCTTGAAAGGATAATGAATCGAGAACAAGAATTCTTATTAGAAACTTCTAGTCTTATTATCGTACCACAAAGTTTTTATCGCACTTTTTATAAAGCACGACTTTACAAAGAAATGGATCACGAACAATTGGATAATGCAAAGAATAAAATATGCATGGCTCTAAACTTGTTAAGCTTGCACAATGTAAAAATAATCGACAGCACTGTTGACGAGCTTTATAGCTTTTCTAAAATATTGAGCGAAAAAGCCAAATATCTCAATGTGCTTGAAAAAAACTTAAATCCTAGGATAAAATATCGTCGAAAATTGAACGAGCCTAGCTATAATAAAAAAATTTTTAATGACCTTTGCTTTTTAGCTAATGAATTGGTAAAAGAAGCGAAAAGAAAAATATACAATCCAAAAAGTAAAGAACGTTATAGCGCTTTAGTAGAAATTATAGAAATTCTTACTGAAAAAGGCTCGATGAAAAAATTTAAGCCTTCTAAGTGTGAGAAAAAAATTTATCATAAAGTATATGAAGATCTGCATACCGATGAAAAATTCGTGGCAGCTTTAATAGACTCTGCTTTTGGCGAGCCGCTTGTTGGAATTTCTTGTGATGGCGATGTGAGGAAAATTTTCAAAGTTTGTTGCGATTTGATTACATCGAAAGATTTGTGGCCTTACAACGAGCCTCTTATCAAAATTTTGCAGAAAAATCCAATAACTTTATATTGCTATTCTTTTAACTTGAGAAAGTGGCAAACTTTTACAGCAGGCAACTATAATAAGCCTTTTATGATCTATAGCCTTTCAGAGCAGGAAAGCAAAAAAGTAAAGGAAGAGATTATAAAAATATTAAAAGAAGTTTTCCTAGTAAGAAATTTTCATGAGGAAACTTATTGTATAACAAATCAAACTTAGATTTGTTCATATTTTTCAAACAATTTTTTGATGTCTTGGAATTCGTGTTTGCCGCCAAGAAGAATTGTCGTTATAGGCATATCTTTTTTAACTCGATCAACAATTTCGTTTGCTAGGTTCCTAATTTCCCATTGAGCATGCTTGTCTTGTCTTAATCTAGAAAAGTGATAGAGCTCTCTAAAATTCATTTTAATAATCACCCTTCTTTTGTGGCCATTTGTAACTACATATTCCGCTTCTGGATCCTCTTGCTTTCTAAGCTTGAAAAGCAATTCCGAGGATTGCTCCATTAATTCGAGATACTCCTTTGCAAGACCGATTTCATGTATAGATTCCGGAATAGTGTATCCCAAGCTAGGATCGTAGGGCTGTACCAAAAGCGTAAGCATTCTATGTCTTTTTAGTTGGGCAAAACAAGAAGCAGATATTGCAGTAGATACAGTTACATAAGGAATTTCAAAAGCTCTCGGAGGTCTATGATACATTTCCATGTTTTTTAAGGCTTTTCTAACAATTTCAAATTTTAGCTTTTGATCTTGTTTTTTTACAAAATCAAGAGCTTTTTCATACGAGATCTGAGCATTTTCAAAAATAAGAGCAGCAATTA
Organism: Candidatus Pacearchaeota archaeon; assembly: GCA_038895375.1. Lineage (GTDB taxonomy): Archaea > Nanobdellota > Nanobdellia > Pacearchaeales > UBA284 > JANXDM01. The sequence continues at coordinate 41,517 of JAWANM010000001.1, read as the reverse complement.
TTTTGTCGTCGGCGTCTTTTTCTACTTCAATAGAAGTATTTTGTTGACAATTTTGATACAAGGCCAAGCTCTTTACAACTTCTTCCAGTTGTTTATTTTTTTCATAATAAACATCTTTTTCTGTATGCTTGATTAAGTGCATGGCCCAAGGAACTTTGCTATTCAATTCCTTAATTAGCAATTCACCAAATTTTTTTATTTCTGGTAAAGAGTGAGAATTTGCCTTTTGAATGATATATTCTAATTCACGTCCATTCACGCTAAAATTTAAAGGAGCTAAAACTGCCAGAGGCAAAACAAATCTTGAGTCTTCTTTGGCCTTATTATCGTATTTTTTCCAATTTTCTCCAAATTTTTCTTTTAGTTGCTTTCTCGACAAGTCTAAAGCTTTTTTGTATAGCTCAATTTGCTTTTTGAAAAGAGAAACAAAATCTTGATGTTCAGATGGCAAATAAAAAGCATTGTAATCAACTTCGGTAAATCTCTGTGATTTTTCGGTGTAGCTTGCCAATCTATGGCTTTCCAAGAACTCCACAGCAAGCCTGCTCAAGACAACATCAAAATTAAAAAACATGTGTTCGACTATAGAGGAATGCCCCATCTCAACAAGCTTTTTATCCAAGCCGATCAACTTATCAAGATTTCTATATTTTTTTCTAAGCCAAGAAAAACTTTTTTCCTGATGGCTTATGCCTGCGCAAGCTGTAGCAATAACTGCAGGAGAAACTTTGTTGATAATCAAATTAAGTTGTTTACTGTTTTTAAGAAGAGAATCTTTTTTTAATCTGTACTTTAAATGTAGAACATCTACATTGAAGCCATAAAGCATTACATACGGACTTTTCATTTTTAATTTTAATGCCAACAATTTTTAAATATAATTGCAATTCAAACTATGTTTTTCCTATTCTTTTTGTTAATTGTAATAAAAATTTCTCGTAATTTCCGTTGCTTAAGTTGAATGGATTGATAATTTCAATTTTTCTTTTTTCATTAGGATAAATTTTTAAGTCGATATAGTATTTCAACATAAAAATCATCCCTAAATCAAAAACACTTCCAAGACTGTTTTTTTGATAGAATACTTTTATTGTTCCGGAACTTGCTGCTGCCTCCAAGTTGTTTCTGCAAATGTTTATTCCTATAGGGTCCATTTGATTGGTGTCGTCTATTGGAAGATGAACCATCTCGAAATTTTTTTCTAGCAGTTTCGATTTATAGTATCTCAAATAATTTGTTATTTTGTCTTGCGTTTCCCTTACAGGACTTATTATGAATGCTTTCTTTTGATTTATTTTATAATTTTGCAATGGCTGAATTTTTTCAATTATGCTAATAAGAACATTTTCAAAGCTTTTGTATGGAGTTCTTTCTATCTTTTTTGCCGAGACTATTTTTTTATTTGGAAAATAATGCAAATACGCGAAAAGCATTCCAAAATTGAAAAGAAACCATCTGTTTTTAGCATTTATATCAACGACAATCTTCTCTGTAACGGGGTTTGTAATGCAATTCATAGTTTTAATGCAATTTTCAAAATTAAAAAAATCTTCACTTTTTGAGCTTAAAATAATTTCTTCTGGCATGGTCTATAAAAGACCAAATAATATTTAAACAAATTTATCGTGAAAAGTATATATTGAAATTCAAAAATGCAATGTATAGCTGATTTGCATATTCATTCAAGATTTAGCAGAGCAACCTCGCATGATATTACAATCGCGAATCTAGAAAAGTGGGCCAGAATCAAAGGTTTAGATTTGCTTGGCACTGGCGATTTTTCACATCCAGAATGGTTCAAAGAGTTGAAAAGAGAATTGCAAGAGCAAGAAGGAATTCTAGAAACAAAAACAGGATTTCATTTTCTGTTACAAAATGAAGTATCTTTAATTTATGAGCAAAACAATAAAGAGAGAAGGGTCCATCTTGTTTTGTTAGCTCCTAGTTTTGAGATTGTCGAACAAATTACAGATTATCTAAGAAAACATGGTAGAGTCGATTATGACGGAAGACCCATTTTCAATATTCCCTGCTATGAATTTGTCGAACAAATGATGAGCATTTCTAAAGACATAGAAATAATTCCGGCCCATGTATGGACGTCTTGGTTTGGAATCTTCGGTTCTGCAACAGGCTTCAATAGCATGGAAGAAGCTTTTCAAGATAAAACAAACTACATTCATGCATTCGAAACGGGCATGTCTTCAGATCCTGCAATGAATTGGCGTTTGAGCATGCTTGATAAATATGCTATTGTTTCTTTTTCAGATTCGCATAGCTATTGGCCTTGGCGTCTCGGTCGAGAAGCCACTGTTTTTGAGCTAAAGAAATTAACTTATAAAGAAATAATCGAATCGATAAGGGAAAAGAAAATTGCTTTTACAATAGAAACGCCTCCTGCTTATGGCAAGTATCACTTCGATGGTCATAGATTCTGTAAATTTTCTTGCTCTCCGGAAGAAGCAGTAAAGCTTAATAACAAATGTCCCGTATGCAAAAAACCTTTGACGATAGGCGTCTTGCATCGCGTCGAAGAACTGGCAGATCGCGAAGAAGGCTTCAAGCCACAAAATGCAAGGCCTTTCAAAACTTTGTTGCCTTTACATGAGTTGATTTCAACAATAATGCAGTCAACGCTAACAACAAAAAAAGTTTGGCGAGAGTACAACGCTTTAATCAAAGCATTTGAAAACGAATTCAACATTCTTTTGAATGTTCCTTTTAATGAACTTGTAAAAGTAACCTCTGAAAAAATTGCAAATGCAATTATAAAAAATAGAGAAGCAAAGATTAAAGTTAAGCCGGGTTATGATGGCAAATATGGTGAATTAATTCTCGAGTCGGATAAGCAAAAAAAGTTGATTTAAGGTCAAGAGAAAATAACAAAAACTATAAAAGTCTCGAAGCCTTTTTTTCTTAGCCCCTTTAGTTTAACAGGATAGAATGCAGCCCTGCGGAGGCTGAGATCTGGGTTCGACTCCCAGAAGGGGCATGAAAAATATCGACTTATGAAAAATTAAAAGTTGCAACTCGAGCAAGGTTCGTGATCTTTTTCAGCTTCTTCTTTGCTTTTGAAACATAAAAGATTTTCTGGCTTGATCTTTTTTGCCCATTTGCAATCGCATCTATGGTACTTTTTGGAATTCTTTGAAGCTACAAAAACAGTCCCTTCGGGACATCCGAGAGCGACACAAGCGTCTGTGTTTGATTTTGACAAAGACCATAAGCCGATTTTATTTTCAGAAGCAAATTTTTCTGCTTCGATAATTGCTTGTTTATATTTCATATCTTTATAGAAGCTTGCGATGGCCAGACCATTTTCCACGAGCTCGACATTAATAAGCGAGTCGTTGAACCATACCCATCTTAAAAGCCTGCCGTACTGGTCTTCATTTTCAACATCCGATTCTAGAAGAACTTCTTTCAAGTATAGCTTGCTTTCTAAATAATTTTTAGCCTCAAAATAATATGGCTTGCCTTTTTCTGGAGCATCTATTCCTAACAATCTTACATGTTTTCCTCCTTGAATAACGATTGTGTCGCCATCGATAATTTTTGTAACAATCGCCTTTTCCAGTGTTGTCTTTTCTTCTTGCTTTGTTGTTTGTTGCGTTATGCAGCCAGAAGTAAAAAGGATAAGCAATAACAAGATAAGCATTAATTTTTTCATCTTTGCTTATGGCTGTGGAGGGATTCGAACCCTCGACATCCGCCTTATGAGAGCGGCACTCTAACCAACTGAGTTACACAGCCAAAATTTAAAAGAACTCTATCATTTTAAAAGTTACGCTCTTTCTGAAGAGCAATGAGAATCTTTAAGCAATCTTTTTACGATTTTAAAATCAAGCTTGACTAATAAAAAAGAAAAAAGAAAAAATAAAAAACCAAAGCTACTATCCTTGGTGTTGTTGCTTTACTTCTTTGCCAAAACTATGTCGATTGTGCTTACGTTCACTTTTTTGCCTTCTTTGTTTTCAAATTCTTCGCTGTTAATTTTTATGTCTTTCACCGAAACTCCGAAATCCTTCAAGAATCTTTTTGTTGCAACTTCTGCTACGTCTACTGCTCTACTGATAAACTTCCCTCTTGCTTTTATTGTCACTTCTTTCGCTCCTTTTGTTGTAAACTGCATTACAACTCCTGTCACGTAGTTCATAAATGGTTTGCCTCCTATAAAAACCACATTCTCATCTTTTTCTGCCATTTTTTACCTCCACAACTTTATTTTATTTTTTGTTTTTGTCCTAAGCAATCGCTTAGCATGATCGCTTTTCTGCTTTTTATTTATTTTTGCTTTTTTAGTTTTGTTATATAGCCTGCAATTTTGTTTCTTGTTTTTTTATCGCACTCTACAAGTTTCTGAATTATTTGCTTATTTTCTTCGAATTTGTCTGTGAAAAGATCCGCGTGTTCTTCAAAAAGTTTTTTTGCAGTTTTTTTTATAACCAGCGACTTTATACGACCCATTTTATCTCGCTTTTCTCTATAAGCTCTGCATTCTTGATTTTAATGTATCCGCTGTATTCGGATTCTTCAACTTTTTCGGCTTCGATGTGTAGTTTTTTCTTGAATATAGGTCCATCCAACACTATAGTATCGTAATGACCTCCTTCACCGCCAACATGAAATCCAAATTTCTGTGCTCTTGTTTTTAAATCTTCGAATGCTTGCTCGTCCAACTTTTTCCCTAGCCATTCCATTCCTAGGCCTTCGACTGCAAATTGAGAAATCCTTATGTCGTAACCTTTTTTTATCATCTCTTGCATGATTTCTTCATGATCATAGCCTGCATGCGAAGCAAAAACTTCTATTCTTAAAGGCATCAAGGCATGCTGTAATGCGCGCAGTTGTGTTTCTTGAAGTCCGACACCGCCTAGAATTAAAGCGTCAACGCGATTTTTAGAAACGATTTTACGAACCAATTCTGCTTCCTTTTCAGGATCTGCTACATCGCAAGCAGCATATATATGTTTAAGCCCGATTGCATTGGCAATTTTTGGTGTTGCCTCAACGCCGGCAAAATGAAACAAATAGCAGTCCGTTCTGTTAGGTTTGAAAGACAATAAATATTTGATTTTCCAGCCTCTTTGCATAGCGTACTCTATAGCATAAACGCTATCTTTTCCTCCAGAAAATAAAATTGCAACTTTCATTTGCTAATTTTTATTTTTTATTTTTCTTTTAAGCATGTTTGATAACATTTTTATTTTTTTCCTTTGTATCTTCCTCTCTTCTCAACTTTTTCTAGCTGTTTTAAAACTTGTTCTGAACCTTGCCATTTATATCCTTTTATCACCTCTTCAAAATAGTTATTCCAGCTTTTAAAATGTTTCGATTTCAATGCTTGTTTTAGCAAGTATAGATCGACAGCTTTGTCTTCTACTCTGCTTGAATGAAAGCCGAGACCGAAATCGATAAAATAAACTTTACCGTCTTTATAAATCATGTTGCTAGTTGTTAAGTCTCCATGGATAATATTGTTTGCATGCAATTTTGCTATATTCATGCCGATTTCGTTGCAAATTTCGAATGCTTTTTCCTTCGGAAACTTGTCCAGCCATTCGCTCAGCTTTTTTCCTTCAAGAAATTCCATTTCTATTTCAAACTTCCTTAATTTTTTGATTTTCGGTACGGGAATAAGACTTGCGGCTTTTTCTAGCAGTCTTGCCTCGCGTCTTGTTCTGGAGGCTCGCAAAAAAAGATCTAGCTCTTTATGTCTGTAACTTTTTTTAATACGCTTTTTTTCAAGTGATTTGTTTTTCCTTAAAAGAATTGCTTCTGCTCCCTGTGCTATAACTTTTTCCATTGTTGATTATAAAAAACCATCTTTAAATTTTTTTTTGAATCGAAGCCAAGAGCATGAACAAAAGATTTATAAACTATATTGAGGTTAGAGCAAGATAAGGAGGGTCAAGACTTCTTATGGAATTTAAAAAATAAATAGGAGGTTTTTTGAAATGCCGTTTGCTTTTAGACGAGGCTTTCGAAATTTCAGGAGAATGCACAAAATTACTTGCAGCGAATGCGGTAAAGAAGCAGAAGTTCCATTTAAGCCTAGGGAAGGTACACCGGTTTATTGCAGCGAGTGCTTCATGAAAAAGAAAGGCATAACAAGAAAAAAGCCTGAAGAAAAAATGGAGAAAGCCGAAGAAATTGAAGAAAACGAAGAATAGTTTCAATCTTTAAAATTTTTTAGGTTATTGTATTAAGCTATTACCATCAATACTTGCAGGAAGCTTATGGAAAGCGCAAATAAAAAATAATTTACTTGAGTTTCAATAACTTTTTGCTATATAAACAACGTGATTTGCAACTTTATTGCAATAAACACATTTTCCCTTGGCTTTTTCTTCTACAATACAAATTATTTTGGCTCCTTGAGTTTTTGCTTTAATCCAGTCCTCACATTCCTGCGCGCCACAAAATTCTGTTTTGGCAAGTTTTTTATTCTTTATGGCTTCAATCAACTTATCCATTTTGGAAACTCTAACAATGCTTTTTTTTAGAAAGTCTTCAGCTTTTTTGTAAAGCGAATTGTGAATGTCTTCTAAAACTTCAGAAATTTTCTTTTTTAGTTTATTTCTTTTTACAACTTCTTTCTTTCCAGAGTCGCGCCTTGCAAGAACAACTTGTTTAGCTTTCAAGTCTTTTGGACCTATTTCAATTCTGAGTGGAACTCCCTTCATTTCCCAATCATTAAACTTATAGCCCGGTGTAAAAGCCCTGGTGTCGAGTTCGACTCTAAACTCTTTCAATTCTTGCTTTATTTTTTCGGCTTCTTCTATTACTTTCGTTTTTTCCTCTTCCTTGAAAATAGGAACGATAACAATTTGAGGATCTGCTACTTTTGGCGACAAAACAAGGCCTTTATCATCAGAATGCATCATTATTGCTATACCCATGCTTCTCGTCGAAAGGCCCCACGAGTTTTGCCATACATACTTTTCTTTCTCGTCTTTGTCTCTAAATTTAATGTTGAAAACTTTTGCAAAGTTCTGTCCCAAGTTATGAACAGTACAAGCCTGTGCCGCTTTCCCAGAAGGCAAGAAAACTTCTAAAGTTAAAGTTCTTTCAGCTCCAGGAAATTTCTCTTTTTCTGTTTTTCTGCCTTTGATTACAGGCACGGCGTACATTTCTTCATAAGTTTTAGCATAAATATCTAAAATTTTTGCAGCCTCTTTTTCAGCTTCTTCTTTGCTCGCAAAACAAGAGTGCCCTTCTTGCCATAAAAACTCTCTCGATCTTATCAAAGGAATTGGGTTTTTGAATTCCCATCTAATTACATTACACCATTGATTAAGCCTTAACGGAAGATCGCGCCACGAACGAATCCATTTAGCATAGCTTGCATACATTATAGTTTCCGAGGTCGGCCTGATTGCAAGTTTTTCTTCAAATTTTTTCTTGCCGTGTTCTGTTACCCAGGCAACTTCTGGCTCAAATCCCTTGACGTGTTGTTGTTCTTTTTTTAGAAGCGATTCTGGAATTAACAAAGGAAAATAAACATTTTTTACACCATCCTTCTTTAGTTTCTCATCAAGATATTTTTGAACTTGTTCCCAAATAGCATAAGCTCTCGGTCTTAAAACATAACATCCCGAAACTTGGGTATAAGAAATTAGTTCTGCTTTTTGTAGCAATTCAGCAAACCATTCGGCTTCTTCTTTTTTGGCTTTCAGCCCTAGATCCTTTCTCTTTTCTTGCTTTTGATCTTTTTCCATTTTTATGTTTGTTTTTATATTCAATAATAGTTAAAAGACCTTTTTAAGTTCTTCTGAATCCGACCCTCTTTTATTCTTTTAAATAGAAAATTTTTTAATCTATTCAACTGTAAAATAAATTCTTCTTTTTTTCGCCCCTTTGTTTTCTGCTCCGAGAAAAATTATTTTTCCGACTTCGCTTGTTTTAGCAACATGTGTTCCGCCATCCGCTTGCTTTTGAAATCCTTCGATTTCAACAATTCTGATTTGCTCTACTACTTTATCGAAACCTTTTAGCAATTTGAAAAGTTCTTTTTGTTTAATTGCCTCATCATAAGGCAAAAAATAAATTTTTACTTTCAAATCTTTTGAAACAATCTCGTTTGCTTTCTCTATATATTCTTTTAATTTTTCTTTGTCGAAAATTTCAAGATTAAAATCAATTCTACTTTTATCCAAGTCTAGTTGATTTCCAGAAATAAGTGCTCCAGATTCTTGTTCGATTATACCTGAAATAATGTGTGCAGCCGTATGCATTCTCATCATTTTATACCTACGTTGCCAATCTAAAATGCAGAAAACTTTGTCTCCTACTTTAAGCCCTGGCTTATTTACTTCGTGAACTATTTTGCCGTTTGAATTCTCTACATTAATCACTTCAAATTCTTCATTGTTGTCACGAATAATTTTGCCTTTGTCGTTAAGCTGACCACCGCCTTTTGGGTAAAAAGCTGTTTTATCTAGAACAACAAACTGTTGTTTGTCTCCAAAAACTTCAACAACTTGTGCTTGCCATTCTTTCAAATAACTGTCTTCAAGGTAAAGCGCTTCTGTCTTTGTCATCTTAACTAAAATCTTTTAGCAAATTTAAATATTTCAATCGAGTAATAAAAAATTTAAATATATTTTGATTTTTAATTATTATGAAAAAAAGAGGCCAAGTTACGTTATTCATTGTAATTGCAATTTCAATTGTTATTGCCGGTCTTATTGGGTGGTTCGTTTATAGAAGTCATTCCAAAACCAAAACTCTTTCCGAAGAAATTACTTTAGCAAAAAACTTTTTACAAGAAAGGCTGGCTTACGAAGTCGACGGTGCGTTGCTATTGCTAGGATTACAAGGAGGTTATAGCGAGAAATCTGAAAAGTTCTTACAAATGCAATTTCATTTTATTCCATATTATTATTATAACAAAAAAGTCATAGTCCCTTCTTCAAATCGCGTGAAAGAAGAAATAAAAAAAGAAATTACCGGAAGGATTCTAGCAATAGAATCAAATTTTAGCAGATTCGAACTGCAAATGAGCGATCCTAAAATAGAGTTGAACAATTTGATAAAAGTAGCAATTCCTGTAAAAATGAAAAAAGGCGAGGAACAAACCTTGTTTGAAGTTTATTATGAAAGAAAAAATATAGATTTTGATAAGATGCTAAACATAAGCAAGACAATTGCAGAAAATGTTAAGGCAGATCCTGGAAAAATCAACTTGGAGCTTCTATTCGATTTGCAAAAAAACTATAGCGTTATTATAAGTCCGCTAATTTTTGATGAAAATACTATAATTTATAGAATTGCTGACAATTCAACGATGATAGACAATAGAATATGGGAATTTTATTTTGCCGTCGAAAATGAATAAAACAATTTTGTTAATTGCGATAGTTTTTGCTATAGCAAGCCTTACGGAAACTTTCGCACAAGACATTTATCATGATGGCAACTATAGCAATGGTGAAAAAGTAGAATTTTCTAGTGGTCATTATTTTTTAGTTAAAGGAAAAATTGAAAAAGTAGACAAAATCGAAGGCGGAATAGATGGAATAATTTTGATCAACGTTAGCGAAGCCAGAATTAAGACAAGTTTTTTTAGTACAGAAATAAAAATAGATCGCATCATACCAACACTCGAAATTCTGTATTATTATGCAGAACCTTCTGAAAAAATTTATTTTTTTGATTGCGTGATAGATATACAACACCAAAATATAACAGTTTTGGTAGACAAAGGATTGAAAATTTATTTCAAAAAAATCTTTCTTTTTGATTCAAATTATTTTACGGATAACATATGCTATAGCATACAAATTAACAATAAAAGCGATGTAGAGTATATCTTTTTTAGCCCGTTGGAATTTGACGAACTTAGCGAGATTCGATTAAAAGCTATTCTTGGTAACAATAGCAGAACACTTTTGCCCTTTTGCAATTTAGGAATAAGCTTAAATAAAGGCGGCTTTTTTGAAATAAATCATAGTAAATTTATTTTTTTCCCAAAAGAATCTATAGAGATATCGAAAGGATTCGATTCTTTCAAGTTTATTCCAAAAAAAGAAGTTGTTTTTGAGGCGATTGGAGGGCTAAATAATTTTGAAAAAGGATGCATGATTCTTTTTCCATTCACAGAAGCTGTAAAGGAATCAAGGAGTTACATTAAAAGCGTGAATGGAAAATTTCTTTCTTTTTCAATAGGGGACGACCTTAAAATTATCGATGGCGAGCTCGAAATCGATGGAACAAAAATTAAAGGCGAGAATTTTTATTTTTTATCTTCGGTGAGAACACTCGAAGAATTTGAAGACCAGGAGCTAAAAAACAATGGAGCAGTTTTCTTTGATAGAATAACGAAAACTTTGTTGGTTAGCGACAAAGCCAATCTTCAAATTGTTGTAAATGGGGAAGAAATAGAATTCTATGATGGTAAACCAACCAAAATTACTCCAAGTTTCCTAGAAGTATATAGGCTTCATGAGAAGAAAGACATCCTTCACAAAAGAGGAGAGGTTCTAGTGAGAAAAATTGAAGCCAAAGGAAAAATAGTCGAAATAAAAGTTGATGAAAAGATAGTTGGTAGAACTATTTTTTCCGCTCCTGAAGGAATGGTCGTAATAGATATTGCTCCCATTTTTCTAAAAAAAGAGATAGATTCTGTTAAAAGAGAAGTGTTTGAAGAAAAAGTTATACATAAAATTCCTTCTAAGATCCGGGTTACAGATCTAAGAGCTAAAATTCCTTATTATAGTGGTGTTTATTATTCTTCTTCAGCAACCATAGAAATAACAAGACAAGGTTTGGATGATACTATTCTTGTTCATGAAATTTTACATCATTTTTTTAGGCAAAAAGGAAAGCAAAAAGAAGTGGAGCAAGCTATGAGAAAATTTATGAAAGATGAGCAACTGACCGAAGCGCAGAAAAGAACTAGAGAAAAACTCATAGAAAGGCTCAAAGCATGGGAAGAACATTATAAGCCAAAAAACGATAAAGAATATTTTGAAAGAATAGTTTGTGTTGAGGGCTATTCGGTAATTGGAGAATGGTTGTATGGAGAAAAAATAGGAGATGAAGATGTTAGCTTTCCGGATTATGTTTTAGATCTATACAAAGAAATTTTAAGACCAGAGATAATAGAAAAAGGAAAGTAACATTTAAAAAAAACATTGTTTTTTATGAATTAATGATAGAGAAAAAGAACGTTCTAAAAGTTTTAAGAAATGCAAAAAAAGCAATAAAAGAAAGAGATATTGTTTTGTTGAAAAATATGTCGAACAGAACAATTCACTCGGCTTCTATCTATAAAGATCCCGATGCTGTTATGCTTGCAGTTACAATCTATACTTTAAGCAAAATTCTTGAACGTCAGAACTACAGAGAATATCCCGAATGGCGAAGCTTTATTAGAGCATGTCTGAAATTTTTAGATAGAGCCATAAAAGCTCTAGAACAAGATAATGTTGAGGCTTTTAGAGAGCAAATGATAAACATAAGGAAAGAAACAGAGAAAATAAGTTCAAAGTTGAAAACTTACATTTTAGAGGTTTTTAGAAAAGCTGCAATAAACAAGGCTTCTAGAATTTACGAACATGGCATTTCCAGAGCGGAAACTGCAAGACTACTTGGAATTACACAATGGGAACTTGCAGAATACGTTGGTCTTACTGGAATAGCAGATATAGACTTGTCGATTACTTTGCCTATAGAAAAAAGAATTAAACTTGCAGAATCTTTGTTCAGATGAAAGCACTGATTTTTGATTCGAGCGCAATAATTTCTTTAGCTCTGAACGACTTGCTCTATACTTTAGAACCCTTGAAAAAAATTTTTGGTGGAGATTTTTATCTTACCAAAACAATAAAAGAAGAGCTCATCGATAAATCTCTAGAAACAAATCGCTTTGCTTTGGAAGCCTTGATGATCAAAAATTTAATCGATAAAGGAATTTTAACTATTTATCCAGATGATTCTTTTTTAGAAAAAGAAAAACAAAAAATTCTTGAAAAAGCAAATAAAACTTTTAAAGCCAATAACGAGTTTGTCAGGCTGATTCATGAAGGCGAGGCTTCTTGTATTGCTTTATACAAAATTCTTAGAGCAGAAAAAAAAGCGATAGTAATAGACGAAAGAACTACTAGAATGCTATGCGAAGCACCGAATAACTTGCATAGGCTATTAGAAAAAAAATTGCATAGAAAAATCGAGGCTCATAGAGAAAATTATAATTTTTTTCAAAATATAAACATCATTCGCTCTAGCGAACTTGTCTTGATCGCTTTGAATAAAAAGATTATAAATTTTGATGCTCCGAAGCAAAAAATAATCGAAGCCATGCTTTATGCTTTGAAATTCAAAGGATGCTCAATATCAAATCAAGAAATTGAAAAAATAATTCTAAGCGCCGAGTGAAACATTTTTAAACTTCAATTGCTTTAAAAGAGCATGGCAAAAAAAACAAAAAGAGTCAGCAAAAAAACTCAAGCTAGAAAAGTAGAAAAAAAAGAGTTAAAAGTGGAAAAAAAAGTTGTACAACCGGTTACAGCAATACACTTGCTAGGCATAACCGGAGGCATAATTACTTTGCTTGCAGGGATTTTGTGGCTTCTTGGCTCTTTACTTTCTTGGAAACTGGAAGCTTTTACATGGTGGAATCTTGGCGATCTTGGAATAATAAACATTGTTTGCGGCTTCGTTCTTTTTGTGGTTGCAGCAACTCTGAAAAAAAATTTCTTGGCAGCAGGTCTAACGCTTCTAGTTTTTTCGATAATAGCTTTGCTTATACCACCGGCCGGCTTTGTTGTTGGTCCTGTGCTTGCTATTATAGGAGCAATAATTGCCTTAGTAAGAGCAGCGTCTCCAGCATCTGCTTAAGTAGATTTTCAAGAAAGAAATTCAAGCAGTTTGTTTAGTGTAAGAAGTTTTTCTTCTCCGGTTTTCATGTCTCGCAGTTTGAACTTTTCTTTTTCGAGCTCTTTTTTTCCTACGAAAATTACATAAGGGATTTTTTTTGCATTAGCGTATTCTACAGCTTTATAAATTTTGTCCATAACAAAACAAGAAATTTGCTTTTTTCTTAATTTTTGTGCAAGCTCTATGGCTTCTTTTTCTTGCCCTATAGAAATAATCAAACATTTTACACCCTCTACTTGAACTTTTGCCAACGAGCTCAATCTTTCTAAACCAAAAGAAATGCCTGTACTTTGAATTTTTTCAATCAGATAAGAACCTCCGCCCGCAATGCTTTCTTTCATTTTTTTGGTGAAAATTTCAAAAATATTTCCGTTGTAGTAAGCCAAACCTCTCGCTAAAGAAGGCAAAAATTTCACCTTGACTTTAAAAATTTTGCAATACTTTAGTAACTCTTTTATTTCTTTGAAGGCAGAATATTTTTCGAAAAATTTTTTTGGTTTTTTTACTATCTCGATTAGCTTTTCTGCATTGAATTTTTTTAAATTCTCTTTAACTTCCGATTCTGGTAGCTTATTGAGTTTGTCGAGCTCTTTGATCACTTTTTCTCTGTTTTGCTTTTCAATTCCTTGCTCTTCCAAAATTTCGTCCAACAATTTTCTATTGTTGATTACAATTGTTGCATCGATTTTTAATTCCTCCAAAATTTCAGAAAAAATTTTTAAAATTTCAGCTTCGTCTCTTATTGTCGAGCCAACAACGTCAATATCGCATTGAGTGAATTGTCGGAATCTGTTAGCAGAAACAGGCTCGTCACGAAAAACCTCTCCTATTTGATATCTTCTATACGGGAGCTTTTTGTTTTTTGCAATTCTTTTAAGTTGAAATGTAAGCTCATAGCGCAATGCAAGATTTCTTTTGCCTCTGTCTTTCAACTTGAAAATTTCGCTTATAGTTTCCTCGAATTGTTCTTTTTTTGCAAAATCTTCATATTCGATTATAGGCGTTTCTGCAGGCTCAAAACCATAAGTTTTAAATTTTTTTATTATGATTTCTTTAATTTTTTCTCTTTTTAACGCTTCTTCTTCTGTAAAGTCGCGAAAACCTTTCACAGGCATCATTTTATTTTGGAAGGGTGGCAGCTGGGAATCGAACCCAGGTCTCACGGGCCACAGCCGTGCGTATTGCCATTATACTACAGCCACCATATATAATTCAAGAATAGAATAGATTAAAAATCTTTTGAGTTGAGAATTCTGTAAAATCTAAATAATTTTACCAATCAAAAATTTAAATTTTTTATCTTTTAATCCAACTGAATAAGCTTGCAAAAAAACTTTTTGGCTCCTCGTATTTCTCGCCGACGATGCGTGCCGCAATTCTTTTATAACTTTTTGCTGCTTTGCTTTTTGGTTTTATATTTACAAGAATGTCGCGCAACATAATAGCCTCAGAAACAGAATCGTCTTCTGGAACAATGCCTATTATTGGTTTTTCAAGCAAATAAGATATGTTTTTAATTTTCATTTCGTTTTTACCTTTTTTTCTTGTAACGATGACTCCAGAAACTTTTTTTCTCAGCTTTTCTGCAAGCTTTATTGTTTTCAAAGCGTCTGCTACAGCCGGCATTTCAGCATTGGTAACAATAAAAATTTCATCGGCTTGTTGTATAGCAGTTAAAGCTTCTCTTCCAAGGCCTGCTGAAGAATCTAAGATTATTATTTCAGCCAAGTCTTTCAAGCGTTTTATTGCTTTTTCAAGATTTTCGGGCTTTACATTTTTAAGAGCATCTATTGAAATGCTTGAAGGCACAATTTTTAGCCCAGAATGATGTTGATATATAGCTTGGGTTATATCTTTTTTACCTTGCAATACATGATTCAACGCAACGGGAACAATCGGCGCGCCCAGATGCAGACCTATGTTTGGAGTAGTCAAGTTAGCATCTACAAGTATAACATCTTTTCCAAGAGCATGCAGAGAAGCAGCTAGATTTATTGCAGTCACGGTTTTTCCGGTTCCTCCTTTTCCGGAGGTTATCACAATAACTTTTCCTCTTTTCATGTTTTTATTTAAGCATTTACATTTAAAAATTTAACTTGATTTGCATGTGCTGTTACGAATCCTTAGACAATGCTTTAGCTTATTTACTTGCATAAACTTTTTCGCAGAATTTAATTGTTTCATTGAAAAGCTCATACCATTTCTTCAATTTTTCCATGTTGATTTCTATTTCTTTGCCTTGATCGAGCACGCGAATGGCAACGTTCTTTCTAAATTCATGCTCTCTTATCTTTTCAAGGTTCGGCATTTTTCTAAATAAAGCATAAAGATTTAAAGGTTCTTCCAGTTCTTTGTAAATTTGCCTTACAAGAAGCTCTTTCGCTTTTGGCGCACTTGGTATGACAGAAATTTGTTTCTTTTTCTTGGCTTTCTTCAAGAGCAATTCTATACAAAGCTCCATAATTTTTTCCCATTTTTGTATTAAATTTAAAATTACATCGCTGCTTTTTGTATATTTTAAGCTAACATAAAAAAGATGTTCTGCCATTTTTTGTTCGCGCTTAATCTCTTTCAATAAATTTTTCATTTTAGAATCCTTTTTAATTCTCTATTAACATTTTGAAAACAAAATACATAGCAATCTCATTTTATATACTTATCGGTTTTCAATTTTATCAATATTTTTTTGGTCAATCGAATATATTCTTTCAATTCCTCCAAACTTATTGCGCTCGACTTTAAGTTTTCATCCATCCATACAAGTTGGTTTTTTCTTAAAAATTCTACAGTAGAACTTTTCTTTCTTTTTAAAATTTCTGCCATTTCTAGAAGTTTGTTTATTTCTTTTTCGTCAAGCATCCTAGAAAACTCTTTCTTTATAGTTTCTTCTTTTATTTCAGAAAAATTAAGAATGTTTTCAATGCTAGCTTCTAGATTTTCAAAAATTTTCTTCAACAAATTTTTATCTTTAGTTAAAGGATAGGTGACATAAGCTAGATGATCGGCTGCTTTTAAAAAAATCTCGGCTTTCTCAAAATTCATAAAAAAGAGAAGCATTTGAGATATAAAATTTTTATCATCAATTATACTTTGAAGATTCTTAAAAGAAGTTCAAAAGCTATGATCGCTATGATAAGAGCTATTACATGTGCAGGTTTCAACTTGAATTTTGTTTCATACTCTTCACCATATCTTATCAATCCGCCGCTTGATGCAGGTATTGTAATTTCTTCTGCCATGTTTAAGTTTCAGCTTTCAAAATATAAAAAATTTTTGTTTTCGAAAAGCTGCTCGGGATAGCCGAGCAGTGCAGTTGAGAATAGGCCGCTTTTTGTTGGTCTTTGAAGTTTTGGCTTCAAACAGACCATGTTGGCATCCTACTAAGCCTCGCGAATGCGAGTTGCACCGGCCGAGTTGCCGACGCAAAAATTTTTTGCGTCCCTCTTTCGAGGCGTTTCATCAAATCTCTTGCTTCAAAGATCTGCGCAAGCTTCATTTCTCAGCAAGAGCTGTGTCGTTTCTGTGGCAGAGCTTTGCCTCGCGGCAAGCTTTCTTGCGAAAGCCGGCCACTTCCATCAAAAATTTGATGGGGTGAGCGGACCTTCCTCCTTCCGGAGAGCCAACTTCTCAACTGCAATACAATTAATAAAAAAAAGTTTAAAAATTTATTGATCGAGAAAATTTATAAATGCAGAAAATTTCTATTTTCGAAAAGAGGCAAGATGAAAAAAATTTTGCTTTTCACGACTTTAGTTCTAGTTTTTGCTTTAGTTTTGGTAATGCTAAAATTCTTGAATTCAAATAAAGAAAAAAAAGCAAATCAGTCAATACCAAATCCGGCAAGTGTTTATTGCATTCAAAATAATGGAACTCTTGAAATTAGAGAAAACGAAAAAGGCCAGTACGGCGTTTGCATTTTTCCAGATGGTTCGAAATGCGAAGAATGGGCTTATTATCGAGGAGAATGTAAACCAGGAGATTTTAAAAAATGAGAATCTCAAGATTTTTTTTGATTATCTTTGTGATATTCGCTTTAATTTTTCTTACAAGTTATGTTTCTGCATTACCAAACCCTGCGGCAGTTTATTGTAGCGAATTGGGTTATGAATATAAAATTGTAGAAACTGCTTTAGGCCAGAAAGGCATTTGTGTGATGCCAAATAAAGAAAGATGCGAAGAATGGTCTTTTTTGAGAGGCGAATGCGGCAAGGAATTTTCTTACTGTTCTAAGCATGGCTATGAGCTTAAAAGCAAAAATGGCATGGCTTTTTGTATTGTTCCATCTAACGAAACAGGTAAAAAAATTATGAAAGAAATTCCCGTTAATGAGCTATTAGACTTGACAAAATCTTCTAAATGTATTTATGCAGAG
Source organism: Candidatus Pacearchaeota archaeon (assembly GCA_038895375.1). GTDB lineage: Archaea > Nanobdellota > Nanobdellia > Pacearchaeales > UBA284 > JANXDM01. The sequence goes on along the minus strand of JAWANM010000001.1, from coordinate 24,263 downwards.
AATAGAGCAAGAGAAAGTTTTAAAGAGAATTTTTTTGAAGAATCTAGAGAGGATACAAAATTATTAATCAAAGAAATTCCAGTTAAAACTTATAATGCTTCTGATTTTCCTTATTGGGACTGGCGCAATCCTCCGAATGGAACAAACTATAGCAAATATAATTTTACATTTTTTGACGAAATTCATGGATGGCTTACTTCTGTTAAGAATCAAGGTTCTTGCGGTTCTTGCTGGGCTTTTTCTACTATAGCCTCTCTCGAGGCCAAGTATGAGATTAATCAGAACAATTCAAGATTAAATCCTGACCTTGCAGAAGAGTACCTTGTTTCTAACTGCCACACAGATCCTTATTATGGATCGTATGAGAATTGTTGTGGTGGTTGGATGGATGTTGCCCTTGATTTTATTATGAGGGATGGTATAAGTGACGAAAATTGTTTTAATTACGTTGATGGTACGAATTGCAATTGCTCCAATTCTAATTGCTCTACATCATGTGTTTACCATACTGGAGGAAACTGTTCTAACGCTATATGCTCAGACAGATGTTCAGATTATGCGACCAGATTGTGGAACATAACTAATTTTACAACAAACGTCAACATAAGTAATTATCCAAATGTTACCGTCCCTTTATCAAATGAAGAACTCAAACAATTATTGATAGATAATGGTCCAATTATTATAGGTGTTAAAGCTACCAGTGCGTGGTTCAACTATTCTGGTGGTTTGTTCAATGATAGTACATGCAATATACCACAAAATTGGTCTGATTTAAATCATGGCGTCTTGCTTGTGGGTTATAATGATACAGGAAACATAAATACTAGTTATTGGATTGTCAAAAACAGCTGGGGAGCAGGATGGGGCGATAATGGTTATATTTATATAAGGTTTAATTGTAGCGGCGTTGGTGTAGAAGTCGAGTATCCTCATGTGGTTAATGCGCCGAACTTTAAGCCGAGCATCTTGTTAAACTCGCCAGAGAATGGTTATATAACAAACAATTCTTTAATAACTTTTAATTTTACAACGATAAATAAAAATGCAACAAATGCGACATGCGATTTAATAATAAACAACACCATTGTTAATACAACTATTGCAGAAAATAATACATTTACTACAATAACATACAATCTTAGTAAAGAAGGAATTTACAACTGGAAAATTCAGTGTTGGGAAGAAAATATAGGAATAATCAACATTTCAACAACAAGAACTTTAATCGTAATATCTGGAGAACCTACAGTTATTTTAAACGAACCACAAGATAACTTTACTTCAAACTCAAGAAATATTATATTTAATTGTACTGCTTCTGATAATGTAAATTTAACAAATGTAACTCTTTATGGCAATTGGTCTGGTGGCTGGCACGCTAACGAAACCAATAGCTCGCCAGAAAATGCAATACCAGTAATTTTTGAAAAAATTCTTGATTCAGGAACCTATGTTTGGAATTGTCAAGCTTGTGATGCTGCTGGAAATTGTGTTTTTGCTTCAAACAATAGAACTTTAACAATTCCTTATGGCTGTGTTGCAGAAAGCGGCATGATTTATACATGTGGCGATAGAATTTATGAATCATGCACTTTAAATGGAAACTTACAGAGCAATGGAACTTGCTTCACAATTGGTTCAAATAACATAACAATTAATGGCGCCGGCTATAGCATCACTGGCAATAGCACAGGTTACGGAATAAACACTGCTCAAGGTGGAAATATAACTATCTTTAATTTGACAATTTCTAATTTTAGTACAGGCATTTATATTTATGATCTTCCTGTCAGCGGCGAGCTAAGTATAAACATAAGCAATTGCAATGTTCAAGATAACTTACAGCAAGATGTAGGGTTTAATAGCTTATCAGATTCTAGTTGTGATCGTATCTTTATTGAAAATGTTACTGGTTCTGGCGATAGAGCTATTGCCTTCTATAATGAAAGTGTTAACTTAAGCGACGAAATTTTTTCTGAACTTATTTTGTGTGATGCCGATAGCTCTTCAATTTATAATGTAACTGTTATCGGCTCAGATTACTTGCAAAACAATGGCATATTTGTCTATTATACAAATGATTCTAATTTTTCTTTGATTAATTCTTCTGGAAATTATTATGGAATTTATTTAGAAGATTCTAATGGCAACAATATTAATGATAGCATTTTTGAATATAATGATTATGGCCTTTATCTTGAAGATGGTCAAAATAATGTTATCATCGATAATATAATAAGAGAAAATAATTTGTTCGATTTGATTGGTTATGCTAATATTGACACTTATTGTAATAATATTATAGAAAATAACACGGGTTCTGGCGACAGAGAAATAAAATTCTATAATTCTAGCGTAACCTTAGAAAATGAAACTCTCTCAGAATTAATTTTATGCAATGCCGATAATTCTTCACTTAAGAACATAACCATTGCTGGATCTGAGAGTCTTGATAATAATGGCTTGCTTGTTTTAGCAACTGAAAATACAACTTTTGATCTAATCAATTCTTCCGGTAATTATTTTGGTTTGGCTCTTTTTAATTCTAACCACAACAACATAACAAATTCTTCTTTTAATGATAATTATGTAGGCATTGGAGTTCTTTCTTCTTCAAAAAACAGTATTTTTAATACAAAGGCCAATTCAAATGAATTTGGTATTCTTTTAGGATTTAGTCGCGATAATTATATTATTTCAACTGAAACAAACAATAATCAGATTGGTTTATTTATTAACTCTTCTAGCAATAACAACATTTTAATTGATGACGAGTCGAAAAATAATCAATTTTTTGCATTTGTTTCACTAAACTCAACAAACAATATAGTCTCTTATTTTGATATCGGCTTGGAAGAAACAATAAACTTTATATCAGAAAATATTGCTTTGAACAAGACAATAGCACCAGCACCAGACCCGAGAAATTATAGAAACATTGGTAAATTTGTCAATGTAATTGCAGCATCAGTAGGCTCGTGGATCTATCTTAATATGAGCTATAATGAAAGAGAAATCAGTGATGAAACTAGTTTGAAAATGTTTGCTTATAATGGCTCTTGGAGCGAGCTTGCAAGCAGCGGAGTCGACACAGAACACAATTATGTTTATTCTGGAAACGTTAGTATAGCTAATTCAAGCATCTTTGCTCCTATGTATTACTCTCCTAGCAGCGGTGGCGGCGCTGGCGGCGGTGCTGGTGGTGGCGCTGGTGGCGGAGCTAGCACTATAAACATTGGCCCAACAAATCAAACAAACATAACAAACATAACACTGCCGGAGCTGCCGGAGCCACTAGTTAGAGAAGAAAAAATTCAAGGCAAAGCAGAAGAAAAGCAAGAAGAAGCTAGAAAAGTTTCTTTCCCAACTCTTTATATTGTTTTAATTTTGGTTGCGATGGCTTTAATTATTACCATTTTCTTTGCAGTTTTCAAAAAGAAAAGAAAATAAAAAACGAAAGATTTTTAGCATGCACTTGCTTTGAAGCTAAAAAGGTGATGCAAATGAAAAAAAAATTTAATTTTTACTTTTGCATTTTCTTTAGCATTATTATTTTTACTTCTTTTTCCCATGACTTTTGCGGAATATTCTGCTTGGCTACAAGAAAATTCAATCAACGAAGACGTTTCATCTTTGATTAATATTTCAATAAACAATAGTTACGAAACAGAAGAATCAAATATAACTCAAGTTAATATAACTTTGCCTGATGGCTTTATATTTATTGCAGATTCCAATGGTAGCAGTGTTGCTGAAGCAAATTTTTCTAACACCTCAAGCGTGTTAAGCTGGGAAAAAGACGGTCTTGTTATGAACAACTCTATTGAACATTTTTGGTTTAACGTCACAGTTTCAGAGCCTGGAGATTATAATTTAACAATAACTATCACTAATGCAACAGGATCTTGGAACATTGCATTAGAACTCAAAGTAAACGATACTACAGCACCAAATATAATGTTAAACGCGCCAGTCGCTTATGCCAATTTTTCAACTACAAACATAACTTTTAATTGTACAGCTCAAGACAATTACAATTTGAGTAACATAACGCTTTACGGCAATTGGTTTGGCTGGGGTGCAAAAAACTCGAGCAATGTTTCAGGAACAAACAATACAACAACATTTGCACAGAGCTTAGCCGCAAACGCACGCTATTTATGGGCTTGTCAAGCTTGTGATGCTGCTGGCAATTGTAACTTCTCGAGCAACAGAACTTTGACAATAGACACAACAAAGCCAGAAGTGCATTTAAAGTCGCCGACAAACAATTATAATACAACTTCAACAACCATAGATTTCAAGTACAATGTTACAGATAATTTTGGCATTAAGAATTGTTCTTTGTATATAGATGGCAGCTTAAGACAAACAGATACTAGCATAGAAAATGGTACACAGCAAGAATTTTCAGATATAGAACTCGAAAGAGGCACTTATGAATGGCAGGTTAGGTGTTATGATTATGCTGGCAATTCGGACAGCTCTGAAAAATGGAGTATAACTATAAAGTCTTCTACAAGCGAAAATGGCGAAAGCGGTACAGTATGTACTGAAAATGCAAAAAGATGTTCCGGAGATGCTTTACAAAAATGCATCAACAATGCATGGCGAACAATAGAATATTGCACTTATGGCTGTAATGTCAATACTAAAGAATGCAACCCCGCTCGAATACACGACGTTGGCAACATAACAGGAACAAACAAAACTATAAACAATGTTGCAAAAGACGAGAAAATCAACTTTACTCTTGGTAATGAAAGTCATATAATTACCGTAAAGAACATAACGAGCAATTCAACAACTCTGGAAATCAACTCGATTGTTGCTACTATTTACATCAATGAAACAAAAGAATTTGATTTGAACGCGAACAACATAAATGATTTTTCAATAACTGTTTTGAGCATAAGCAACAACAAAGTCGATTTAATGCTAAGAGCAATTTCAGAGCCGAGTAAATGCGAACCAAATTGGAATTGCACTGCTTGGAGCTCTTGCGTAGATGGTGTAAAAACAAGAACATGCATCGATTTGAATAATTGCGGCACAGCAGAAAGAAAACCAGAGGAAACAAAAGAATGCAGTATCTTAGAGAAAAAGTTTGGTAAAGCAGAATTATGGAGATGGCTTGTTGTTATTGTTGCATGCGTAATTGTTGCTTTGCTTGGCATAATTATTATGATTGCACGCATAAGAAGAAAACAAAAACTACTCGGTAAAAGATAATATTCAAACATTGGCTTTAGAAAAATTTATAAATTTTTTCTTTGCTCATTTCTAAATCTAGCTTCTAAATTAAAAGTAGAAAAAAATAAAATGATAAGCGCAAATATAATTTCAGCAGAATATGCAGATATTTATAGAAAAATCAGCGAAGCCTTCTCAGAATTTTCTAGAGATCAAGATGTAGATCTCATTTTGCATTGCTGTTCTCAGCTTAATGTTTTTTTCGATCTCGAGAAAGATGTTTATGAAAAATTGATAAATTTTGTTAATGAAAAAGGAAAAAATAAAGAAAACTGGAAAGAAGTGTATGTTTGTTCTTTTTCCTTTAGAGAGTTGCAAGAGATAAGCGATAAATATGGTATTAAAATTTTTAATAAAAGCATGGAAAAAATTCCTTATGTTACGACAAAAAACAATCTTTATCTAATAGAATTTAAAGAAAAATATTTTCCAGTCGGTATAATTAAATATAAAAAAGAGCTCACTTCTAAAGTTGTCTCTTTTTCTAAAGTTTTTCCTTCTGCCAGCATCATTCTTGAGATTCATCTTCTACCTATTTTTAAAAAAGTAAATAAAGTTAGCTTTGCTGGCAAAGTTAAAAACAAAGAAAAAGATCTAAATCTTGAAGTTATCTTAAAGAAAGAAAAGAACTACATTGCAAAATACACTATTTTTTCTGAAAAATAACGCCGGGACAGGGATTTTCGATTCTTGTTCTCGAACCCTGACAGGACTTGCGTCCAACAGGCTCTCAAGGCCTGCGCCGTACCAGTTGGGCCATCCCGGCATAATAAAGCAAGAGAAAAGAGTTTAAAAGTTTTCTAGTTTTGTTTTTCAAGCTTAAATGCTTATGCTTTTTGCTTCAAAAGCACTTCTAGAATCAATCTTTCTGTAGCTTCGATTAGCCTGCATTCTTTAGCCTCGATAATGATGCAGTTCTTATTTTCCTTATCTTGATAAATTTTTGTTTTTTTAGCTTGTGCCTTCAAAATTACAATCATTTCTCTATCGCTGCTCGAACAATTAATTATTGTTGCATTGCTTTTTTCTGTTTTTTCTGTAACTCCTGCTTTCATTTCGGTTCCGATTCGAGCAAAAAAATATCCAATGTTCCAAGCAGCAATGTTTACTTCTTCACAATCAAGAGCTTGTGGCGTAAAAGAAACATAGCCTCTTTTTGTTATGTTCATTTCTGCATCGAAAGGAATTTTACCGAGCTTTCTAGGGTCGTTTCTAAAGTAAAAAGTCTGCATGCTTATACCATTGTTTTTTAGCAAGACGCTTGTTGCATAGAGCGTTAAGTTGTCCAAATTTGTTTTTACAAATTCCAAGCTCTTGTATTGAAAATTAGGCTCGGAAAGGTCGGAAATTTCTTTTTTCAAGAAAAAAACTGAAGCAAAGAATATAGCGATTAGCAGTAAAAAAATAAATATCTTTTTTCCTTTCATTTTAGCCTTTCATTATTCCGAAAGCAACAAAAAGAGTTTTGTCAGCAGCCTTTATAATTTCTGTTTCTTTTCCAGAAATTCTTAAACAACCTTTTTCAAAATCTATTCTTGTTTCGTTCGACTCCTCTAAAAGTATAATTACAGTATCCAGATCAGCATCGTCGCAGCTTTTGATTGGCTTTTCTAAACAAAAACTTTCGTTGGCATGCTCCGAAGAACAAGCCATTTGCATTCTTACAACGAAATATTGTAAATTTATTGCAAGTTCTTGTGCTGCTTGTAGCTCTGAAGCAGAGAAAGCAACAAAAAAGACAACTTTTCCTAAAAATTTTTCCAAACTTAGCGTTTCTAAATTGCTAGCAACGCTTTCGACTTCTTGAGGCAAAAAACTTGTTTGTAGTAAAAAGTTTTGTCCATAAACTTTGATGGTCGTTTGCCAAAAATTTTCATTATTTTTGAATTTGAATCCATTGTAGCTTTGTTGTTTTTCTGTTTCGCGACTTGTTATTGCCCAGCCGATTGTTCCAGCTATCATAATAATCGCGATTACAATGCCAAAAATTGTATTTTGCCTTCTTATTCTTTTTTCTCTCGCTTCTTTTGTTTCCAGTGGCTTAAGCATGATGATTTCTAAAAAGCATTGATTTATAAATTTTAAGAAAAAACAGCTTCCTTCAAAAATTAAGATTTGAAAATTGAATAGTCAAAAATTAAGAAACTTTGTTTAATTTGTTGAAAATTTTATTTTAGCAGCCGGCTTTTTATCAACTTTATTAAAAATAAAAAGAAAAAACAAAAATCAAAAAATAAAAACAATATTATTTAGCACCTTTGCTTTAGGTTGTTATTACGCTTGCAGTGTCTCCTGTTGTGTCGAGCACAGCTTTTGTTTTTCCTGCCAACTCATCAGCCTTTGTTGTTAAGAATCTTGCAGCTTTCAATGTGTCGCTTGCTTCGAATCCTGCTACAAGCAAGCAAACTTTCTGGCATGCTGATGTACCTTGATATAGCTGAACAAGCGCCTTGCCAACACCATCAACGCCTGTAGCGCTCACCCATCTTGAGTCGCTTCCATAAACAAGCGTAGGTGAGCCGAACAATAGCTCTGCGCTGAATGGGTTGACTCCAGAACCACCAATGCTTATGATGTTCTTTGTTGCTTTCATGCTTTCTGTCAACTCAGGGTATGTTATTGCAACTTCTCCACCACCCGCTGCTGCACCAGCTCCTGCAATGAACACATTTCCATAAACCTCTTCGCCATAGTATGTTACAATTGCATAATCTTGCCTTCCACCAGTTTCATAAACAACTTTTGTCGCTAGTGGCGATTCTACATAACCAATCTCAGTGTCTTCACCTTTCTTTAGCATCCCTTCACCAGCCCATTTCTCGCTATCTACATCAGCAACAGTCGCTTTTCCATCGTCATTAAATCCGAATAAAAACGCTGTCCAGTTTCCGAAGCCAATGTATCCTTCTTTGTCCTCTTCGTACATTCCTAAGACCCATCCCGTAGGGTTTGAGGAATTTAGATAACCCCATATACTCCCATTTTCCGTTTGTGGAAGGTAGAAAAGAGCTCCTTTGCTGGACACTATTGTGTGGAAATTGACGTACTCACCTGCGGTTATGTTCACCTTTTTAGCAGTTGCATTTAGGCCCGTGACTGTGAAGGAAACTTCGCCAACTTCACAATCATCACCTTCTGCGACAGTGCAGCTTTTACTTCCTACTAATGTTTTAAATGTTACTTTGTTGTTGTCTGTGTCGAAGCTTTCCACTTCCCAATAATAAGATTCTCCTTCTTCACCGTTTATGTATGTTGTGAAGAACCTATCTCTTGTAGTTAGGTCGATAAGCGCATTTCCAAGAGTCGTCTTTAATACCCTACCTTCTTCTCCGATTGTTGTCCAGTTTGTACCATCACCTTCTAAAAGAACAATATTTGCTGTTCCGTCTTTTATCGGAACCTCAAGCTTGGCTTTTCTTCCATCTCCTTTTATTGTTATGTCTTCTCCTGCTGGGAACACCATTTCTGTCATCATGAGCTTTAATGCCTTAAGTCCAGGCATTACAAGCTCGTCACCAGCCCCGATGTAATAATCATCGTCTGCTATCCATTCAAGAGTTATCGATTTCAAATTGCTACTGGGTACATCAATGTATGATTTTAAACCATATACTGTCTTATCATTAATTTTTACTTCTGTATCATTGATAAGCTCTATTTTTCCTGTTCCCACTGTTACTACAACTTTACTCTTACGGCCTTCTCTTCTGTCAAATATTATTGTTTTTACTCCGACAACAGTTCCGTCACGAAGCTTGTATGTTTTTCCTGCTTCTATAGGGTTGGTCTCCTCTCCATTAACAATTAAAGATACTTTCTTCCCATCTTCAACGAAATAATTAATTTTTATTGTTTTTCCTCCAACAGTAGCTGTTTCCTCTTCTTCTATTGTAGCTCTTGTTGATGTTTCTAATAGTGTTATTTTTCCAGCCTCAGCTTTGCTGATGAAAAACTCTCTACCAAGCATTTCTATTGATGTTCCATTCATGTCTCCTATTTCAGGTCCGCTTCCGCTGAATGTAAGGGTGTAATTCAAGATAGAGCTGGTATCTGTTATTTTAAAGCCGAGTGTAGGTTCGTTGTCCTTGTAGTCATAATCCTGGAAGTGCGTTAATGTGAGATCGCCTACTGTTATTTTTTGCGTATACTTGTGCTCATTATTTTCTTCGTCCCAGTAAGTACCTTCTGCAAGAATTGTTGGCAGTTGTTCTTTTGAAATTGTAGGTCTTATCTCACTTAAGTTTTCTCCTAAGTTGAGTTTGTTTGTTGATTTTTCAAATCCCCAGCTTTCACCGGTTATTGTTGTCCCGCCTCTTAGGCCTAGGTAGTTTGCAATTTCTGCGATGGCTGCAGCATCACTATCGTAAGCAACAACAACCGTGTTTGCTGCTGGGAAGTTGTTTTTCCATGTTCCTAGATCTGCTGCTATCGCGCTACCCATAGTTGCTAGTCCTAAAACTGCTCCGACAGCAATAGGTGCTATCTTTTTAAGTAATTTCATTTTCTAACCTCCTTTCAATAAATTACAAATTACGCGTTTCAGAATTGAAACGCTGGCCAGCATTTATGCTAACATCAAGCAAAGACCCTTTAAAAAGCTTTCGCTAAATGCTTTATTTCAATCCTCTTTTTAGGGGATTGTTTATAAAGCTTATGCTTCCATGCTAGAGTTACATCACTTTTAATACAAGAAAAACTTTTAAAAATGATTTAATTTTTTGCTGAAAATATATGTTCTTTTTTACCATATATGTAAGAAAAATATATATAATTCGAAAGCATAATATTTAAAAAGCAAATTATCTTTGAAATTTACGACGAAGATGGAAAGAGTAAAAAATTTAACCATAACTCTAGGCTTTAAAGATAAGAAAAAAGAGCAAGAACAAGAAGAGCAAATTAAAAAAGGACGTATTTCAAGCGTTTTAGAGCAAACACCTCTTGCTTTATGGGTTCCAACTTTTAAAAAGTTGAGAACAAAAGTAACAGAAAAACTAGAAGAAGTTACAAAAAGCATACCTCCTGTGCATTTGCCTCAACCGAAAATAGAGCTTCAAGACATCAGGGCTTTATTGAGCAATGAAAAAGCAAGACTTTTGTATTTAATAAAAACAAAAAAACCAGATTCTATTTATAAGCTTGCTAAAATTTCAGGAAGAAACTTTAAAGCAGTAAAGCAAGACTTGATGCTTCTTGAAAAGTTCGGTTTAATTAAGTTTGTAAGGATTCGTGAAAAAAAACGCGAAAAATTGAAACCTGTGCTACAAGTCAACAAACTAAATTTATCTATAAACATTTAAGCACTAAAGCTACTCGGCTTTCAAAATATCAAAGCTAATGAACATTCGAGAACTAACGCCAATCTGAACAAAGCAAAACAATTTAGCCATGATATAACCTTAATCTAACAATAGCTTCAGCATTATAGCCAACAGGTATAGGAACAACAGAGCTAAAATAATTTCCAGTCAAGTTGCCTTTTTCTATTTTCAAGTATCTTGAGCTGTTTATTTCAAGGCAATAGCCATGAATAAAAGCATTCTCTATTTTAGTGCCCAAGGCTTTATCTAGAAGTTTTCCTAAAGTTTCGTTCAGTTTTTCGCACATCCTTGTTTGATCATCACAATTTCCTTCATTAGTATTGCATTCTCTGATGAGTTCTCTTACATTCAGCATATAATCTTTTTTGCAGTCGGTAGTATAAAGAAGCACCGCCTGAAGCAAATCATCTGCCTGCATTTTATGTTGCTCAACGCTTTTTGTTTTTTGTCTTAATGAAAAAGCAAGAAAAACAAGACCTATTATTACTACAATTACAACAATTATCAAAAAACCCATCATCTCTTCCTGTGCTTTACGTTTCATTTTTCAACTTTCAGTCTATCTTTATACCAACGCTCAATCTCGCCAAACTACAATTTTCTTGAGAGCATAAAGGAAAAAAGCTAAAATAGCTTAAATTGCTTGCTTGCCCTTTATAAACATAATAAACTTTATTCGAAGGATAAATCTCTTGAACAACGACTTCTGTAATATAGCTGCTTGTCCATAATTTTTTATATCTTTCTCTTAAAGCCGAGCTTTCATTGAATGCACGAACTTTGTCAAGATCGAGGCAAGCAGCTTCGCTTGTCTTTACAATACTTCCCGAACATCTCAGCTCTGGCATAGATGCTATACTTCTAACAAGAGTTATTACTCTTTCTTCTCTTGTTTTTTCTGCTAGCTGTCTAACTCTTGCAAATTCGAATCTCGCAAAAAATACAAAAATAAGTCCGAAAAGCAAGACTACTGCAAGCAAAACAAACGCCATTTCTTGTATCTTGAACTGAGTTTTTCTAAGCATTTTAAAACAAAGGACAATCATAAGAGTTTAAATTTTCAATTTCTTTAGCTGCATCATACAAAGCATTCATATTTTCTTCATTTACATTCGCGAGAAGCCGTGATGCTTTTTGCTCTAAACGCTCCAAATTTATCATGCTTGTGCATCTTTGTGCCATCATTCTTCTTTTTTCTTCATAAACTTCAATCTGCGCTTCAAGCCTTGAAGCGATTCTTTTAACATTACAATCGTACAATTCTTTACTAGAAAAAATAGCTCCTAGCATTAAAGCATAATCATCGCCAGCAAAATACAATTTTTTGTTTTGCTTTTCAACGTAACCTTTTGAATAATCTGCTTCTAAGCCATTAACTTTTATTTCACAACTTTCTAGCCTTGAAAAACAAACTTTTGTAGCATTTTCCTCGCAATTTTCTATCGAATTTTCTAGTTTTATGTTTGTAATGTTAAGCAGTTCTAGCTCTTGTTTTAGTTTTTGTGGAGCTCTTACAAAACAATACTCTTTTGTTGAAGGAAAAACAAAAATCAAATCGGCAACACGCCACGGCATTGAAAAAGCTTTGCTTATTGTTTGTATTTTTTTTGCACGAAAATTTTCTGCAAAAATATACTTGTCATATACGCTTCTCGGCAAGCCAGAATCAACCATTATCACATTACTTCCGAGTCCTTCTGCAAAGCAATCAAACTCAAGGCTTGCTGTTTTTTGCAATTCTATCGGCTTAGCAGTAACAGCACCCATTGCACCAAGATAAGCGAAAGGATTGAACAATATGTCAAGACTATGCGCTCGTTCGGTAGCTTCTGTTTTTTCTTTCAAAAATATTTGCGAGCCGACAAAGTAAAAAGCAAGAAACAAGACGATAGCACCTATGATAATCGAAAAGATCCATGCAAATTCTATAGCTTTTTTATTCATTTTTGATCAAAGCTTCAGGCAGAGTAAAGCTTAATTAGAGGATCTCCATACTCTTTTACCAATCTAATTTTTACTTCATTTCTTTCATTTTTGAAAAAACATTGTACGCTGCTTAGTTTTACACAAGAATGATCTTGACACAATAAAGACCATGCCGATTTGCTATTGTATTGCTCTGCTATTCCAAGAGGATAAAAGAAAAAATTTTCTTTATTACTAGAATATAAATTTATTGAATTACAAAAATCGTAAATTCCATAAGGATCTCTACAGCTTGCGCTTCTGTTCACAAAGCAAACAGCTTCTACTTTTTTCGGAACAAGCACGCTTATTGTTTTATTGCTTTCACCGCTTTCTTGCCAAACGCTTTGTATTTCTTGTTCAAATTCTTTAAAAGCAACCCCAAATTTTGCTTGTTCTGCTCTCTGCAAAAACATTCTTATTGCAAAAAAACCAAAAACGATTACAGCAGCTACAAGTATTAAGGAAAAGATAAGCTGAAAAGGAACACCCATTGCTTGTGCTTTTTTCATTCTCCCTCTTTTGTTAGTTATCGCTTCATAAGTTTAAAAGTTTTTTTATGCATGCTATTTAAAAGCAAAAAGCTCCTCGGAGCTTTCAATTTTAAACTCGTGCTTTATTTTCTTGACTTTTAGAAAGCGCTATATAGAAACCTTTATAAATCATCTCTCTTTTTTAATAAGAGTAAAAGGTAAAGGAAAGAAAAAATAATTAAACGATTTTTAAAATGGCTTTTGAGATGCAACATCAAGTTATGGGTTATGATAGAGCAGCCACTCTTTTTTCGCCAGAAGGCAGATTGCTGCAGGTAGAGTATGCTGAAAAAACAGTAAGACTAGGAAGTGCAAGCATCGGTATGGTTTGCAGCGATGGCGTGCTAATAGTTACAGATAAAAGAATTGTCGATCCTCTGATGGATTCCGGATTTTCGATGAAAATTTATCAAGTTGATGATCATATTATTGCTAGTGCAGCAGGCGTTTTGAGCGATGCTCGAATTCTTATAGAAAGAGCACAAGTTCTTGCACAACAGCATAAAATAACTTACGAAGAGCCTATAGATGTCGAAAGCGTTATGAAGGAAATAGCAAACATAAAACAAGCTTATACTCAATATAGCGGAGTTAGGCCTTTCGGAACAAAGATAATGATTGCCGGGGTCAATACAGACGAAACAGTCAAACTTTTCGTTAGTGAAGTTACAGGAAATTATTTTTGTTATAAAGCTACGGCCATAGGCGAGAATGATGATAAAATCATTGAAATGCTGAGAGAGTCTTATAAGGAAAGCATGACAATAGAACAAGGAATAAAATTGGCATTGAACATTTTCAAAAAAATTCTCGGCAAGGCTTTCAATCTTCTAAGATTTGACGTTTATTATGTTACCAAATCAGATCAAAAAACAAAAAAATTGTCTCCGGAACAGCTTAGCAAGTATGTAAAGTAATTCTTCAAAATGGATACTATCGCAAAATTAAGAGTTAAAAATAAATCTTTTGAAATACTTGTTGATTGTGATAAAGCATTAGAATTCAAAAAAGGAAAACTTGATGTTGGTGCTATTAGAGAAATTCTCGTAACAGACGTTATATTTACAGATCACAAAAAAGGTCTTAGGGCTTCTTCCAATGATTTGAAAACAGCTTTTGGAACTCAAGACATTTATGAAATTGCTGCAAAGATTTTGAAGCAGGGGGAAATACAACTGCCGCAAGAGTACAGAGATAAAGCGAGAGAAGCAAAATTAAAGCAAATTCTAGATTTTCTAGCTAAAAATTGTATAGACCCAAGGACGAATATGCCATACACGTTAACGCTGCTCGAAAATACAATCAAAGAGATAGGAGTTAAAATAGATGATCGAGACACGATGGAACAAGCTTTGGCCATACTAAAACAACTCGAAAAAAAGATTCCAATAAAAATTGCAACAAAAAAAATCAGCGTTACAGTCCCGGCACAATATACAGCTCAAGTATATTCTTTTTTACAAAAATTCAGAAAAGAGAAAGAGGAATGGCTCAACGATGGCTCTTTAAAATGTATTCTTGATTTGCCGGCTGGAATGCAATTCGAATTTTATAATAAATTAAACAATTTAACAAAAGGATCTGCAATTACCGAAGAAATTAAATCTTGAAGAAAATGAATTATGAAGAAACAATTCAAGACAATTTTATAGAAAAACTTTTGAAGGAAATCGAAGAAGAGCAGAATAGAGAAATCAAGGTCCGGGTGGAAAAAAATTTTTTCTTTTATGAATGGATAAACAAGTTTGCACCGCCGCACTCAAGATGGCGCTTGCTTTTATTTTTACCAAATTTTTTCGAATTGATTAAAATAGCATCAAAAATCGAGGAAGAAAATGGAAAAGAAAGAGAAGCTTAGAGGAGAAATTGTAGTTCCCGGTGAAATTCTCGCATCGGGTCAAGATTTTTTACCCGGTGAAGGAACGAGAAGAGAAGGAAAAGACATAGTAGCTTTAAGATTTGGTTTGCTAGAAAAAACAGACAAACTTGTTAAAGTAATTCCTTTGAGTGGTACTTATATACCTAGAGTCGGAAACACCGTAATAGGACAAGTAATAGACATTACTTTCAATGGATGGATTGTAGACATATTGTCGCCACATCTCGGTTTTTTGCCGATAACAGAATGTGCAGGATATGTAAATAAGAAAGATTTGTCAGAGTATTATGATGTTAACGACATTATAGTAAGCAAAGTTCGAAGTATTAAGACTAGAAGCGTAGAACTGACAATGAAAGATAGGACATGCAAAAAATTAACTTCCGGCTTTTTGATGCGAGTAAACCCGACAAGAGTACCTAGAATTATAGGAAAAGAAGGCAGCATGGTTACGACAGTAAAACAAGAAACTAACTGTAGCATAATCGTAGGACAAAATGGTTTAATATGGATCAAAGGCCCAAGCATAGAAGAAGAAATGCTTGCAAGAGAAGCTATAAAAATTATTGTTGAAAAACCTTTTATAGAAGGCTTAACAGATCATGTAAAAGAATTTTTAAGGAAAGCAAAGAAAAAATGAGCGAAAAATTCAATAGACCCGATGGTAGAGCTTTTGATGAAACGAGAAAAATAGAAGCAAAAATAAATGTAATTAAGAGAGCAGACGGATCTGCTTTTTTTGCTTTTGGCAATAGTAAAGCTATAGCAGCTGTTTATGGACCTAGACAGCTTTATCCGCAGCATTTACAAAATCCGAAAAAAGCAATACTTAGATGTTATTATGACATGATAAGTTTTTCTGTAGCAGAAAGAAAAAGACCTGGTCCAAGCCGTAGAAGTTTGGAGATTTCAGATGAAATTACGAGAGCGCTCGAGCCGGCAGTACTCCTTGAACCTTTTCCAAATACAGTAATCGATGTTTATGTTGAAATTCTCGAAGCAGATGCTTCTACAAGATGCGCTGCTATAAACGCTGCTTCGATGGCTTTGGCCTCTGCAGGCGTTCCTATGAGCGAACTGGTTACTGCAGTTTCTGTTGGCAAAGTCGGCAATGCTATTGTTGTAGATCTTAGCCATGATGAAGAGCAATACAAAATAAAGAAAGATGGAAAAGAGATCAAAGCAGCTACAGATATAGCCTTAGCATTTCTTCCGCGCTCGAAAAAACTTTCTTTGTTACATCTCGATGGTCATATAACTCTTTCAGAGCTTAAAGAAGCTTTAGAACTTGGAAAAAAAGTTTGTTTGAAACTGGAAACAATACAAAAACAAGCGCTTAAAAAGATTGCTGAATAAAATGGAGCTTTCAAATCTGACCAAAGAGAAAATTTGTGAATTGCTTGAAAAGGGAAGAAGAATTGATGCCAGAAAACCTTATGAATTTAGAGACATTTTTATAGAGTTCAACGTTTCTTCCAAGGCAGAAGGTTCTGTACGTGTAAGAATAGGAGAAACAGAAGTAATAGCAGGAACGAAGTTAGAAGTTCTCGAACCTTTTCCTGATACGCCAGACGAGGGTATACTTATAGTGGATGCAGAACTTCATCCGCTTGCCTCGGAAAAATTCGAGTTGGGTCCGCCAGACATAGATGCTGTAAAATTGGCTAGAATCGTAGATAGAGCTATTCGCGAGTCTGGATTTATCGATTTCAAAAAATTGTGCATAGAGGAAGGAAAGCTAGTTTGGGCAATCTTTTTAGATATTTACGCTTTGAATGACGATGGCAATCTTATCGATGCGAGCGCTCTTGCAGGCGTTCTCGCGCTTTTAGACACAAAATTTCCAAAATTCGAAAACGGCAAGATAGAATTCGGCAGTTTGACGCAGAAAAAACTTCCTCTGAACGAGCCTCCTGTAACGATAACGGCTTATAAAATTGGCGATTCCTTTGTTTTAGATCCTT
Source organism: Candidatus Pacearchaeota archaeon (assembly GCA_038895375.1). Classification (GTDB taxonomy): domain Archaea; phylum Nanobdellota; class Nanobdellia; order Pacearchaeales; family UBA284; genus JANXDM01. The sequence goes on along the minus strand of JAWANM010000001.1, from coordinate 7,345 downwards.
GTTCTGAAGAACAAGAAGCTTCAACTCTTCAGCTTACAGTTTCTGTCGTTTACGATAAAGAACCGATAATTCACGGCTTGCTTAAAGATGGTAAAGAAGCAATCGAAATAGAAAAATTGTTAGACATTTTAGAAACTCTGGTAAAAGAAGGTAAAAAACTTCGAGAAAAAATTAAATTTAAAAGCAAATAAAGAAATAAAGTTTAAGAATCAATAAAAATGAAAAAAGTTCAAGAAAAATATACGAAGTACGAGATTGCAAGAATTTTGGGAGCTCGTGCTTTGCAGATTAGTGCAAACGCTCCCATACTAATAAAGTTGAGTAAAGAACAACTAGAGGAAATGCGTTATGATCCGATTAAAATAGCTGAAGCCGAATTTGAAGCTGGAGTTTTACCTATAACAGTGAAACGTCCAAAACCTAGAAAAGTAGAGTTTAAAGAAGAAATAAAAGAGCTCATCGAAGAAGAACCTTCGAGGAAAGTCGAAAGCGAAAAAACTTCAAGCGAGGAAAGTTAAGTTTTTATATAACTTTTTCTGAAAATAGTTATGCAAATAAAGGAGGTATTTGCGAGAAAAATTCTTAATAGTAAAAACGAAGAAACGATTGCAGTCACTGTCAAGACGGAAAAAACTTTTGAGGCTAGCGCTCCAGAAGGCTCGAGCAAAGGCAAGCATGAAGTCAGGGCTTTTTCGATTAGAGGCATAGACTTTTCAGTTAGAGTAATAAATGCGCTTCAAAAGCCTATACAACAACTGACTTTTGAAACCTTTGAGGATCTTGCAAAAATCGAGGAACTTGTAAGAAAGTTTGACAAAACTAAAGATTTTTCGCTCATCGGAGGAAACGCTCTCTACGCTTTAGAGACTGCTGTTTTGAAAGCCATGGCTTTTTCTCAAGGAAAAGAACTATGGCAGTTTCTTGCAGGTGAGAAAAAAATCGAAATGCCAATGCCTCTAGGAAATTGCATCGGAGGCGGTAAACACACAGAACAAGAACTTAAAACAGATTTTCAGGAATTTTTGATCATGCCAGAAACAAAAAACTTTTCCGATGCTTATTTTATCAATCTTCAGGCATACAAAGAAGCAAAAGCTTTACTCAAAGAAAAAGATAAAACATGGCACAATACCCTAACTTATGAAAACGCTTTGGCCGCCACGCTTGACAATGAAAAAGTTCTTGAAATTATGTTAGAAGTTAGAGACAAAATAAAAGAAAAATTCAATATAAAGTTAAAGCTCGGAGTAGATATTGCTGCAAACTCTTTGTGGCAAGCCAAGCACTACAAATACAAAAATTTCAGCGAAAAAAAGAAACAAAAGGCATTGACAAACGAGGAACAGAAGCAATACATTGAAGAGCTTATCAAAAAATACAATCTTTTCTATGTCGAAGATCCTTTTCATGAAGAAGCTTTTGATTATTTTGCTGCCCTAACAAGAACAACGAACTGTTTGGTTTGTGGTGACGATTTGACATGCACTTCTTTAGAGCGTGCAGAGAAAGCAATCAAGCTTAAAGCAATTAATGCTATAATAATAAAGCCGAATCAAGTAGCGAGCTTGCTTGAAACAAAAAAAGTTGTTGAGCTTGCGAGGAAGCATGATTTAATACCCATAATCTCACATCGTTCTGGCGAAACCTCCGATAATGCTCTAGCGCACTTCGCAGTAGGATGGCAAATTCCTATAATCAAAGCAGGAATTCTTGGAAAAGAAAGATTTGCAAAACTGCATGAACTTTTAAGAATTGAAAGGAAACTTGGATGAAGCGCTATTTCGTAGGGTCGACTATCTTTCCTATAAACAAAATATTTCCTGTAATTTTTTCTTGAATTATAAAAATAAATGGACGATCTGCTTTGAATTCTTTCATTTTTGGTGTTGCCATCACCATGGTAACTGCGGTTGCTGCAGCCGCTTCTGTTCCTTTTTCGTCAACTTTAACGTATGCTTGATGAATTACAAAATTGATAAAGAGTTTTTCCTTACTCATGCCAGAAAAATCCGCTTCTATAGTAAAGGCGGTAGGCATCCCCAATTCTTTGAGATGGTCGTTCATCAAATATTTAGTTTTAAGTTCGAATTTTGGTATGCAGATACTGTCCAATTTGGTTTCTTCCATCTTACTTTTCCATTCTTCAATTTTTTCTGCTGTTAAATCAATCCTTTCGAGATTTTCTTTCGGCAATAAAATCAGCATAGAAATTTTTTCTCCTTTGTAAGGCAACTCCAGTATTTGTAAATCATCTAGATCGGCATAGTTGAATCTTGGTTTATCTGGCTTCATACACATCATAGGAACTTTTACCACTTTTGTTTGGTTTACCTTGAAGTCCATTTCTCTTGTATTTTTTGGATCGAATTCCCATAACCAGGTTCCTTTGAAGTAGATAGCATTTGTAATAACCAATCTAGTTGTTGGATCTAAAGAACCTTTAGGTATAAGATCTTTGATTTTGCCGTTTGTTTGCTCTTCGATAAAATTATTAATCATTTGTCTCGATTCTTCTTTAGTAAAATCGAGGTTGGCTGCTTTAGCGCCATAATACTTTTCTACTCTGCTTTTATAATCTTCAAGCAAAGGATGGTCTTTTTGTATCCATAAGGCGTTTCCTGTCTTAAGCTCACAATTCTTTTGCTCTTCATTTAAAGAATTGTAGATTGCTGCAAAATTTGGTCTCAATACTCTGCTTTCCGGAAAATGGAAAACTTTTTTGATTTCTTCGGCAGTTCTTCCTTTTGCACCTTCATAAGTGATTGCCAGAGCAGCATAAATACTGTAAGGAGAAAAGAAAACATTTTCTTCGTAATTGGCCATTCTGGAGTACAACTCAAAAGCGAATTTGTTGTTCGAGCCAACAACTTCTTGAATGCCATGTAGCGTTGAATCGCTATCGTCTGCTCTCGGCGGTTTTTTCGGTTCGTAAGGATAAAGAAAAAATGCCGCTCCTACAATTCCGATTATTAAAAGCGTCACTACTACTATGGTTGTTACGAATTTGTTCATAGTTGGCTTAGAGTTTGTTTCTATTTAAATGTTGTGTGGCTTTTCGTGAAACAGAAACTTTATTAACCATTTTGTTTTTAAAATCTTTATGAAAAAGAGCAAAAAGAAGAGAAAACATAGAAAAATAAAATCTAGGAAGAAAAAAACAAAAAAAAGCAAGATTCAGAAAAAAATTTTCGTTCCAGTAAAAAACGAATTGGAATTGATGATAAAATCGATAAAAATTAACAACCCCGGATTGCCGGAAGAAATCGAACAAGCTTTTAGAATTGTTGATAGAAAATTTTTTGTTAAGGACGATCCTTATAGCGATGAGGCCAAGCATATTGCTTTCGGTCAGACAATAAGTCAACCTACGACAATCGCGAGAATGTTGAGAAAACTCGAACTCAGGCCCGGGCTCGATGTTCTCGAAGTCGGAACAAATACCGGCTATCATGCTGCTCTTGTTTCTTGGCTTGTTTATCCTGGACAAGTCACAACTATAGAAATTTTTCAACCTTTAACAGAGAATGCTATCAAAAACATAAACAATTTTATAGCTCATTTGGACAAAAAGTTTAGAAAACGATTTGAAATTCGATTCGTGGTGGGTGATGCTCTCGACAAAGAAAACCCAATATGGAATCAAACCTATGACAGGATTTTTTTCACAGCAGGCGTCTCCAAAGAGCATTTGCCTCTTGTAAAAGAAATGGGTCAAAAACTTTTAAGAGAAAAAGGATTGTTGTTGTTTCCTTATCGCGAGTTTTTCGATTATGGTGGCCTCGAGGTTTGGGAAAAAAGAAACAACAAACTTCATCTTTTGTCACGAGAGCCAGGTTATGCTTTCGTTCCTTTAATTCGTGAAAAAGATCTTCAAGAGATTTACAAAGTCGTGAGAAAAAATTCTGAGAATAAATTTAAAAAGTCTAATTTTTTTCATATGAAATAAAAATGACCAAAACCTGGTACCCTAAAATAGATTATAAGAAATGTGTCGGTTGTTTAGCATGCGTAAATTTTTGTAAGAATAAGGTTTTTGTGGTTAAAGATGGCAAGCCAATAGTAGCGAAACCCGAAAATTGTGTGGAGTTTTGTCGAGGCTGTCAGAAAGGAGCATGTCAAAATAATGCAATACTTTTTCCTGGAGACAATAGCTGGAATAAAAAATGAAAACAGGACTTTTGTTGTGCGTTTGTCAAGGCACTTGCCCTTCGTTCAAAAGCATGGATATTTTTGAAGTTTTGAATAAAATACGAAAAGAAAAACTTGTGGATTTTGTAGCAATACATCCACAACTTTGCGCTGACGATGGTGACGAGTTTCTTAAAGCATTGTTAAAAAACAAGGAAATTGAAAGATTGTTTGTAGCAGGTTGTGATCCAAGAATGCAGCAGAAAATGTTTAAGGATGCTTTCAAAGAAGCCAATTTTGATTTAACAAAGCATTTTGGTGTGGACATAAGAAATATGAAAACAGATGAAGCAACAAATGCAATTAGAAATTTAATCAAGCAAAATTCGGAATAAATTAAGAATGATTCAAATTACATTTCATGGTCGTGGAGGCCAAGGCGCTGTAAAGGCTGCTCAGATTCTTGCTTTGGCAGCTTCTTTTGATGGCAAATATGCTCAAGCGTTTCCTAGTTTCGGTATCGAGCGAGAAGGAGCGCCCGTCGAGGCTTATTGCAGAATAGATGAAAAACCCATACTTTTGAGAAGTCAAATTTATAATACAGACATTGCAGTAATTTTCGATTCTTCATTGTTGAAATTCAAAAAAATTAAAGCGAAAAAGATTATTGTAAATTCAACATCAAAAATAAAAAATAAAAATAGGATCTATAGCTTTGATGCAACAAATCTTGCTCTTAAGGTTTTTGGTAAGCCTATTGTAAATACAATTATGCTTGCTGTTTTTTCATACTTTACAAAATTAATAAAAAAGGAATCTCTGATTAGAGCATGCAAAGAAACTTTTTCGAAAGAACTTTTCGAAAAAAATCTTATGGCAATAGAAGAGGTTTATGAAAGTTTAAGATGAAAAAGCAAAAAGAAAGCTTTGCGGCAATCATCGAAAGGCCGGGATCTAGTTTGAAAAACAAAACAGGCTCTTGGAGAACTTTGAAACCAGAAATAATTTCAAAAAAATGCGTTAAATGCGGATTGTGTGCAGATTATTGTCCTGAGGGGGCGATTAAAATTTTCAACAACAAAGTAGTTATCGATTATGATTACTGCAAAGGTTGCGGGATCTGTGCAGCAGAATGCGCTGTTAAAGCGATTGTAATGTTGAGAGAAGAAAAATGAAATCAAAAATTTCAAAAGCAATTCAGTGCAGCTATGCAATTGCAGAAGCTGTTTGTTTATGCAAGCCGGATGTAATTGCAAGCTACCCCATAACTCCACAAACGTTAATTGTAGAGCAGTTGGCAAAATTTGTTGCAGACGGAAAACTTAAAGCAGAGTTTCTTAACGTGGAATCTGAGCATTCTGCTTTGAGCGCGTGCATCGGTGCTCAAGCTACGGGCTCTAGAACTTTTACAGCAACTTCGAGTCAAGGTTTAGCGTTGATGCATGAGATGTTGTTTATTGCTTCTGGCTTGAGATTGCCTGTTGTTATGGTTGTAGCAAACAGAGCTTTGAGTGCTCCGCTAAACATTTGGTGTGATCACAGCGATGCGATGGCCTCTCGCGATGCAGGCTGGATCCAGCTTTATTGCGAATCCGTTCAAGAAGCTCACGATACTGTAGTGCAGGCTTATAAAATTGCTGAGAAAGTCATGCTGCCTACAATGGTTTGCATAGATGGATTTACTCTTTCGCATGCTTCTGAAAATGTCGAGCTGCTCGAGCAAAAACAAGTAGATTCTTTTTTACCTTCTTACAAGCCACGATACAAATTAGATCCGAGCAAAGCAGTTACAATGGGACCTGTTGCTTTTCCAAACTTTTATACGGAATTCAAGATGCAACAACAAAAAGCGATGAACAAAGCCTTGGATGCAATAAAAGAAGTGAATCAAGAGTTCAATAAAAAATTTAAAAGAAGTTATGGGAATGGCCTGATCGAAACTTACAACATGGAAAAAGCGAGAAAAGCAATTATAGCACTCGGCTCTCAATGTTCTACTATAAAACATGTTTTGCAAAAAACAAGAGTCGGTTTGATAAGAATAAAATCTTTTAGACCATTTCCGACAAAAGAAATTCAAAATGTTTGTAGACAATTGGAGCAAATAGACGTAATCGACAGATCTCTTTCTTTCGGAAGTTTTAGTCCTTTGTACAGTGAAATTAAAGTAGCATTGCAAGATAAAATAAAAATAAATTCACATGTTTTGGGCCTTGGAGGTCAAGATATAACGCCCGAAATGATAAAGAAAATAATAAAATGAAGATAAACTTCTTAGGAAGCAGCATAGAAAGAATTTTAACAGGTAAAAAAACCATAACATGGAGAGTAGGAAAAAAATATGAAAAGCTCAATCCAGGCGAAAAATTAGTCTTTTATGCTAATGGAAAAAAATTTGCAAAAGCAAAAGTTTTGTGGATTAAAAAAACTACTTTCGAAAATTTAACAGAAGAGGACAAAGAAGGGCATAAAGTTTATAAAAATATTGAAGAAATGTGCAAAACTTTTTCTAGTTATTACAAGAAAAAAGTCACTCCAAAAACAAAATTATTTATAATAAAATTCAAAATTTTAAAATAAGATGACGCAAAAAAATCGAAATTTCGAAGGATTTGTTTCAGGGCATAACGCATGCGCAGGCTGTGGGGCTGCAATTGCAATGCGGCACATAATGAAAGTTTGCGGAAAAAATACGATAGTGACTATAGCGACGGGCTGCATGGAAGTCGTTAGTACAGCATATCCTTTTACAGCGTGGCGAGTTCCTTGCATTCATTCTGCTTTCGAGAATGCGGCTGCAACGGCTTCTGGAATCGAGGCTGCTTTGAAAAAACAAGGTAAAAAAATAAACGTAGTCGCGATCGCTGGCGATGGAGGCACATTCGACATAGGCTTGCAAGCTCTTTCTGGAATGCTCGAAAGAGGTCATCGTGTGCTTTACATTTGTTACGACAACGAAGCCTATATGAATACAGGAATTCAGCGAAGTAGCTCTACTCCTTTGCATGCAGCAACAACGACCACCCCTTATGGCTTGATTGCTAGTGGCAAGCTTGAACAGAAAAAGAACATGCCTTTCATTGTCGCTTCACACAATCACAATGTTTATGTTGCGACTGCGAGCATAGGCTACTTACAAGATTTCAAGAACAAAATTAAAAAAGCTTTAGAGCATATACATAAAGCAAACGGCGGTCCTGCATACATTCAAGTTCTT